>NZ_JBFEFH010000013.1:0-177511 GCF_040717455.1 Tautonia sp. JC769
CCGGGCTCGAATCACCCCGAGGCACAGCGGGAGGGCCGACCATCAGTGGTCGTCGGCCGGGAGGACATGGCCGTGATCCTCGTGATCGATCGGGGAATGCGTGTGTTCCGACTCGCCGAATGAGGAGAGGAACATCAGGCCGAGGCCGAGCAGGAACGCGACGGAGAGCTTCGTCCGGTCGTGGGAATGGAAATGCAGCTCCGGGAGCAGATCGCTCAGGGCAATGCAGAGAAACGTCCCGGCGGAGAAGGCCAGGGCCGACGCGGTCACGATCCCCGATCGAGGCGCATCGAGCAGCAAAACACCGATCAGGAACAGGGCCACACCGATCGGGATCATCAGCGAGAAGCCGAAGTTCACCAGGTGGGCCTTCGCCGGGGTCGTCCGGGCTCGGAGCATCAGGCTGATCACCGTCAGCGCATCGGCGGGCTTGTGGACGATCGTCGCGAGCAAGACCCCCCAGCTCGCGGCGCCGAAGGTACTTTTCGTCTCGAAGTCGGCCACGACCGCGCTGGCCAGCGCCACTCCCCCGATCAGGCTATGCACGGCCAGACCGATTGCCGCCGCCGCCCAGTTCAGGGTCGGCGATTCGACCCGGCCGCGGTTGGCCTGATGGTGATGCCCGTGGTCGTGCCCGTGATCGTGGGGCTCGGCCGGGTTGGGGGCCTCGTGCTGGTGGAAGGAGAAGAAGCGTTCGAGCAGGAACAACGCCGTGAGCCCGGCGGCGGCCCATCGAAGCGTACCGGCCGAGCCCAGGGCGACGGCCTCGGGCATCATGTGAAAGAACGCCGCGCCCAGCATGGTCCCGGCGGCGAAGCTGAGGTAAAGCTGAAGTCGCGTGTGGGTGAGCGTCGTGATGAGCGGGAGCAAGCCGCCAAGCAGACTGACAGCGACGATCGCGAGGCAGGAGAGGGCCAGAGCCAGCGTCATGCGACGGCCCTCCCGGGGCCGGTCAAAGGGCGAGAACGTCCGAGGACGGCTCAGAGCGTCACGTCGAAGGGGCGAGCGAAAGGGTCCCAGGGCGTGTGAACCATCGCGATCCGCGCCCGAACCGCTCCGCTTCGCGAACGGGGCAGCGAGGGGACCCTTGCCCTCTCTGAGGGAGCGAGGGATAATCGAGTTCCAGTCGATTTGGGCCGGGATGCGTCGGGTCCGAAGCTCCTGAGGGGCATCGCAATCGAATCGATCCGAATCCGATCCGCGAGGAGCGGCCGATGAAGAAGCTCCACGACGAGACGATCCAGGTTCGGCTCGCAACCGTTCCGGGGTGGGAGCATGTGGGCGACATGCTCGTTCGCACCTGGCAGTTTGCCTCAGACCGACGCGGGCTTGAGTTCGTCAATCAGGCCTGGGCCGTGGCCGATCGGCTGAAACATTATCCGGAAATCGTGCTCAGTTATCGGACCGTACGGATCGAGGTCAATAGCCGAGACGCGGGCGGGCTGACCGATCGGGACTTTCAACTCGCCACCGAGCTGAACGCCCTGCCGGACGATCGCTGAGCACGATTTCGGGCGATGACGGCGGCTGCGGGAGGCCAGGTTTCCCCGGCCTTAGTCCTGGCCGCTGCCCGGTCGCTTCGGTCCCGACTGGCCGACGGCCAGGTCGCGGTGCCGGGTCTTGGGCAGGCCATAAACCGGTTGATCGTGATCCCAACGGCCGTCTTCCTGGAGGATGGCCAGTCGCTCGGCACGGGTTTGCACGTTACGCTGACGGGAAAGGCCGCTGGCCTTCTTCAAACTTTTGTCCATCGACATCGGAACAACTCCCAACCCCCTTCCTCCCGAGGTCGGGGGGGACGATTTTTGGTTCTTAGGCGCCTTCGGTCCGGGCTGGAACGAGGCATCATAACACCCCCGACCGGCCCACTGCAAGCCGACGAGCCGCACCGATGTCCGACGCAGATCGCATCGACGCCCTGCTGGCCCAGACCCTCGACGACCATCGCCTTTCCCGGGGCGAACGCCAGACGATCCAAAAACTCCTCGACGAGCAGGATGCCGACACCGCCACCGAGGCGTTCTGGAGGAGCAGGGCATTCGCCCTGGCCCGCCGGGCCCTGGACGACGGCGGAGGTCCGGAAATCCTCGACTGGCTCGAGGGGGTCGAGAAATTGCTGGCGCACCGCACCTCGTCCGGTCGCGAGGCCCCGGAGAAGGGGGCGGCCTATTTCATGCCGGGCGACTCCGGCCCTCGGGCCATCGCCGGCCTGTTCAACCGCGCCCGGCATTCCGTCGATGTCTGCGTCTTCACGATCACCGATGACCGGATCGCTTCGGCCATGCTCGCCGCCCACCGACGAGGGGTTGCCCTCCGGGTCATCAGCGACGACGAGAAGGCACACGACACCGGGTCGGACATCCGAGAACTCAGGCGAGCGGGGATCAGGCTGCACACCGACCGCGACCCGAATCACATGCACCACAAGTTCGCCGTCTTCGACCGTGCCACCTTGCTGACCGGCAGTTACAACTGGACCCGAGGGGCGGCCGAGTACAACTTCGAGAATTTCATCATCACCAGCGAGGCCGGGCTCGTCACCTCATTTCTGCGGGAGTTCGAACGGCTCTGGGGCCTGCTCGGAGAATCGAAGTGATTCGAGACGGCAACTCGGTCGGTACGATGCCCCTTCGGATTCGTGATTCCGTGGTCGACGACGATATCGGGACGAATGGCGTCGAATCAAAAGGGGTTCTGCCGGGAGGCAGGACGTTCGACGCGATCCGTTGCGGACAGGGTCGACGAAGACCGAACCGAACATTTAGGATCATTCCGATCGGCACACCTCCTTGGCGCTGATTCTTTGCCCCATTCCGGGAGCGTTCTGAGACCATGAGCCGTATCGTCCCCTTCCTCTGCCGAGCATCGGCTCTGGCCGCACCGATGGTCCTCTGCCTGGCGTCTGCCGGCTGCGAACGTGCCGAGCCCTCGGTCGTGGAGGCGGGGCCCCCTCCCGTCTCGGTCAGTCGCCCCCTGGTCCGCCCGGTGGTCGACTACGATCGGTACACGGGCCGGACCCGGGCAGTCTCGACCGTGGAGATCAGGGCTCGCGTGCAGGGTTATCTCAAGGAAATCCGCTTCGAGGCGGGGGAGCTGGTCGAAGCGGGCCAGGTCCTGTTCGTGATCGATCCGCGCGAGTATCACGATGCCGTTGAGCTGGCCGAGGCCCGGGTCGAGCAGGCCAAGGCACGCGCCCGACTGAACGCGGTGGAGCGGGATCGTTACCGAACACTCGCCCAGCGGGACGTGGGGAGCCGCCAGGATTTCGACCGCGCCGCGGCCGCATACGACGTGGCCGTGGCCGAGGCCAAGGGGGCCGAGGCGGAGCTCGATCGGGCCCGGCTCGACATGAGCTTCACCGAGGTCACCTCGCCCATCTCCGGGCAGGCGGGGGCTCACATGGTTGATGTCGGCAACCTGATCACCGTCGGGAAGACGGACGACAATTTGCTGACGACGGTCGTCTCGGTCGACCCCATGTTCGTCGACTTCGACGTGGATGAGCGGGCCTTGCTCCGCTATCGGAAGGACGCCTCGGAACGCCGGGGAGAGGAACTCGATGCCACCCGCATCCGAGAAGCCATGATCCCGATCGAGATGGGCCTGGCCGTCGAACCCGGCTACCCGCACGTCGGCATCCTCGACTTCGCCGACAACCGGATCGACCCGAACACCGGCACCCTGCGAGCACGGGGGGTGTTCCCCAACCCGGACCGCCTGCTCTCTCCGGGGCTGTTCGCGAGGGTCCGCATCCCTCTGGGCAAGCCCGAGGATCAGCTCCTCATCACCGAGACGGCACTTGGCTCCGACCAGGGGATTCGCTTCGCCTATGTGGTGGACGACGAGAACCGCGTCGAGCGGCGGCTGATCGATGTCGGCCCGGTCTTCAGCGGGATGGTGGTCGTGACCGAGGGGCTCACGGCCGAGGACCGCGTGATCGTCGGCGGCATCCAGCGGGTCCGCGAGGGGATCGCCGTCGAACCCCGAGACGTCGCCATGCCGATGCCCCCCGGCACGGAGGAGGCGCTCGCGGTGGTTTCCGAGGCCTCGGGCGAAGTCGAGGGTCTCGATCTCCCGGCCATCGGCATTACGGAGGCTGCCGGCATGGAGGAACTTGAATCCCCCGCGGCGTCCGACGCCCCGAGTCCCGGGGACGCTCCCTCGCCCGGCTCGACTCCCGATCCCGACGCTCCTTGAGGATTGCCGCCCGATGTTCACCGAGTTCTTCATCAAGCGGCCCATCGCCGCGGCGGTCATCTCGATCCTGACAGTCCTGTTCGGTGGGGTTGCGTTGATCGGGCTGCCGATCGCGCAGTATCCGGAGATCACCCCACCGACGGTCTCGGTCGCGGCGAGTTTTCCGGGGGCCAATGCACAGACGGTGGCCGACACGGTCGCTTCGGAGATCGAGAAGGAGGTCAACGGCGTGGAGGACATGCTCTACATGTCGTCGACCTCGACCTCCGACGGGCAGTACCTGCTGAACGTCACGTTCGAGGTCGGCACCGACCTGGACACCGCCCAGGTCTTGACGCAGAACCGCGTCAGCACGGCCGAGGCGAAGCTGCCCGAGGAGGTCAAGCGGATCGGCGTGACGACCAAGAAGAAGTCGCCGTCGATCACCCTCTGCGTCAACCTGATCTCCCCCGACGCCCGCTACGACCAGCTCTACCTGAGCAACTTCGCCTCGCTCCAGATCCGGGACGAGTTGGCCCGGCTTCCGGGGGTCGGCGACGTGTCCTTCCTCGGCGAGCGGGAATACAGCATGCGGGTCTGGCTCGACCCGGACCGCCTCGCGTCGCTCGACCTGACGGCCTCCGACGTGGCCAACGCCATCCGAGAGCAGAACGTCCAGGTCGCCGCCGGCCGCCTCGGCCAGCAGCCCGCCCCGGCCGATGTCGGCTTCCAGTACACCCTCAGCACCCAGGGGCGACTGCTCGAGGCCGACGAGTTCGAGCAGATTATCGTCAAGACCGGCGACGACGGCCGCGTGACCCGCCTGCGGGACGTGGCCCGGATCGAGCTGGGGGCTCGCAGCTACGACGTGAACACCTATCTCGATGGCTCCCCGACCATCACCCTGGCGGTGTTCCAGCTTCCCGGCTCGAACGCCGTGGCCACGGCGCAGGGGATCTACGACCGAATGGCCGAACTCCAGGACTCCATTTTCCCCCCCGGCCTGGAATATCGGATCGTCTACGACACGACTCAGTTCATCGAGGAGTCGATCACCAGCGTCGTTCACACGCTCTTCGAAGCCTTTGCGTTGGTCTTCCTGGTCGTCCTGATCTTCTTGCAGAACTGGAGGGCGACGATCATCCCCATGGTGGCCGTGCCGGTCTCGCTGATCGGCACGTTCATCTTCATGGCCTTGTTCGGGTTTTCGCTCAACAACCTGTCGCTGTTCGGGCTGGTCCTGGCCATCGGGATCGTGGTGGACGATGCGATCGTCGTGGTCGAGAACGTCGAGCGGAACCTGGCCCTCGGGCTGAAACCGAGAGAGGCGACGTCGCGAGCGATGCGCGAGGTGATCGGGCCGATCGTCGCCACGACGTTCGTCATGCTGGCGGTCTTCGTGCCGGTGGCCTTCATCAGCGGCATCTCGGGGCGGTTCTACCAGCAGTTCGCACTGACGATCGCGGTCTCGACCGTCATTTCGTCGATCAACTCGCTGACGCTCAGCCCGGCGCTGTGCGCCATCCTGCTCAAGTCTCACGACCACGGCCCGGACACCGAGCGGTCATGGGCCTTGCCCCGCCTCGCCTATGTCATCGCATTCGCCTTCCTGGCCGATGTGATGTTCGGGTCGAGGATTGCTTCGACGATGGGCCTGGAGGAGTCTCGGGAGTGGATCGCCCGAAGTCTCGCGGCGCTGGCCGGAGCCGTGGCGGGGTGGTTCCTCGGCATCGCGATCGATCGCCTGCTGGCGCTGTTATTCGCCGGATTCAACCGGGTGTTCGACGTCGCGACGACGATCTACGGCCGCATGGTCTCGGGCCTGATCCGGGCGTCGGCAATCGTCCTGATCGCCTACGTCGGCCTGCTCGGATTGACCTTCGCCGGGTTCCGGGCCGTGCCGGTCGGCTTCATCCCGTCGCAGGACAAGGGGTATCTCGTCGTCAACGCGCAGCTCCCCGATGCCAGTTCGCTCGAGCGGACCGAGGCGGTCATCCGGCGGTTGTCGGAGACCGCCCGTGACATCCCCGGCGTGGCCCACACCATCGACATGGTCGGCTACTCGGCCCTGAACAGCACGAACGCCTCGAATATCGGCTCGATGTTCGTGGTGCTCGAACCGTTCGAGGAGCGGGCCGGTCGAGAAGAGCTGAGTGCCGATGCGGTCTTGCGTCGCTTCGCCCTGGAATCGCGCGAGGAACAGGACGCGATCGTCAGCGTCTTCGGCGCCCCTCCGGTCGATGGGCTGGGGAGCGTCGGCGGGTTCAAGCTGATGGTGCAGGACCGGGCGGACCTGGGCCCGGATCTGCTCCAGGGGTCGGTCGCCAACCTGATCGACACCGGGACGGCGCAACCGACGATCGGTGGGCTTTTCTCCAGCTATCGCGCCGATGTCCCGCAGTATTTCATCGACATCGACCGCGACATGGCCCGGTCGATGGGCGTGCCGCTCAACAGCATCTTCGAGACGCTCCAAATTCAACTCGGGTCGCTTTACGTGAATCAGTTCACGAGATTCGGCCGCAATTGGCAGGTCAACATCCAGGCCGACTCCCCTTATCGCCTTCGCCCCGACCAGATCGCCCAGCTGAAGACCCGAGGGGCCGAGGGCCGGATGGTCCCTCTGGGGGCGGTGGCATCGGTCAGGGAGATCGGCGCCCCGACGATTATCGAGCGATACAATCTGTTCCCGTCCGCGTCCGTCGTGGGGGCCCCGGCGCCGGGGACCAGTTCCGGCCAGGTGGTTTCCCTGATGGAACGGATCGCCGTCGACGAACTGCCCCGAGGCATGAGCACGGAATGGACCGAGTTGACCTTGCTCCAGAAGCTCGAAGGCAACACGGCGCTCTTCGTCTTCCCCTTCTGCGTGCTCTGCGTGTTCCTGGTCCTGGCCTTCCAGTACGAGAGCTGGAGCCTGCCGCTGTCGATCATCCTCATCGTGCCCATGTGCCTGCTCTGCGCGATTGCGGGCATCATGCTCCGGGGGATGGACAACAACATCTTCACGCAGATTGGTTTCGTCGTCCTCGTCGCGCTGGCGTGCAAGAATGCCATCTTGATCGTCGAATTCGCCCGGGAGAAGGAGCAGGAAGGCCACCCGAGACGCGAGGCGGCCGTGCTGGCCTCGGTCCTCCGGCTGAGGCCGATCCTGATGACCTCGTTCGCGTTCATCCTGGGGGTCGTCCCCCTGGTCAGGGCCGAGGGGGCGGGGGCGGAAATGAGGCAGGCGCTGGGCACGGCGGTCTTCTCCGGGATGCTCGGAGTGACTGCCTTCGGGGTCCTGCTGACCCCGGTCTTCTATGTGGTGATCCGCTCGATCACGGTCGGTCGAGTTGCCGGGATGGCCGGCACTGCAAGCCCTCCCCTGGAGCCGTCAGCGTCGAATTCGTCCGCGACGACCGGTTAGAATCACTGCGCCCCGTTCCGGCACGCCCGGCGTGATTCAAGATCGTTCTCTCGGGATTCGGGCTGCAGGAGCACAGTTCAAGGCCAAACATCGGTCTGGCCAGGCTGGCGATCCTGCCCCCGAACGATGGACTGAGGATTCTTCATCATGCGAGTTCTGTCCCCGATTCGAACAGCGGCGGTGATCGTCGCGGCCCTGCTCCCTGGGACCTCGGCCGACTCGGCCGAAGACCCCGACCCGGCCGTCTCTCCCCGGGCCGCGGAGGTCCATGCCAGGGCCATCCTGCTCGACGGCCACAACGACCTGCCCTGGAGGCTCCGGGGGGATGGTGACGTGGCCTTCGACCGGCTCGACATCGGACGGCGGCTCGACTCGGGGCACACCGATATTCCTCGGTTGCGCGAGGGGGGGGTCGATGCACAGTTCTGGTCGGTCTACATCCCGAGCGACCAGCCGAATCCGTCGCAGACGGTCCTCCAGCAGATCGACATCGTCTACCGGATGATCGAACGCTACCCAGACGCGTTCGAGCTCGCCCGGACGGCGGACGATGTGGAGCGGATCGTCGCCTCGGGCCGGATCGCCTCGTTGCTCGGGATCGAGGGTGGAGTGGCGATCGAGGAGGACCTTTCCCTCCTCCGCAACTTCGCTCGACTGGGGGTGCGGTACATGACTCTCACGCACAACTCCAGCCTCTCCTGGGCCGACGCGGCCACCGACGAGCCGAGGAGCGGTGGCCTCTCGGAGTTCGGTGAGCGGGTCGTCCGGGAGATGAACCGGCTGGGAATGCTCGTCGATCTCTCGCATGTTTCCGAGGCGACGATGGAGGATTGTCTCCGCGTCTCCGCCGCGCCGGTCATCGCCAGCCACTCCAGCGCCTACGCGATCGCGCCCCACCCCCGGAACGTCCCCGATGCGATCCTGCGTCGGATGCCCGAGAATGGGGGCGTGATCATGGTCAACTTCTACCCGAGCTTCCTGGTCCCGAACGCCTCGGAACGGCTGGCCGAGGCTCGATCGCGGTTCCGGAATGAGTTCCCGGATGACGACGCCGCCTATCGGAACGCGTTGCGTGACTGGATCGACGAGCACGAAGTCGAGCTGCGTGGTGATGTGGCCCTCGTCGCCGACCACATCGACCACATCGCCACGATTGCCGGCATCGATCACGTGGGAATCGGCGGCGACTACGACGGCATCAACCGCGTGCCGGTCGGCCTGGAAGACGTGTCGAGCTACCCGAGACTGACCGAGGAACTCCTGCGGCGGGGATATTCCTCCGACGACGTCGTCAAGATCCTCGGGGGCAATGCCCTCCGTGCCCTCCGAGAGGCGGAAGTGGTGGCCAGGAGGCTTCAAGCCGAAACCGAGCCCGATGTGCAGCAGCCCGGACAGCCGCAGCAAGCCCATTGATCGGGTACGCCGCGGCTGGGCGGCGGCCATGCGGCTCCGCACGACGAGAGGCCCTCGATCGCTTCTCCGGCCGCCGATTCCGGTGGCTGGCGAACGGATCGAGGGCGTTCTGTTTGATTCAGAGCGTCTTGAGGTACTCGATCACGGCCCGGCGTTCGTCGGGGCGAAGCGCGTCGCCGAAGGTGTGCCCCTGATTCCCGAGACCGTAGCGACCGGTATCGAAGATGGAGCGGTCCTTCTCTCGATTCGCCGCTTCGGGAGAGACGGGATCGAGGATTTCAACACGCCAGCCGACCCGATCGGTGTCGTAGTGCTCGAAATCGGTCGAGGGGGGCCGTCGGAAGCGATCGGGACGGGAGGAGGAGTCGAGCACCTGCTCCAGGGTAGGCACCGATCCGTTGTGCAAGTAAGGCGCGGTGGCCCAGATACCTTCGAGCGGGGGCGCCTGATAGCCCGTCATCACCTCATCGACGGGATACTCCTCGGCAAACCAGGTGGAATTGTAGTGTGAGACCAAGAGGTCGGAGGGGGCCAGGGCCCGGGCCGGATCGGTGCCGATCCGATCGAGTTCGACGATCAGATTCGGGTACGACGGCTCGTCGCCGTACGAGCCGTGACATTTCGCGCATTGATTCTCGAAGATTGCCCGGCCGCTGGCAGCCAGGTTCGCATCAATCTCGAAGGGATAAGACGGCGCATCGATGCTGTTGAGATAGGCGAGGATGTCAGCGAACGCAGGCTCGAGTTCCTCGAACTGCTCTCGGTTTTTCTCGCCGAGCATGAATTGCATGTTCGACCGGACGGATCGGGCATCGGTGCGGCCGTCGTAGTAGCTCGTGTCCTTGTACTTGAGATTCCACCAGGCGGGCACGTCGGTCTCGGGGAACTTCGAACCATGGAGGATCGGGAACAGCCGCCGCGAGAGGTCGGGCTTGCGCAGGCTGATCAGGACAGCGGCCATCTGCCCGGCATTGACCGCCCCCCGGACGGTGTTGACCGTGAAGCCCGTGAAGAAGATCGGACGCCCGTCTGCCTGAAAGAAGTCCTGGTACAGGCCGATCATGTCCAGTTGCGAGTTCCCCAGGCCGACGAAGCTCTGCCCGCCGATGGACCCGCCGTGGCAAACCAGACAATCGACCTGGAGCCCTTGACGTCCGGTGCCCGGATCGGTCGATCGTTTCAGGCCCATCGGCAGGCCATCGTTGGGGAAGGGGGCCGGGTGCAAGCCGTACCGCCGGTTGAAGGCGAGGGCGTACGCTTCGGGGTCGGCGTCGGGATCAGGAGCCTCGCCTCCCCAGAGCTCGGCGACGTTCTCGTAGATTTCGAGACTCCACTCGGGCTTCAAGAAGCTTCGAGACGTCAACGCCTCTCGGCCCCGATCGACCGCCGCGGGCTCGACCACACCGGTCCCTGCCAGGGCGACATCAAGGGCAACGGCGGCAATCACGCATGACAACATGCCGATTCTGGTCATGATCCGGAGATTCACGAGGAGCGTCCTTCTCTCTGGCCGAGCGGGATTTTTGTTCTATAACCGTTTTATAGACGTCCCCGAGGCACCGGAAATGGGTGTTGGGCCCGAGAGGATTCCTCGAAGTTGCCTCGATTGAGCGATTGTTGTACAATCGGTCCACCCTACCGCTCGGGACACAGAAGCGATCAAACCTGCAGCATCGCTTCTGCCGATGGTAATGGGGTCCTGCAAACTCGACCGAGTCATCGGCATCATCCTTGCACGATTGACTCGGGTCCCTTGATTCTCCCCCCTTGAGGCGGTCAACATCGGGATGATTTGCTCGACCCTTGTTCGGTGTCGAAGCCGATCCGAACACCCTCCTGATCGCCTGCCTTCCCTCAGCCCCGAGGCCACTCGGGCTGACGACGACATGCCTTCCCGCCTCCCTCCTGCCTTTGAATGAGGAACGATCCCATGAAAACCCGAACGTCGAAGCGAGGACTCTCCTGGCTCGCCGCAACGCTGGTCATGGCCGGCGTGGCCGCCAGTGCGGCCGTCCTGCTCCCCTCGGCCTCGTGGTCGAGCGACGCTCGGGCGATCCCGGAAGGGATTACCCGGGTTCCCGTGCTTCGCCAGGACCTGTCCGTGACCGTGGTCGCGAACGGCGAACTGAACAGCTCGGAAAACACCCTGATCGAATGCGAGCTGGAGCGATTCAGCGAGCGGAACGCCGGGGGGAGCCGCATTTCCACCAGCGGCCGCTCCGTCCTCACCGAGGTCGTTCCCGAAGGGTCGGTCGTGAAGAAGGGGGATGTCCTGTGCCGGATCGACGGATCGGAGTACGAGGAGTTGATCCGCCAGAAGGAGATCGAGGTCCAGAAGTCCGCCGCGGAGTTGCAGCAAGTCGAACTGGATCTGGAAACCGCCCAGATCTCGCTGACCGAGTACGTCGATGGGCTTCGGGTTCAAGAAATCCAGGATTATGAGGGCCAGGTCAAGCTGGCCGAAGCCCAGTTCAAGCGCCAGCAAGACCGGCTCGCCTGGTCGGAGAAGATGCTGCCGCTCGGTTACATCTCTCAATCGCGGCACGAGCAAGAGAAGCAGCTCTTCCTGAGCGACCAGATCGCTCTGGATCGGGTCCGGATCGCCTATGCGAATTATCTGAAATACACCGTCCCGAAAATGACGCAGACGCTGGAGACCGAGATCGATCGCCGGCTCTCGACCGCGGTCTACTACCGTCGGCGACACGAGCGGCAGCTGGAACGGCTCGCGCAGTACAAGGAGCAACTCGAGAATTGCACCATCCGAGCCCCTCACGACGGGTATGTGATCTACGCGACCGATGACGATCGAGTCGAGCCGTTGGCCGCCGGCGTGGAGGTTCACCGGAACATGGACCTCTTCCTCCTGCCGAATCTCGATGCGATGCAGGTCGAGGTCACGCTGAACGAAACGATCGTCGAGCGGGTCCGCAAGGACATGCCGGCTTCGGTCCGGGTCACGGCGTTCCCGGACGTGCTGCTGCCGGGCCGGGTCATCAAGGTTGAACGGCTCCCCGTCACCACGCGATTGAGCCGCATCAAGGACGACGTGAAGGATTACAAGGCCATCATCGAGGTCGCGTCGATGCCCGGCATCATGCCCAAGATGGAGGCCGAGGTGGAGATCGAGACCGATCGCCGGGCCGATGCCCTGGTCGTGCCGGCCGAGGCGCTTGCCTTCGACAAGGGAAGTTCGTTCTGCTACGTCGCCAGCCCCGGAGGCCTCGAACGCCGGTCGGTCGAGGTGCGGCCGGGCACGATCGACATGCTTCAGATCATGGGCGGGCTGGACGAAGGGGAAGAGGTGGTGCTCCACCCGACCCGGTATGACCTGGAGGAGCTGATGATCGAAGCACCGGCGTCCGAACCGCTGGTCACATCTGACCCGATTGACCTCGGCGAGTCGCACGCGGCCCTCGGATCTGCAGTTCTGTACTGATCGGCATCATCCGCCGGGTTTCCGGGTCGAACCGACTCATGATCGTTTGGCCCGGAAACCGATGGGAAGGATCGAGCCGCGGCGCGTGCCGGAACGGGTCGGCGCCCGCACTGCCGCCGCGACGATCCGACGCCGGCCGTCCCTCGATCTCCGGGTCCCTCTCGATGCCCTCAAAACGTGCCGCCTCGCGGAACTCCGCATCTGCCGCCTCCGTGTCGTCGGCTCAGGGCGCCTCGTCTCCCCTGCTCAGTGCGACCCTGGTCTTGCTCGCGATCGGCTATGGCCTGATGTTGCTGGTCGATCGCCACGAGCTTTCCTGGCCGCCTCGCGAATTGATCGCCAGCCTCTCGACCCTTGCCGGCTGTCTGGCGATGGTCGGTCCCTTCCTCTTGTGGCGGAGAGGCACGGAAGACGGAACCATCGGCGAGTTGACCTGGATCGCGGGTGGCGTGCTCCTCTGGGTGTTCGACCTCACGGCGCTGGTCCAGGGGAACGTCCGGGAACTCGACTGGGCAGCCCCGATCGGGCCTGAAATCCTCGGGCCGGTGGCCCTTTCCGTGATGATCGGAGGCTGGCGGACCGGCCGGATCGCCTGGAGTTGGACCTGGACGAGCGTGACAGGGTGGGCGCTCGGCTCGATCTGGATCTGCATCTGGATTCTGTCGATGCTCCCGCAGCGAACCAATCCGTTCGATCTGTCGTAACAGCCACGGATAGGCTGCGGAGCCTCCCAAGGCCTCGCTCCCGGTCCTTGACGCCGTGCTGATTCGCCGATTAGCCTGGTCATGGACGCTCAGGTTCGCATGTACCGCACGCGAGCCGCGCAATCAGTACTCAAATTGGTCTTCCGGCCCGCCCCCGCACTCGGCCCGCCCTTCGGGCAGGCGATCGCATTCGCAGGAGCCCTCGACGTGGCCACCGAACCGCAAGCCGCTTCTTCGACGGCCCCATCGTGGACCGATTCCCCCATCGAGAATGAGTTGCCCACCTACCGGGCAATCAGCAGTTGGGCTGTTGCCAGCCTGGTGCTCGGCATGATTTCGCTGGTCAGCTTCGCCAGCCTGACCTTCGTGGCGGCATCCGTGGCTGCCATCGCCTGCGGCGCAGCCGCCCAACGCTCCATCCGACGCTACCCCGATCTCGTCACCGGGACCGGGCTCGCAAACCTCGGGATTACGTTGGGCCTGGTCTCCGGGCTCGCCGCCCCGACGCTTTCGACGGTGCAGCACTCGATCATCGGTCGGCAGGCCCGCGAGTACTCCACCCAACTCGTCGAAGCCCTGGAATCCAAGGGGATGGCCGATGCCTACTGGTTGGGCCAGCATCCCCAGGTTCGCGCTCAGATGACCCCGCAGGGGTTGATGACCGATGTCGAGAACACTCCTGAACAGGAGATGGCTGGGCCCGACACGCGATTATCAATGCTTCGAGCCATCAGCCAGCGCCTGGCGAGTGGCGATCAACACATCCATTTCGACGATATTGAAGGCAGAGGCTTCTCGGGAATCACACCCTTCGCCTACGTTCGAGTCATGCTCGACGGCCCGGAAACCGAAGACTTCCCGGCCGTCCAGTACGCCTTGTTCCGTGTCGAAGGGACGGATTACGAGGGCCAGCGTCAATGGTACGTCAAGGACGTGGTGTTCCCGTACGAGTCCGGTTCCCAGGCGAGTGTTGTGGAGTCGGCGCACGGACACGAACATTAATTGACATTCGACCCGACGGTCGCGATCGGCGATTGTCCTGAAGGATGTCCTGCTGAGATTCCGATCGGTCGCGGGCCGCCCTCTGATCCAGGGCGGCCCGATTGCGATTAATCGCCGTAAGTTGCGTGACAGCGAGGGGTTTCCCAGAGCGTGACCTCGACCACCGGCAACCCGGCTTCCTTCGCCTTGTCGTAAATCAGCCGGGCGATGTTCTCGGCCGTGGGGTTGTCGTCCATGGTGAAAAATCGCTCGCCCCGCTCCTGGAGGACGGGAACGATGGGATCCTCGCGATGCAAGAGCATCGTATGGTCCAGATGATCGTCGATCCAGCGCTGGACATGCTGCTTGATGTCGCTGAAGTCCACGAGCATGCCCCGATGGTCGAGTTCCTCCGACTCCAGCAGGATCACGGCCTTCCCGTTGTGACCGTGCAAATGGCGGCACTTGCCCTCGTAGTTGAGCAGGCGGTGTCCGTAGCAGAAGTCGATTTCTCGGGCGACGCGATACATGAAATTTCTCCCTCCCTTGATGGGGGGATTCTAGGCTGAAGATCCTCCGATCGGCAAGGATGGGGCGAGGATCACTTCCTGGTGAGTGAAAGGGCCTGAGCTTCCCGTCTTCACCCCAGGAGGGGAGTCGGATCGGCCGGCGCGTCGATCAGTTCCCGCACGATTTTCCCATGCACATCGGTCAATCGCTGGTCTCTCCCGCCGTGCCGGAAGGTGAGTCGCTCGTGATGAAGCCCGAGTTGGTGCAGGATCGTGGCGTGGATGTCGTGAATCGTCAGCGGGTGCTCAACCACTCGATTGCCGAAGTCATCCGTCTGGCCGAACGCAAACCCCCCTCGGAAACCACCACCCGCCAGGAAAATCGAGTAGCCATCGACATGATGATCGCGCCCGGCTCGCTCGGAGACGGCCGGGGTGTGGGGAGTTCGTCCCATCTCACCGGCCCAGACCACGATTGTCGAGTCGAGTAACCCCCGACGCTTCAGATCGACGATCAGCGCGGCAATCGGCTGATCGGAAATTAACGCATTTTCAGTATGGTACTTCTTCAGTTCGCCGTGCTGATCCCAGGGTGAATTGTTCGGATGGGTCAGAGGGCAGGTGATCTCGACAAACCGGACTCCGCGTTCCACCAGTCGACGGGCGCGGAGACATTGCAAGGCATAGAACCGTTGATGATCGTCGGGACGGTCCAGGCCGTAAAGCCGGCGGGTTTCCACCGATTCGGCCGAGACGTCAGCCACTTCGGGGATCGATGTTTGCATTCGGAATGCGGTCTCGTAGTTCAGGATCGCCGATTCGATGACATGGCCGTTTGTCGACTGCTGCGCGAAGGCATGGTCCTGTTCCGCGAGCAGATCGAGCTTCCGGCGCTGAATTGCGTGAGGATCGCTCGGTTCGATCCCGTCAACGGGAACACCACGGGAACGGATCATGGTTGCGCCGTGAGACGCCGGCAGGTACGCCGGGGCGAAGTTCTCGAACCCTCCATTGGGGATCCAATCATTATTGAGGAGGACATAACCCGGTAAATCCGAACGTCCTGAAGCGAGGCCATAGGAAACCCAGGAACCGAAGCTCGGCGCCTGGCCCGTCACCCGTCCGGTGTGCAACAGAAGGCTCTGTTGCCCGTGAAGTGGCTGCTCGCCTTCGAGCGATCGCACCACGCACAGATCATCGGCACAATCGGCGAGGTAGGGCAGGAGGTCGCTCACCCACAGGCCCCGTTCACCGCGGCGACGGAATCGCCAGGGGCTCCCCATCCAGACGCGAGACGCGGCCGATTGCGACTTCTTCGAAACGGCTTGCTCGCCGATCGCCTGCCCTTGATACCGAGACAGCGCCGGTTTGGGGTCGAACGTATCGACGTGGCTTGGCCCACCGTCCATGAAGCAGAAAATCACATGCTTCGCTCGGGCCGTCGGCGCGGCGTCCGCTCCGCGCGCCTGCTCCGAAAGCAAACCGGAGAGCGCGAGCATGCCGAATCCGCATGACGATGTCCTCAGCCAATCGCGTCGGCTCAGGACAGGGAACCCGGAAGAACGATGTTGGAAATCCCGTCGTCCTCGGATGGTCATGGCGAAAGGCCTCGGCTCGGGTCGCGACGGGTCAGCGAAGGTAAAGGAATTCCTTGGTATTGAACAAAGCATGGGCAACGTCTGCCCAGAGTTCGGCCGAAGTGAGGATGGCTCCCGACGCGATCGACCGTTCGACGGCCAGATCATTGACGAGGCTCGACCACCGCTGGAGTTCGGCCGGGTTCGGTGCTCGACCGAGAGCCTCCTGGAACATCGTGGAAAGCTGGTCTGCAATCGAATCCGCTGGCCGGGCCGCGACTCGAACTCCCCAGGAGGCCGCCTGATCCGTGACGAACGGATCATTCAGCAGCGCGAGTGCCTGCGCCGGAATGTTGGTCACGTCTCGCCTTCCGGTCGGAATTTTCGGGGGAGGCTGGTTGAAGATCGCCAGGAAGCGGGGCGGTTCCATCAGGGTCAATTTGATGTACAGCGAGCGGCGATTCTCCCCATCGAGCGGACCGGAGTAGAGGCGTTTCGAAGGATCCTCGCTCGACCGGGGGGGATCGATCGGAGGGCCGTACAATCGGGGATCAAGCCGACCGGATGCGGCGAGGATGGAGTCCCGGATCGACTCTGCGTCGAGCCTCCGGAGCGGATAATGGGCAAGGAGTCGGCTGGCAGGGTCGATCTCGGCAGATCCTGGAATCGCCATGCTGCCCTGCCGGAAGGTTGAGCTCAGGACCAGCTCGCGCACCATCCGCTTGGTCGACCAGCCTTCGTCCATGAACCGGGCGGCCAGCCAGTCGAGCAATTCCGGATGCGAGGGGAGTTCCCCGAGCTTGCCGAAATCGTCGGGCGATCCGACGAGGCCAACGCCGAACACCCATTGCCAGAGCCGATTGACATAGACCCTTGCCGTCAATGGATTGTCGGGTGAGGCGACACGCTCGGCCAGTTCGCGTCGACCGCTCGACGCGGATCGAAAGGCGGCCTCGTCAGCATTCGCGGAGAGAACCTCCAGGAATCCCCTGGGGACGGCCGGGCCGAGTTCGGCGTAGTCTCCCCGGATATTGATTCGATCGTCGAGTCCCTGATCCAGATCGGCCATCCCGTTGATGGTCCGAGGCTCCAGGATACGACGTTCTGCCGCTCGGTACGACTCCACCAATGCTGCGACCGCCCCTGGAGCCGAGTCGCCGAGGCGATTGGGCAGGAGTCCGTGGTCGAGAAGCCAGTTCAAGAGGATGGAATCGTCGTCGGTCGCCTCGTCAGCCTGCCAGCGATCGAGTGAGTCCGTGAACCATCGCTGATATGCCTGCGCAACAGCATCCAGCGAGCCTGGCGAAGGCCCCTCGAAAAGCGGGACGAACCGGCCAAGTTCGTCCTCAGGGATCCCCGCCCCGGAACTCACCACGGCCCGGGTCACGCCGAACCAGCTTTTCGGGTCGGCGGCCTGTTCGTCGGAGCAGGGGCCACCCAGACCGACGCGCGGTGGGAAATTCGGATTGCTGCCTTTCGTCGCAAGCTCGCGATAAACCCGACGCCCCACGAACTCGGGCAGGTAGGGATAGCCCGACCAGGAGGGGTATTCGCGATCCAGGTAGGCCTGACGCTCGGTCAAAAAGGCATTGTCGACCACAGTCCGCTCGGCCGAAAAATCACCGCCACTGGCCTCCCAGTTCAACCAGGGTTGCGGAAGCGCATCGAGCATCGGCGATCGTAATGCACCATTCAATCGCGGAGAAAGTGCATGCGTGAACAATCCAGCCGGCAAGATGGCATCGACGAGCGCGTCCCCCTCGACGGCCACGGTGAAGTCTCCCGAGCGGACCGGTCCGCTGCGGAGCCCTTCCCCTTCGACCGACCAACCGGGCGGAACACCGTCCGAGAAGTCGGCGATCACCGTGAACGCCTCGGCATTCTCCTGCAGGCGTCTCCCTCGCTCTTGACGGTATCTCGATGCAAGCTCGTCCCAGGTCGCGGCCAGATCATCACCTGCCTGGGAGGCTCTGAGCATGGTCCTCCAGGCGAAGAGAGGGTGCTCAAGCGTCGGTTCCTCGCCCATCTCACCCGCAACGGCCTCCCAGGGATTGGAAGGGTTTGAGATCGAGGGATCGGCCGAAGCAAGCAAGGCGGCAGCCCAATCGGCCGATTGGGACCGCCACCACTCGGCCAACGCAGCACGCAAAGGGTCCTTCAGGCTGCGGAGTTCGGCGAGGACCTCGGCGTTGCGATCAGGGGTATCGAGCGTCCGGGAAACCCAGCGAGGACTCATGAACACGCCGGCCAGGGCGTGATAATCGCGCTGAGAGATGGCGTCGAGCTTGTGGTCATGGCAGCGGGCGCAGCCGACGGTGAGACCGAGAAACGCCTTGGAGAAGGCATCGATCTTGTTGTTGAGCATCTCCTGATGAATACCGTCGAACTCGGCGCTGTCGCCGTGGCGTTTCTCACCGAGCTGGAAGAACATCGGCCCGGCGAGGGATTCGACAACCCCTTCGGCCGGGTCGATCCGAGGGTGTTCCAGCAGGTCGCCGGCGATCTGTTCCCGGACGAGTTGATCAAAGGGGACATCCGCATTGAAGGCTCGGATGAGATAATCGCGGTAGCGCCAGGCCCCTTTGGCGGGAATGTCCCACTCGTAGCCGTAGGTGTCCCCGTAGCGGACGACGTCCATCCAGTGCCTCGCCCAGCGCTCACCGAAGTGGGGCGAGTCGAGCAGGTGGTCCACGAGCCGTTCGTAGGCGAACGGAGAGGAATCATCAAGGAACGATCCGAGCAATCCCTCATCGGGAGGAAGCCCCGTGAGCACGTAGGCTACGCGACGGGCCAGGACGACCGGCTCGGCTGGCTCAGCCGGTCGCAGTCCTTCCCGGAGTAGTCGATCGAGGATGAAGCGATCAATCGGCCCCTGGGCCCAGGGAGAATCATCGGGTTCGGGGACCCTGGGGCGAACGACGGGCTGGAGACTCCACCAGGTACGCCGCTCGGCCAGCTTGATCGACCACTCGTCCTGAGCGGCGTCCTCGGGGGAGGGGAGTGTTTGCCTCGGGTCGTAAGCCCCGTCGAGAATCCAGGTGCGGAAGTCGCGGAGGATCTCGTCGGCAAGCTTCGGGGCCTTCCTCGGCATTTCGAGGCCGGGCTCGGCATGTTCCATGACGAGGAGAAGCAGGCTCCCCTCGGGATTGCTGGGCTCGACGGCGGGGCCGGAGTGGCCTCCTTCGAGCAATCCCTCACGCCAATCAACGCGAAGGCCGCCGGCCTGCTTGGTCGCGCCGTGGCACTCGGCGCAGTGGAGGAGGAGTGCGGGGCGGATCTTCGACTCGAAGAAGCTCCTTCGAGCGGAATCGTCTCGGGCGACGGTCTGAACACCACTCGCAAGAACCGCGAGGACGGCCGTTGCCAGGAGCCTGGCGTACCGCCGCCCCCGTCGAGGAGCGACCGACCGACGAACCGGACAAGCTGGCATCATCACGAGACGCTCCACCCGCGGGCCGGAGTGTTCAACACACGATCAACCTTCATCCTAGCGAAGGCGTCGGGCGAGGTCCACGGCGGTCATGAAGACGTCTCAGGGTTCGGGCTGGGTCAGTCGACCGAGGAACAGGATGCTTCCGGTTCGTGTGTCCCGGATCAGGAACAGGAAGGGATGATCGGCGCGGAAGACCTTGGCCTCGCTCGGAAGGGCCGACCGGACCCCAACGACGATCCCGGTGGCGGCCGCGGCCTCGGTTCCTTCCTCGTTGACATCGACAAATGCCTTGTGAATGGCGGCGGTGATGTACAGTTCACGGCTGCCATCCATGCCCGAGAGATCCGCCTGGCCCTGCTGGAACGGCAAGGTCATTCCCAGCGTGCTCAGCGCCTGATTCAGCGTGAATTGCGAGCTGAGCGAGAAGCGAGGCAACGCCACGGCGACGTCCTGGCGTCGAAGCCCGGCGAACCATCGCCCAAGCTGCTCGGCGTTGAGCTGGGCCTCCAGGGCACCGAGGCCATCCTTCGCGTCGGGCAAGAGGACGACCATGGCCAGATCCCCCGTCCCGTAAGGGAGCTCGAGGATTTTCAAATCAACTCCCTCGGCATAGCGATACGAACCCCGACGGTTCATCAACGGGACGATGACTTCGTCCTCACCCGAGAGGAAAAACGGAGCGTCCTGGGTCGCCTGTTCCGGGAAGGGAGCGGCCCAGTCTCCCTTGAAATGGATGGCGTTGGTGAGGACCAGCCGAGTCAACGAATCCAGGACCCCGGGAGGGATCAGGTTCGGGATCTTGCCCCGCGTCTGTTCTTCGACCCAGGTGTTGATCCGGTCACGCGCCTCCTCGGTGGCCCGGGCGAAGTCGACGGTTTGCAACTCGGCGCCGTATGCATCGCGGGTCAGTGCGAGATAGCCGGGGACGAAACCGTAGCCCTGCTGCCCCCAAAGGCGGTTGGCCACATTGAGCTGATACCCTGCGTCGTCTCCGGTTTCGAGCAACCGGGAGTTGATCCTGCCAAACGCGGGATGCAACTCGTCGGGAGGCAACGGGAGATGCAAGACATCGCCCATCTGGCTGGCCGTCTCGCCCGCGGCACCCCCGAGCGTCATCGCCAGGGCAGACGAAATGCTGTAGGGAGAGAAAAACAGGTTCCCCGGTTCCTGGGCAAGCAGCCTGTACAGGTCGAAGGCGAATTGCGTATTCCCCTGAACGATCATGTCCATGGATTCGTCCTCCGGTCCAGGACCGCAGACGATGGCGAGCAGAACGCACCCGAGCATGACGACCTCCACGCGAATCGAGAAAGGAACGTTCCTTTCCCTTGATCACGGCCGAACGCGGGAGATCCTTAGGTCCGTCGTCAGGCTCCGAGGATGTCAGGTGAGGATCGGCGTGATGACGTTGCCATGCACGTCGGTCAGGCGGCGCTCGATGCCGTTGTGGTAGTAGGTCAACCGCGTGTGATCGAGCCCGAGCAAATGGAGGATCGTCGCGTGGAAGTCGTGCACGGTCGTCACGTTCCGCTCGGCCTTGAAGCCGAAGGGGTCCGTTTCGCCGTAACTGAACGGCGCACGCACCCCGGCCCCGGCCAGCCAGCAGGTGAAGCCGAACGGGTTGTGGTCGCGACCGTAGGTGCCGAGCTGGAACATCGGCATGCGCCCGAACTCGGTGCAGAAGACCACGAGCGTCGATTCGAGCAACCCTCGCTGTTTCAGGTCTCGGATCAGGCCGGCAACCGGCTGGTCCAGAATCCTCCCATGCCGATCGTATTGTTCCTTGAGCTGACTGTGCCCGTCCCAGTTGAGGTTTCCCCCCGACGCATATGCGCCATTGAACACCTGGATGAAGCGAACACCGCGCTCGACCAGGCGACGGGCCAGGATGCAATTGCGGGCGAAGGCAGCCTTGGTCGGCTCGGGGTCGTCGGCACCGTAGAGCCGGAGGATGTGGGCCGGCTCGCTCTCGACCGCGCTGGTTTCCGGGACCGAGAGCTGCATGCGGGCGGCCAGCTCGTAACTGGCGATGCGGGCCGCGAGCGACTCATCGCCGGGGTAATCCCGGGCGTGGTCGCGGTTCAGCGCGAGCAGGGCATCACGCGCGGCGCGGTCGGTCTCGGCCGGCAGGTCGGCGGGGCGGGCGAGATGGCTGACCGGCTTGGTGGTGCTGAACGGGGTCCCCTGAAACGCGGCCGGGAGGAATCCATTGGCCCAGTTGTTGGGACCGGCCTGCGGCATCCCGCGCGGGTCTTCGATGGCGACGAAGGCGGGGAGTTCCTGATTCTCGCTGCCCAGGGCATAGGTGAGCCACGAGCCCATCGACGGGAAGCCCTCGGTCGTGAAGCCGGTGGACATGACGTTCTCGCCCGGCCCGTGCGTGTTCGACTTCGTGGTCAGGGCGTGGAGGAAGCAGAGGTCGTCGGCCAGTTCGCCCAGGTGAGGCAGGAGGTCGGAGGTCATCTTGCCCGACGCTCCCCGAGGCCGGAACTTCCAGAGCGGCGCGGTCAGGTTGCCGTTCTCTCCCTGGAAGGAGACGAGCCGCTCATTCCCCGGCATCGGTTTGCCGTCGTATCGAATCAGATCGGGCTTGTAATCGAAGGTATCGACGTGGCTGAGCGCCCCCGCCACGAAGACGACGATCACGTTCTTCGCCTTCGGCTCGAAATGCGGGGGGCGAGGCGAGTGGGGGCGTTTCGGATCGATTTGCAGGCCGTCGGAAGACGCCCCGGCAGCAAGCAGCCGATCCTCGGCGAGCATCGCGGCCATGGCGATCCCACCGAGGCCGTCGAACGTCCTGGAGAGGAAGCCGCGGCGATCGAGCAGGCGGAGGCCGCTGGGCGACGGTCGGGGTCCGGGCATGGCGACGCTCCCAAGGGACAAGACGCTCATCCGTCCTGGAATCAATCGATGAGCAGAAATGCGTTCGTGTTCAAGAGGACTCGGCAGACTTGTTCGAGGCCATGCTCCCGGCCGAGCGCAAGGAGTTGCTCCGCCTCGACCGCGGTCGGTGGCCGGCCCAGCGCCAGCCAGACGGCGCGATCGACCTGGGCGGAGAGGTCCGAACCCGCCTCGCCTCGAACCCGGCCGGCGAAGAGGCCGGCTTGCCGCATGACAAACGTGCTGTTCCAGAGGCTCAATGCCTGAATCGGCGTGATCGACTGCGTACGCTTCGGGATCATCTGGCCGGCGTCGGGGCAGTCGAACGAGCCGAAGACATCGACCGCCTGCATCCGGATCTTGATCGCGTAAATCATCCGACGCCAGCCTGAGGGATCATCGTGATCGACCGGGATGTAGTCGGACAGGCCTCCCCGCTGATTGAAGAAGTCGAAGCCAGGCCCACTCATGTCTCGATTCAACGAACCGCTCGCGAGCAGGATCGCATCCCGAATCGCCTCCCCTTCCAGTCGACGGGGAGGAAAGCGCCAGAGCAACCGCGACTCCGCGTCGATCGCGAGCGCGTCGTCCCGAGGAGTGCTCGCCTGGCGGAAGGCGCCCGATCCAAGCATGAGCCGATGCAGATGTTTGACGGACCAACCGCTCTGGATGAATTCAATGGCCAGCCAGTCGAGCAATTCCGGGTGCGAAGGAAGTTCCCCCATCCGCCCAAAGTCGGAGGGGGAGGAGACCAGGCCGGTCCCGAAGTGGTGCTGCCAGATCCGGTTGACCATGACCCGGGCCGTCAACGGGTGATCGGGGCTGGTCAGGTGACGGGCGAGGGCTTCGCGACGCCCTGCGTCATCGGCCTCGGTCGAAAGCCCGAGCGAGCCGAGCACGACGGGCGTATTCGGCTCGACTTCCTCCTGACGTTGCATCGGGTCGCCTCGCCGGAGCAGATAGGTCGGCTCCGGCCTGCCGAATCCCCCGGCGAAGACCTGGGGGCCGGCCTCCAGCCGCCCCTGCTCGGCCTTGCCGTCCCGAATCTTCGCCACGAGTGCGGCGAGGCGCTCGACCTGTTCCGGAGGAATGCCGTCGATCGCGATGTCACCGGCGGCGCGGCGGTCTTCTTCGTGGAGCATCCGGGAGCGTGTGTCGGCCACGGTCACCCAGGAACCGTCGGGGCGGCGAATCTCGATCTCATACGCAACCGGGAAGCCGTCGAAGCCGCGCCGCCAGACAATGCGGTCAAGGGTCACCGCGTCGGGCAGCTCAATTCGAGCCCAGGCCGGCCCGGGTCGCTCTGCGATCCAGGGGAAATACCCCTCGGCGACGGACCTGCCGTCGATCAGGTTGTCGGGGTGTCGGGTCTGGTTTTCGAGGGCGAAGCTGGAGGCCGAGGCCTTCCCGCCTCGATCCGCCAGGGCGACGTTGATCGGTTCGGCCCCGACCGACCAGGCTTCCAGTTCGTCGAGCGAGGCCCGACCGCCATTGTGCGTGGCCTCGATGGCGATTCGGAGGGCCGTGGCCTCGATCGGCTCGAAGCGTTCCTCATGCGACTCGGGGGTGATCGGCGGTTGCAGGCCGAGCGACGACCGCTCCGCGTCGAGTTGCTCGCGGAGCCGGGCGACCGTCTCGCCGACCTCGGCGGCCTGGGCCGTCCATCGGTCATTCTCGGGGCCTCGGAAGCGACGATCGGCGTAGCGGAGCCCGGCGAACACCGCCTGAAAGGCGTAATAGTCGCGCTGGGTAATGGGGTCGAACTTGTGATTGTGGCAGCGGGCACAGCCGACCGTCAGGCCGAGGAACGCCTCGCCGACGGTCCGGACCGATTCGTCCAGCTCATCCTGGCGAGCCTGACGCATCGACTCCTCGTCCTTGCCGATCTGGCCCGGCAGATTGGCGGGACCGGCCACGAGGAACCCGGTGGCGGCGTCGATGCCGGTCGTATCGCCGGCCAGTTGCTCGAAGACGAAACGGTCGTAGGGCATGTCGGCATTGAACGCCTCAATCACCCAATCGCGGTACGGCCAGGCGTTCGGGCGGGGGGAATTCGTCTCGAAGCCCCAGGTCTCGGCCCAACGGATCACGTCCAGCCAGTGCTGGGCCCAGCGCTCGCCATAGTGCGGGCTGGCGAGCAGGCGATCGACCAGGCGATCGTAGGCGTCGGGCGCCTCGTCGCGGAGGAACGCGTCCACCTCCTCCGGGGTCGGCGGCAAGCCCGTCAGGTCGAGGCTCAGCCGCCGGATCAGGGTGGCCCGATCGGCCTCGGGAGCGAAGCCCAGCCCCTCGGCTTCAAGCCGGTCGAGCAAGAACGCGTCGATCGGTGATCGGACGCGATCGGCGTGCTCGACCTCGGGCAGTTCGGGGCGCGTGATCGGCCGAAACGACCAGAAGTCCGTATCTTCCTCGGACAGAATCACCGTCCCGGGAGGCGGGATCTCGTCCGGCTCCGGGCGGAGGGTCCGGGCCCCGGCGTCGATCCAGGCGGCGAGGGTCGCTTTCTGATCGGCCGAGAGCTTCCCATCACCCGGCGGCATCTCATCGTCCTCGACCCGATGCCAGAGGAAACTCCCGTCGCGGTCGCCGGGGACGATCGCCTCGCCGGTCAGGCCGCCGTCGAGCATCGTGCGGACGAACCGGAGATCGAGCCCGGCCTTCGGGTCGTCTTCCTCGCCGTGACAGTGGATGCAATGCTCTCGGAAGATCGGGCGAATATCGCGCTCGAAGCTGAGCGAAGGCGCTTCGCGAGGCTCCTCCGGGCGGCTCGCCGCATCGGCCGAGGCCGGAATCAATGCCACGACCACCGAGGCAATCGCGACGCACCATCGAACGAGCATGGCGGCGTCCTCCCCATCGCAATCACGGAGGGATGATCGGCGTCCCGATCCCGATCGCGAGCCGATCGCGGCGACTCACCCCAGGCCTCGGGCGAGATCGGGGGAAAGCCTCCCCCGTGTCAAACCCGAGTTTAACCGTGCAAGGCGCCGGGGGGCAACGCGGCAGGACGTCGGATCGGCGGGGCACCTGCCAGCGGCCCCGCCGATCCGAGCGGTGAAATACTCTGTCACGCTTCCCAACCTTTGAGGCGTTCGACGACGTCCATGACCTCTCGCCTCCGCTTCTCGAACAGCGCGAAGGCCGCGAGGATCAGGATGCCGGCCACGATCCCGCTGGCGGCCCAGATCCAGGTCTGCCGCAAGTCGACCGCGGCGTACCAGATCATGGCGAAGATCGACAATCCCAGGAATCCGAGGCCCAGGAACAGGAACCCTCGGACCCGAAGCGCGATTCCCGAGAAGATGCCAAGCAGCGACAAACCGCCGAGCACCAAAGGAAGCCACGGATCCTGGGCCACGCCGTTGAGGATCAGGTCGGCCGTCGAGGACAGATAGACCGCCCCCGCCGCCACATGCCGCACCGAGGCCGATTGTGCCGCGCTGAGCCGATCGCGGCTCAGATACGCCCCGACCAGCACGCAGAGCGCCGGCGGGACGATCCAGAATTGCGGATGATCCATCAACCCGAACCCTTCGCGACGGCCGAGGACCGTCCAGAGCCCCACGTTGAACGCCAGGGCCGCCACGGCCCCGAAGCCGATCGAGGACCTCAGAAGGGCAAGTGCCGTATACACGCCACCGGCCAGGACGAAGAAGAGGGTATCCTGGCCCGGCGTCGGCTCCAGCCAGAAGGCTCCGAGCAACGGCAAGACCGGCAGGACGGCACCGGTGCGCTCCAGGGGGTCGGCCAGCACGAGCCTCCCCTGGCGTCGGAACAGCTCGCCCAATCCCACCCCGGTGAACGACAGGCCAATCACGATCAACGGCCAGTAGCGGGCGAAAACCCCCGAGAACAGCCAGGGCATCGTCAACCCCAGGTGCAAGGCAAGCAGGGCGAGCAGCCCTTCGGTTCCGTAGACGTAAACGGTCCGCCGGGCCTCGGGAAGCCGCAGCGGGTCGCGGCCCGGGACGATCGCCGCCGCGAGACTCGCGACCGCGGCACCCATCAGCGTCACCGCCACGGCCACGAGAGCCGGAGGGGAGATCGCCACGGCCGAGCCCTCGATCTTCGCGACCAGTTCGCCACCGATCACGACACACAGGGCCACCGCTGCCAGGCCCAGAAGGGTCGGCACCACTCGCCGGGCGGCACGGGCCCAGTGGATGGCCCGGGGGGCGAGCTTGACCAGCCCGACGCCGTATCCGGCTGCCGTCGCCAGCAGGGCGACCATCACGGCGACGCCCCGATCGAGCATGACATTGGCCGAACCGGGGTCGATCCAGGCCCAACCCCACGCCACCGCCCCCACCGATCCGAACCCGAGGGCCGAGGCCCGGACGATCGATCGCCGTTCTCCCCTCGCCAGCAATCCGACCGCCAATGCCGTCGCCAGCGCCGCCTTGCCCGAGGAGAAGCGAGGGACAAGATCCGGATTGCGAACGACCACCCCCAGGGCCAACCCGACCACCACCGCCGAGAGGATCATGTTCGCCGGGATGAGCCAGACGAGGCCGGCATCCGGGTCCTCCAGGTCGGCCGACCGCGGCATCTTCATCCGGTCGGCGACGCGTCGGAACCCCGTCCGGGCGCTCCAGAGCGCCCCGGCGATCACCGTGTACGCGGAGAGCACCACCGAACCGATCCAGGCGAGCATCGTGCCGCTGAGATCGAACCCGGCGATGAACCACCCGGCCGCGCAGAGCCCAAGCAGGTAGAGCCCCGCCACCTCAGACCGGGACCGCTCGTCCCAGAATCCGGCCGCCAGGGCGAGCCCCACCACGGCGATCGTCACCGGCCAGGCCAGGCCCAGGGGCGGCCCGTCCCAGCCTCCCGCCGCATCGCCGAGCACATGAACCAGCACCATCACGACCAGCCCCAGCAACGCTCCCCAGGTGGCGGCCCGATGGAAGGGGACGATTCCTGGCCGTAGATCGAGCGATCGAGCCGGGCGGATCGCCCGCAGTTCGATCAGAAGCCAGATCGGCACCGGTAATGCCAGGGCAATCAGATTGATGACGAGGAATCCATCGAACGTCTCTCCGAGCCAGGCGTTCGATGAGCCGAACCACCAGAGGGTCGTTGCCAGGTTCAGCAGGAGCCCGGCACCATAGAGGAATCCTCGTCCCGCCGACCACCCCGCCAGCATCGCCGAGAGGAGGACCGAGGCTCCCAGGCCGCCGATCGTCCACCAGAGCGGGTCGTGCGGATCACTCTGATACGCCCTCAGGGCGAAGAGGGCGAGGAGGCCCGTGCTCATCGCGGCCCATCGCGTGACTCCTCGACCACCTTGACCACGACCTCCGCTCGGCGGCGCCTCCCGCACGCCGAGTCGGTTCCAGGCGACGAGCAACAGCCCACCGGACGTCAGCCCCTGGACGATCATCATCGCGTGGAAGGTCAGCCAGTTGCCCGAGTCGTTCCGGGCCGTTCCGAAGGCCAGCAAGGCTCCGATCGCCAGGACCCACGGGGCGACCACGCCGATCGAGATCGTTCGAGCCGAGGCCCTCGTCCCGCCGAGCACCGCGCCGATGGTCAAGGCGGCGGCGAGCCAGCCGATCGGATCGGCAATCGCCTCCCGAGCGGGCACAGGCGAAGGATCAACGAGCAGGCCGAATCCGCCGACCAGCAGGACCAATCCCACAAGCACCACCGGCAAGGCCACTTGCACCGCCAGGGCGGTCCCATCCGGATCGGGACGATCCAGCGTCTTCCCTCGTCGCCGGGCAACGTCACGCATCCCCATCCAGCCGATCGCATACGCCGAGCCGACGATCGCGTTGAGTTGCGCCAGACGAAGCCAAAGCATCGGATCGTCCGGAACGGTCGGGACCGTTCCCGAGAGGAGCATCCCGACCGTCGCGCCGAAGTTCAGCAGGAGTCCCCCGGCCAGTGCGAACCCAGACGACCGCTCTCGGAGTGCATAACCGACCAGGGTGACAGCAACCAGCACGATCGGCGGGGCATACGACCACGCCAGGCCAAGGCGCCCGAAGAACGACCCCGGCGACGGGCCGAGGATCGGATTGCCCGCGAGCACCGAGCCGGCCACCAGAGACGACACCGCCACCAACGCCAACGCTCCCAGGGCGATCATCAGGCCGCCGGCAACCCGCATCACTCCCGATCGACCCGACTCCGCACCGAGTTCCCCCATTCGGGCCACCGCCAACGCCACGCTCCCCAGCACGGCCAGCACGACGAAGACCCCGCCGCCCAGCCTCCAAAGATCCACAAGCTCTGGATCCACCGGATGCACCCAGAGGGCCGCGCCGGAGACGAATGACACCATCGCCATCACGGGAAGGGCGGCAATCGCCACCGCCAGGCCGACGGCCATCGGTCCGAGCCCGGCCGACCGCCCCCGGTCAATCCGCCAACCGACCCGCTCGGCCACCGTGCCCAGCCACCCCCGGGCCCAGATCGGGACCGAGAGGGCGAGCAAGGCGATCGATCCTCCCCATCGCAGGGCCGAGGCCACGGCCACGTCTGATTCCCATCGTCCCGCGATCAAGGGAACCGCCATCGAGACGACGAGCATTGCCCCCAGAAGATAGAGCCTCCGGAACCGCTCCCACTGGCCGACCACGAGAGTCGCCAGAACCGAACCGAGCAAGATCCATGATCCCGGGCCAAGCGCCGAATCATGAGCGATCCCCGGAACTTCGAAGGCCGACGCCGATGGGACGAGCCTCCCCTCGATCGACTCGCTCCCCTTGTAGGACGCCACACGCTCGGCGAATCCCGACGGGGACAGTTCCTGAGCCACCCCGGGCACCACGCCATAGACCGCCAGGCCAACCAGGATCAGAACGGCACCCCAGAGCGCGAGTCGGTCGAACGTCGGCCAGGACGGCTCCATCAGCCGTCGAACGACCTCCAGGCGATCCGGCTTCGAACCATGCCCGGACACCGCCCGGCCCCCGATTCGCACGCCGACCCATGCCAGCGCAAACAACGCCAGTGCGGCCCCTTCGGCCTGGAAGGCCCGGGGATCGAGCCAGATCCAGCGATCGTCGATCAGCCGGGAACGCTGCTCGATGAACCACGGACGCCCCGTCGTCCAGGACGCCACGGCCAGGCCCAGCGACCCGGCCATCGCCCCCTGACATGCCCAGAACAGGCCGGGTGACAGGAACCGCCAAGCCAGGACCGCCCAGACTCCCGAAAGCCAGAGCAGATGGACCGCCAGATCCATCGGCGCGGCCGTCGGCACGAGCCAGAGCACCCGCAAGGCCCCGGCCACCGAGGTCAGGAAGGCGGAGTGCACCAGGGCCTGCTCAATCGATGCGGCGCCGCCGATTCTCCGCAAGCGGTTGCCAGTGATCGTTGGCAACAGCGCGGCGATCGTCGCGTGTCCGAGCAAGCTCGATGACCACGGCAACGCCAATTCCCAGGCCTCGCCGTACCGGAAGACGAACCCCTGGACGAGGGCCACGAGCATCAAGCCCGATCCGATCCAAGCCAGGGCGACCGGCTCCGAGGCCCGACCGACCCCTCCGCGTGAGGGCATCCAGGAGGCCACGATTGCCCCGGCCAGTGCTCCGATCGCCAGGGCACCGTACGCCCAGAGCGCGCCGGCCGGATCGCCCGGCACGCCCAGGCCATGCCATGAGACCAGCCCCAGGCCGAGCAAACCGGCAAGCACCGCGACCAGGGCCATCGCCCGGGCTTCCATGATTCGGCCGAAGCGGACGACACCGGCAACCATGGCCTCGAACACGAGTGCCATCCCCACCAGGGTCATACCGCTCCCGGGAGAGGCCAGGGCCGACACCAACTCCGCGGATTCGCCCCCGATCCAGGGGAGTGTCCCCAGGATGACCTGCGTCACGACGACCACCGCCAGGGCAAGCAGCGTCCCCCCCAGGGCCAGGGCGGCGGGCATCGCGAACGCGAGGGCAATTGCCACCAGCACCCCGGCATTCACCGCGGCCACCACCGCGATCCCGGCAGGTTCGGGCCAGGCCAGCACCACGCCGCCGAGCATCACCAGCGTCCCGGCCGCGGCGATCGACCCGCCCGCGATCCGATGGACCACCATCGTCGATGACGCCCTCCGCCAACCCATCAAACCCGCCGCCATGCTCGGCAGGCCCGCCAGGGGCGCGAGCAGGGCAAACCGGTGGAGCGCGTCCAGCGACGCCCCCGTCCGTTGCAGCAACGCACCGATCGCCACGACCGCGGCGAAGGCCGTCAGGCCGAGTGTCCGAAACAGCCGGTCTGCCGCCGCCTCGTCAAACTCAGCAGTGCGTCGCTCGACCGACATCGAGCGGAGAGTCGCTCCCACATGGGCCAGCAAGGGAACGGAACCGATCGCCAGCAGCAGGCCCCCGTCCATGCCCGACCGCCCCCACCAGCCGGCCGCCAGAATCGCCGCGGAGGGCACCACCACCCCCATTGCCGTCGCCCACGGGGCCGACGCACGGATCGCCTGAGACCCCTTGCCGATCAGTACCGCGAACCCCGTCAGCGCGATCAATTCTCCGACAAGGAGGGGGATACCGATTCCCTCCGTCCCCCGGGCCAGCACGACCGTCAACACACTGAGCGGGACGAGCAGCGTTGCGATCCCGAGCAAGCCCCCTGCGGTCGTCGTCAGATTCCAGCGGCGATCGGCATGACGACCGACACCGAAGAAGGCCGCGACGACCCCATTCGCCAGCGCGAATCGCAGGATCGGCCGCTCGGCGATCCGGTCCCAGTAGCCGATGACCAGGGCCAGCGAACACCCCACGATCAAGAGACCCCCGACCAGCTCTCCCCATCGAATGTTCCGCTCTTCCATGAACGCCGCGAGCAGGCCGCCGAGGCTCGACTTGCGCCCCTTCGTTGCCGGCTGCTCGGGGGTCCGAGCGGGATCGGCCGACGGCTCCGCCCGCTTCGACTCCCGGTAGGCCCGAACCCGTGCCGCCACATCGGGCCGGGGCGTCATCACCTCCTGAGGGGTTCCTGCGACCGGCGTCACATCGTGTCCGGGCGGCGAGATCGGGGTTGGCACGGGAGCAGGCCCGACTCGCTCCGGAGGCGGGGGAGCGACCGGTCGGGGCCTCGTCGGCGTTGACGAGCCGTGCGCGAGCCCTGCCGAAGGCCGAGCAAGCCGTTCCCACTCTGCGATGAGCCCCTGAGCGATACGATCCCCGTCGTCCGACGAGAGCAGGCCCACCTCCCGGTAGCGACGGATCCGGGTCAGGAGTCGTCCGACGAGGGCCCGGGTCTGCCTCGAATCCCCTGGTCTCGGAGGTTCCGGCCAGTGGCAGACGAGACAACCCTGTCCATTCGATCGAGCTTCCCAGCCTTCTCCGCATCGGGGGCAGAGCGGGGCCAGGATCGGCTGGAGGTCGTCCCGACCGATGGCCCGTCGGATCGCCCGGATCGTTGCCCGAACCGCCACCCAGATCCCGTGGCCGACCAGAGCAATGACCGTTACGACCACCAGGAAGCCTATGAGTCCGGACATTGCTCGTCTCCCGCTCTCGCAATTCGACCCTTGGTCGGGACGAGGCCGCCGACTGATGCGCGCGATCCCGTCCTCTCGAAACGCCGCTCGATGGCGACGCCCCCTCACGCTCGCGCAAAGGCCCAAGGAGAGACGATCCCCCGCGGACCGATCCTCCTCCTTTTTTTCCTGAGAATCGGAACGGAAACCGTGCCACGGCCGGGCAGCTCAATCGGGGCTGCCCATCTCGGGGACGATTTCCGCCCTGCCTGTTGCGGCCGAGCGTCCCGGAGGGCATCTCCGACGCTCTTGAGGCGACACAGGTCGCCCCCCCGAATCGGGGGGCTTCGCGTCACCCTTCGAGCAGCCCACTCCTCTCACATACGGAACACACGATGCCGGGGCGACCGAGGGGCGCAAATCGCTGACCGAGCGAGATCGCGAAGCCATCGGCCCGCGAGGCAAGCCGGGCTCCTTCCCCTCAACCCATCAGGCGATAGACGCGGATCGCGTTGTCATGGAACAACTTCTTGCGATCGGCGAGGCTACGATCGGCGACCACCACATTCAGCGCACCGATCCACTGGCGAAGGCTGGCGGCCCGGGTACACACCGGCCAGTCCCCGCCGAAGACGACGCGGTCGGGACCGAAGCGGTCGAGCACGTGGTTGATGATGGGGGCCAGGTCGTCGGGGGTCCAGGCTTCGGGCTTGGCCGAGGCAACAATCCCCGAGACCTTGCAGACCAGATTCTCCCGATCGGCCAATCGCGACAGGTCGTCCCTCCAGGCGGAAAGGTCGGCGGCCTGCACGTCCGGATTGCCGCAGTGATCGAGGATGAACGACGTCTCCGGACAGGCGTCGACGAGCTTCGCCCCGTCGCTCAGCTCCCCGGGTCGCATGCAGAGATCGAAGCTCAGGCCCCGATCCCCGAGCAGCCGGATCCCTCGGACGAACTCCGGCTGCAGGCACGTCCCCGGTGGGGTCTCTCCGCCGTGAAGGACCCGACGGACCCCTTTGACCTCCGGACTCTCCCGGAATCGGTCGAGATATGCGCCAAACGCATCGGACGCGGGCCGACCGCCGATGACGGCGCCGACCAGCGGTTCGCCCCCCCGACGGCAAAGCTCGACCACGGACGCGGCCTCGTCCGGATGCTGGGCCGGGTCGACGTCGACTTCCATGTAAACCCCTTTGACGACGTCCAGTCCTTCGGCGGCCTCCCGGTAATCGTCGGGGAGAAAATTCCGGGCGAGGGGTCCTCCCCCCGCCAGCCAGGGCAGCCGCAGGCGATCGAGGTCCCAGAGATGCACATGCGTATCGACGATCGGCAGGCCGCCATCACTCGGTGAATCCACCGTCCGCTCCTCGTCCGATGCCTCGACCGCTCCTCCCATCCGCACGCCGCAAGTGGCCAGGAACGCCGCCCCTCCCAGGAATCGCCGTCGGTTCGTCATCGTCCGCCGCCCCCCGCGATCGTCCCCAGTGTCGGGCCGGGAGGAGAGGCCACACCTCGCCAGCGTTCGCCGACCCGCGCCGCCCATCCTACCACCGGGCTGACAGACTTCCGAGAACGTAAACCTCCCTCGGCAGGACGGTCACCCCCGCGCAGATCGTCCCTAGTCCCCCCCCTCAGGGGAGGTCCACCCGATCCGAAGGGGCCGGTCCCCGACGACCTCGCAAGCGTTCTCGATACGCCCCTCGCAAGATCATCGCGAAGGGGATCCACCACACCAGGTCGTTGGAGAGCAAGATGACGCCGAATTTCAATGGGAGCGACCCCTGCCACAACGCCTGAGCGAAGCCGATCGGCCCGAAGACCTTCCCCAGGAACCCGACCAGGACGATGGGCCAGTGCCGATACGGATCACCCGCCGCGACCGCGTACCCGATGCCGTACACCCCCACGATCATTCCGATGCACTGCCACAACTCCGGATAGTTCGGCGCCTCCATCCCGGCCCAGGTGAACAAGGCGCCCGGGAAAAGGACCGCCCAGGCTCCGAACAGGAGGTTGTACAGTGCCGCCGCTCGAAGCCATCCCGTCATCCATCCGGCTCCGGATCGCGTGACACGGTCTCCAGGACTGCTCATCACCCCTCCTCCCGGGTCAGTCGATAGGCCGCGGCCACGAAGACCGCCTGAAAGGCCAGCCGGCCCCAGAGCACACGCGGATCTCGAATCCCGAACATCTCGATCTCGTTCCAGGCCACATGCACGTGGGCCGGCACGATCGCGATGAAATAGGCCACCAGGCACCACGCCGTCAGCGATCGCAACCGCGGCACCCACAACCCGATCGCCGCCGCCAGTTCCAGGCCTCCCGTCACCACGATGATCGTGAGATGCCCGGGGAGATACGGCGGCATGGCCGGCTTGAACACCCCGGGAGCGACCAGGTGCACCATGCCGGCGATCGCCAGGAGACCGCTCATCATCCATCGAAGCCGCGTGACCATCCCCGACCTCCACCGCCGACGAACCTCCCTCCCCATCGTTATGGACCTCCCGGCTACCCCCTCACGATCACCCCTCGGCGCATCCAAAACCCCGAGACAGACCTCATGCGCATGCGCCCCGCCTGCCGAGCCGCCGAGATCAAGCAGGACGACCCTCCGCCGATGGCTGGAGCGGGGACGCCCGGATGACGACCACGACGCTCCCGATCGAGCATCCCGCCACGATGATCGAGCCGCGATCGCCACGGCCGAGGTGGAAGCCCCGGCGTCGATCGTTCACGCCGGGTCGGAAGGCATCCCCGGATCCTGGCAGGCCGGTGGATGACTCCTGGAACGACGAGTCCTCCTCCCGCCATCGGGTGGAGGATCAACAGGTCGAAGAGGACTCGACCAAACCGTGGCCGGCCTCGAAGGCGACGGAGGTCGGCGGACGGTTCAGGAAGACAGGACCGGTTCCGACCGATTCTCCTCGAGGCTCGTCTCCTCGGACCGGGTCGGGGCCGGTCGACGGCGGAACAGCCCGCTGAGGTCGTCCAGGTAGGAATAGATGACCGGGACGGCCAGCAGCGTGAGCAGCAGCGACATCATCTGGCCGCCGACGGTCAGCACGGCGATCGACCGCCGCTCCTCGGCCCCCGGCCCCGTGGCGATGAGCAGCGGCAGCAGGCCGGCGACGAAGGCGACGGTGGTCATCAGGATCGGCCGCAGGCGGTCCCGGTTGGCCCGGATGATCGCATCGTACCGGTCGAGGCCCTGGGCCCGGAGCACGTTCATGTGATCGACTTGCAGGATTGCCGCCTTCTTCACCACGCCGAAGAGGACGAGGATCCCCAGCGCAGAGTAGACGTTCAGCGTCTCCCCGCCCCAGGCCAGGCTGAGCAGGCCGAAGGGGATGGCCAGGGGCAGCGAGAGGAGGATGGTGAAGGGATGGATCAGGTGCTCGTACTGCGCGGCGAGCACGATATACATGAAGACGAACGAGAGGACGAAGGTCCATCGGAAGTCGTCGAAGGTGCGTTCCAGTTCCCGGCCGCCGCCGAGGACTCGGGTCTCCATCTCGGGGGGGATGCCCATCTCGACGGCGGCGGCCTGGAGGGCCTCGATCCGGCCGCCGAGCGAGTAGCCGGGGGCGACGTTGGCCCGGACGGCGACCATGCGCTGCCGGTCGAGGCGGTCGATCCGGGCGGCGGCGTTGCCGACCCGGAAGGAGACGACGTTGTCGATCCGGGTCAGGACCGGCTCGGTGGGGGCCTCCCGGGCGGCCGAGGCGACCCCCCGTCGGTCGATGCTGGGGTTGGCCCTCACGAAGAGCTGCGAGATGGACTGGACGTCGCCCCGGTCGACGCCGACGAGCCTCAGCTCGACGTCGTAGGCGTCGTCGACCGTCTCGTCGCGGTACCGGGAGACGCGGTCGTCGCCGCCGACGGCCACGCGGAGCGTGTCGGCGATCTCCCTCACGTCGACGCCGAGCACGGCGGCCCGCTCCCGCTTGATGTCGACCAGCAGCTCCGGCTTGTCGAGCTGGAGGGTGGTCGTCAGGTCGACGATGCCCGGGATCTCTTCGGCTCGCGCCTTCAGGTCGTCGGCGAAGGCGGCCAACTGGAGCAGGTCGGGGCCTGTGATCGAGAAGTCGATGTCGACCGGAGCCCCCTGGCGCAACGAGGTCAGGTTCCGCACCGAGACGCGCACCCCGGGGACGACCTTCAGGCGCTCTCGGACGGCGACCATCTTCTCCTGCTGGCTGAAGTTCCCCCGGAATGCCTCCCCCGGGTCCCCTTTGAGCAGCCCCCGGAAGAGTCGCCCGAGGGAGAAGGTCCTCGACTCGATGTCCTGGAGCCTCACGAACATCTCGCCCCGGTTGACCGATCCCCACCCGCCTATGGTGGTGAGCACGGTCGTCACGCCCGGCTCGGCGAGCAGGAAGTCCTCGGCCACCCGCATCGCCTCGTCGGTGGAGACCAGGCTGGCCCCCTCGCCGGTCTCGACCCGGATCTCGAACTCCGACTCGTCCACGTTCGTGGGGATGTAGTCCCGCTTGACGTACCGGTACAGCGTGATGTTCGACGCGATCACCAGGACCGAGACGACCAGGACCAGCCAGCGGAACCGCATCGCCAGCCCGAGCAGCCCGAGGTAGGTCCGCTCGATGACCCCGTAGAACCCGCGACGCGAGCCGGGGTGCTCGGGGTCCGGCATGCCGGGCTTCAGCAGCTTGCTGCACATCATGGGGGTCAGGCTGAAGCTGACGAGCATCGAGACGAGGATGGCCACCGACGCCGTGATGCCGAACTCGTAGAGCATCCGCCCGGTCACGCTGGAGAGGAACGAGACGGGCAGGAAGACGATGATCAGCGAGAGGGTCGTCGCCAGCACCGCCGGGCCGATCTCCCGGGTCCCCCGGATGGCCGCCTCATAGGGGTCCATCCCACGCTCCTCGATGCAGTGGAAGACGTTCTCCAGCACCACGATGGCGTCGTCGATCACCACGCCGACCATCAGCACGAGCGCCAGCATGGTCATGTTGTTCAGGGTGAACCCGAACATCTTCATGAAGGCGAACGTGGCCACGATGGAGGCCGGGATCGCCACCGAGGCGATGATGGTCGACCGCCAGGACCTCATGAACGCCAGCACCGTCAGGCAGGCGAGGATGCTGCCCACGACCAGGTGGGACTCGATCTCGTGCAGGGCGGCGACGATGTAGCGCGACTGGTCCTGGATCAGCTCGAGCGTCACGTCCGGGGGGAGCATCGCCCGGGCCCGGTCCAGCCGGCCCTTGACCCCCTCGACCACCCGGACGGTGTTCTCCCCGGACTGCCGCTGGACCTGGATGATCACCGCGGGGACGCCGTTGAGCCGGGCGGCCGTGCGCACCTCCTTGGTGCCGTCGGTCACGGTCCCCAGATCCTGGAGGCGGATCGGCCGGCCATTGACGGTCGAGACGACGAGCCCGGGGAACTCCTCGGAGGTGCCGACGCGGCCGAGGGTCCGCAGCGCCCGCTCGCGGGGGCCCTCGTCCACCAGGCCGCCGGGGACCTCGGCGTTCTGCCTCGCGATCGCGTCCCGGACCTGGAGGATCGAGAGCTGGTGCGAGGCGAGCCGGGGGGCCTCGATCTCGACCCGGATGGCCCGCTCCTCGGCGCCGGTGATCGTCACCTCGCCGACCCCCGGCGCCGACTCGATGACGTTCTTCACCGAGCGGTCGGCCAGCAGGTACAGCTCCTTCGCCGATCGGGGGCCGGAGACGGCCAGGGAGAGGATCGGCGAGGAGTCGAGGTCGCGCTTCTGGACGACGGGCGGGTCGATCCCGGGGGGGAGTAGGTTGAGCACGCCGGCCACGGCGTCCCGGATGTCCTGGGCGCCGGCGTCGGAGTCCCGGTTGAGGTCGAAGGTGACGATCACAAACGACTGGCCGTCCCGGGAGATCGACCGGAGCTCGTCGATGCCGGCGACGGTGGCGACGGCGTCCTCGATGACCTGGGAGACCTCCGATTCGACCTCGGTCGAGGCGGCGCCCGGGTAGGTCGTCCGCACGTAGACCGTCGGCAGGTCCATGTTCGGGAAGCGGTCGACCCCCAGCTGGGGGAAGGCGGCGATGCCGGCCACGACGAAGGCCGTGATGAGCATCAACGCGAAGACGGGCCGCTTGACGCAGAGCTCGGAGAGCCAGTACATGGGACCTCATTCCGCGAGGGGCCGGGGGCCGAAGGCCCGGGAATCGGGGGGTGGGGACGCGACCGAGCCGATCCGGGGCGATCAGGGCGTGCCGGGCCGGTCGGCGCCCTCGGCGGCGACGGCGGCGACCTCAGGGTGGGGGGCGGGGGCCTGCCCGATCTGGACCGGGGCGGGTCGGCCGCTCGAGCCGTCCAGGAGGACCCGCTCGCCGGGCTCGAGGCCGTCGAGGATCTCGATGAGGTCGTCTCGATGGCCCCCCAGCTCGACCGGCTGCTCGACGGCGCTGCCGTCGACCACCTTCCAGACCTTCCGGGTGCCGGCGAACTCGACGACGGCCGATTTCGGCAGGGCGATAATCCGGCGGGACTGGTCGAGGACCACCTCCCCCTGGGAGAACTGGCCGGCCTGGATGGCGTGGTCGGGGTTGGGGACCCTCGCCTCGAAGAGGACGGAGCGGCTGAAGGGGTCGATCGAGGGGCTGATCCGGCTGATCGTCACCTCGGGGAGCTCGGGGCCGGTCTCCACCCGGAGCCGGACGAGCTGGCCGATCGCCAGCCTGGAGGCGAACAGCTCGGGGACCGTCCCCCGGTAGCGGAGCGGGTCGTCCCGGATCAGGGTGGCGACGGGGGCGCCGACCTGGACGTACATGCCGGGGGAGACGTGTCGGTCCTGGATCCGGGCGTCGAAGGGGGCGCGGATCTCGGCGTCCTCCAGGGCCTGCCGGGCCAGCTCGAGCTGGGCGGTGCGGACCTTGGCGGTGGCGATCAGCTCCCGGACCGAATTGATGGCCGAGGCGTGCCGGGCCCGGGCCACCTGCTCGGCGGTCACGGCGGTCTCGTACTCGGTGTCGGTGGCGACCTGGCGATTGCGGAGGGCGGAGGAGCGCTCCCGGTCGGACCGGGCCTGGTCCCAGAGGGCTTTCTGCTCGAGGACGATCGGGCAGGCTTCGGGCTCGATCTCGTCGAGCGGGTCCTCGGGGTCGAGGCCGATGGCGGCCCTCGCCTGGATCAGCTCGGCCTCGGCCTGCCGGACCTGCTCCTGGAGCTCCCGGCGGTCGAGCGAGGCGAGCACGGTGCCGGCCTCGACGAAGTCGCCGAGGTCGACGTGGACCTGGTCGATCCGGCCGGCGACCTTCGTGCCGACGACGGTCGTCTCGTCGGCCACGAGGTTCCCCTGCGTGGCCACTTCTCTGGGCCACTGCTGCTCGGAGACCTCGACCACGGTCGCCCGGATCGGCGAGGGGGTGGGCGTCGCGGTGGCCGCGACCCCCTCGGACTCTGAGCAACCGGCCGAGCCGGCCGCCAGGCCGAGCAGCAGCCCGAGGAGCAGGAGCTTGGGGGGGCAGGAAGGACCTCGGGGAGTCGGGTAGCCGGGCATGGTCTTGGTGTCCTCGAGGGGGGGCGGCGCGGGCCTCGGCGGGGATGAGGCGGGGCGGTAGGGCAGGCGAGGCGGACGTCCCGGGGGACGCCGATGTCGAACGCGGCCGTCGCCCGCCGGGGAGGCGGTCGATCCGATCCGATACCAATAAGTGCGTCGCGAGGCGGGAGATAGGGCAGCGTTCAGTTCTAAGATTGCCCGCCCGGGGGCGGCCGTCAACACCCCAACGGCCGGGGGACCGCCTCGGAGGGCCGATGACCAGGCGAAGCACGCCCCTGGGATTGGACCAGTCCGCCAGCCAAGACTGGCCCTCCCAGGAGCAGGCAGCCTGCTTGCCCCGACCGCCCTCTACTGTGACCGTCTCCGGACGACACTCACGCCGGGAGAAGTAAGCTGAATGCCGCCCAGACCGCCGGGTATCGCCCGACCTCGCCTGGGCCAGTTCGCGACCTTGCCGCTCCCCCGGGGACCGGCCGACGACCCCGGGCCTTATCGCGCGACGATCGCGGTCGATACCCCAACCTTCACTCGCCCGGATCGCGGAGCCGACATGCTCAAAATTCGATCTGTTCGATCTGGCTGCCGCCGGGATCGCGTTCCGTGACGACGCAGGCCGGGGCGACGAATTCCAACGCCCTCCGGTGCCAGTTGGCCACCCAGGCCGGTCACGCCGGAGTCTCCCCCCGGGTCGTCCAACGTCTGATGAGGCATTCGACGCTGGAACTGACCGGACGCTACACGAGGTCCCGGGCCGTCGATCTGGAAGGGGCCGCCGCCGCGCCGCCTTCCCTCCGCCCCGATCTTCCGAGCCCCGAGGGGCAGGCCGCGACCGGGACCGACGGACGCATCAGCGAACGCTTTGCCCACTATTTGCCCACCGGAGGGGACGGAACACGTCGGACACTGTCGGTTACCGGCGAGAACGCCGATGCATTCTTCTCCGCTGCCGATCGGCGCAAAGAGAACCCCGAGAAGCCTTTCGACGTCTCGGGGCGGGGGATATCGCAAGCTGTCCTCAGTAGCGGCGGAGGGACTCGAACCCCCGACACGCGGATTATGATTCCGCTGCTCTAACCAACTGAGCTACGCCGCCAACACCGGTCGAAAACACAGGAGAGCGATCGACTGTTGAGTTGGAGGATCATACGGCAAGCGAAGCCGTTTTTCAACACCCACGCCGACCAGTTCTGGAAAGGCAACCGAGCACCGAGGAAGGCAACAGGGCCGGGAGGTGCGGTGGGGCGGGCCAGGGCGGCGAACTCCCTGTCGGACTCGTCGAGAAATCTCACCGCGACGATCCCAAGCGGGCGCGGGATGACCAGGAAAAACCCCAGGTGTTGATCGGACTCGACAACGTGTACAAAAAATCTGTAGTACCCCCTTGCGAGCCATCGAGGGCCACGATACAAGAGTGGGCGTCGAGCCAATCGACGGATCAGTAACAGACAGGAGTCCAGGTCTAGCTCGACGCTTCGGCGTCGGGGGCGGCGTTGCGCCGCCCGTGGAAACGATCCGCTTCGCATCACAACGAAGGCTGTTTCAGGCCCGCTGATCGCCCCGGGGGTGATTACCTCGTCGGCGGGCCTGGTCCAACCGCGCCGATCGCGGTTCCGCCGACGAGGTAATCACCCCCGGGGCGGCGGGCCAGTGAGCCTTCGATGTCCCAGGTCTGGTGGTAGACGCTCCTGTGTCATCCGTTGCCGATCCGGGCGAGACGAGTCTTCGGTTTGGGCGGCCCGGCCAGTCTCAAACGCTGGCCGGGTTGTCCAAATCGAACGACATCTTTTGACGTGCCATCAACCATCCTGATCCGGCTCGACGGAGCGTACCGCCGTGGCGATTCGACGCACGATCGACGACGTACGCCGAGCCTGGGAGGCTCGCGACCCGATCCTCGTGGATCTCATCGTCGCGATCGCCTCGGAGCCCGACCCCGAACCCGAGGCTCCGCTCCGAGACGGAGCACCGACGTTCGATCGCGTTCTTGCCGAGACACAAACCCGCGCGTTTCGCAAGAAATCGCCGGATCAGCAGCGGATCGAGCGCACCCAACGCATCGCGGCGGTCGAAGCCCCAGACGCCGAGGTGCCGCTGCCCGACCGCCTGATGTTACACGAGGTCATCTCCCGCCTCTGGACCGAGAACTCTCCGTTCGCCCGTTCCTGCCTCCTTCGCCTCATCGACACGGTCCCATTAACTTACGGCCCCTGGCGAGCCTTCAAGCGCATTTTCAAAGAGGCAGAGGCCCAGCACGACCTGGAACTCTTCGCCGCTCTCGTGGCCCGATTCGACGTGGCCTATGCCACCCACGACCACGCCATCAGCCGACGGACGATAGCATACCTCGTGCGACGGGGCTGGAGATGGCTCCGGAGGATCGGCCAGGCCATGCCGGTGGCCTATCCCGATGCCGCGTCGGCCGTGCTGGCACGCTATCCGGAATCCTGGGGGACCTGGCGAGCTCGCACCGAAGGATCGTGGGTCTACAACCACCTGCTGTATCACGGCTCCAGCACGCGAGCCGGCTCGAAGCCATACAACCGGAGTCGCTTCGTGTTCGGAGCGACCCAGAAGGATCCGTTAACCACCCGAGCCTTCCCCGAGCATTGGCGACGTAGCCCGCGCCCCTTGTTCGGATTACTGGAGCGGGCCCGTTGCAACGTGGTCCGGGCTCACGCCGCCGAGGCCCTGAAGAAGGACTTCCGGGCCGCCTTGCGCGAGGTCGAACCGGCCTGGGTCGTCCGGCTGATCGACTCGCCCAGCGAGGCGGTCCACGGATTCGTCGTCTGGATCCTCGGCAACGTGCCGAAGTTCGAGCAAGGGAGCTTCCGCGACCTTGGCTTGCATGAGCCGGTCCTTCGCCTGTTCGAATCCCCGAGCGAGGAGGCGCGATCGTATGCTGCCTCGTACGCCCGGACGCACGCCCGCGACCTCCCCGTCGCCACCCTGATCCGCCTGGCCGACAACTCCAGCGAGGTCGTCCGGAAACTCGCCGGCGACCTCCTCGGCGAACGCGACCCGAGGCGAGACGTCGGCCTCGACGCCTGGGGGCGCCTGCTCGAAACCGAACACGGCCACGACTTCGCCGCCGCGGCGCTCCGCAAGCATTTCGGCCCGAAGGAGCTGACGCCCGAGTGGTTCGCCGACCGCCTCTTCTCCCCGAGCGACGAGGCGTTTGAGTTCGTCTCGGAACTCTTCCCGAAGATTCACTCTCCCAAGGCGCTGGGAGACGCCTATTTCCGCGAGCTGATCGCCCGAGACGACCGGACGGCGGAGGAGCCCGCCGGCGACGTGGTCGGCTTCGCGATGGACCACCTCGCCCGGTTCGATCCCAACGCGTTCGACCCCGAATTCCTCTCCCTGCTGCTCCTCCGCCCCGGCACCTCATGGGAAACCGCCGACTGGATCGACGAAGGGCGGCTCAAGGCCGCCTCGATCCCCCTCGACCTGCTCAAGGCGCTGGCATTCCATCCCGATTGGGATGACCACCCCGCCGTCCGCAAGGCCCGCACCATCGGCAAACGGTGGGGGGGCGAACTGGCCTTCGACGAAGATCTGGCCGATCGGGTCCTGGCCTGGCTCCGCGACGTCAGGCGCTTCCTGCCGGCCGACCTCGGATTCGACTGGCTCATGACCCTCGTCCGGCGGGCCGAGCCTCGCTATCACGATTTCGCCGTCGAGGTCATGATCAAGGGCTTCGTCCCGGCGGACTTCGCCCCCTCCGAGCCCTCCCCTCACGCCGAGAGCGGCTCGTCGCCCGAGCAGGAAGTCGCCGTCGATTTCGGCGGGGCCTCGTTCCTCTTCACCGGCAAGCTGGCCACGATGCAGCGCAAGGAAGCCGAGGGGAAGGTCCGCAACGCCGGCGGGTCGGTCGGCTCGGGAGTGACGGCCAAGCTGCATTACCTCGTCATCGGCGACGAGGGCTCACCTCTGTACGGGAACGGGAAGAAAGGGTCGAAGCAGGTCAAGGCCGAGCAACTGAACGCCGAAGGGGCAAACATCCGGATTATCTCCGAGACCGCCTTCCTCCAGATGCTCACCGGCCGCACTCGCGAGGTCTCGGCCGACGCCACCTTGCTCGGCTGCGAGCGGCTCTGGCAACTGGCCATCGGCGGCGGGGCCGAGGACGCCAGGCTCGGCCAGTTCGCCCGAAAATACCTGAGGCGGCATCGCCCCGAGATGGCCCTCGACGAGACCGACCGGCCTGTCGACCCCGGTGCCGAGGTGCCCGACGAATTCCTGACCTTCGACCGTGTCCGCCCGTTGTTCTCCGAGTCGAGAGAGCCGCTTCGATCCTTCGCCCTGGCGATCGCCCGCTACGAGTTCGCCCGCTGGTCCCCCTCCGGCCCCGATCTGGTCCGCCTCGCCGAGGCCCCCTTCGCCGACGTCCGCCGCTTCGTGGCCGAAGCACTGCTGGCCGAGCCAGTCCCCGAGGCTCGCCGCTACCGGATCGACCCCGACTCCCTCAGCCCGGCCGCCGTCTATCGCTTCTGCGAGTCGAGCGACGACGCCACCCGCGCCCTCGGCCTGAAGTTGATCGCCAGGTCCCCTCGGCTTCGACTCCCTCAGGAACTTTACCGCCTGACCGAGAGCCCCGACCGCGCCGTCCGGGCCTTCGTCCTCCGAGCCCTGTGGTCGCTCTACCGCGATCGGCATGTGACGGAGGGCTGGTCCCCCTTCGTCGCGCCGAAGCCGACCATCGGCCCGGTCGCCCGCAAGAAAGCAGCCGAGGCCGTCATCGCCCGGGGGTCCGGTCCGCCCGCCCGTCCCGAGCAGCCCCCGTCGACGGCGGCTCTCATGAGCGACCTCCTGCGCCGGATGCTCTTCGAACTGCCTCCCGGTCGGCCCGGTCGCCGACCGGCCTCGACCGATGACGGCGGGACCGGTGACGGGTTCGATCGCCTTCGCCCCCTCTCGAACCGCCTGGCGAAGCTCGCGATCATCGAGACGTTGCGCGATCTGGCGATCGAGGACGGGGGCTTTGCCCGCGCGGCCTTGCCACCGCTGATCGAGTTTCTGGCGTCGCATGGGAAGAGCGAACACGCCGCCTGCCTGATCGCCGTCACCCGCATTCGCCTCGCCCACCCCGGTCTGCCAGACCTCGGGGAGGCCCCGGCAGCCCTCGGCAAGGAGACCGCCTCGTGAGCGTCCAGGAATCGTACCTGACGTACCGGGGAGCGATCCGGGCACTGGCCTCCTCGGGCAAGTGGCTCGCCTTCGTCACCGAGCATCCCGAAGGCCGGCCGACTGCCCTCTACCGCCTCGATTGCGAATCGCTGAACCTTTCCAGCGATCCCATCCCGACCGGAGCCCGGTCGCTGTGCCCGATCGACGACGAGCTCTGGATCGGCGGCACCGATGGCAGTTGCTACCGCGGGTCGCTCCAGGGCGGGCCGCCGAGCCGGGCCTTCACGTCCTCGGGCGGCCCCCTCGTCGCGCTCGTCCCCCTATCGGACAACCGGCTGGCCATCGCGTCGGGGCCGACCCTCACGATCGCCGAGATCAAGAAATCCAAGCTCAATCCGCTTCAAACGCTCGACCTCCCGGCCGAGATCACCAGCCTGGCCAGCGATCCGACCGGCTTCTGGCTCGTCGCGGGAACACGCAAGGGAGACGTCACCGTCTTCTCCGCCGAAGGCCGCGACGACTTCATCCTCAGCGAGTCGGGCAAGCTCCACGAGGGAGCCGTCTCGGCCTTGCTGTTCGAGCGTGATGAGCTGCGATTCCTCTCGGCCGGGGCCGACCGGAAGCTCCTCTCGACGCTGGCCCGGGGAACCCTCGAACCGGAAGATCGGGGCAAGAGCAACGCGCACGACGAGCTGATCACGAGCATCATCTGGGCCCCCGGGGATCGCTTCCTCACCGGATCGCTCGATGCGACCGTGAAGACCTGGCCCCGCTCCGGGGGCAGCCGCCCGGCGACCTTGAAAGACGGCGTGGCGAAGGTGAAAGCCCTGGCAGTCGTGACGGTCCACGAACGCCCCCGCCTGGTCATTGCCTGCGAGGACAATACGCTCCGCCTCGTGGTGCTCGATGCCGCCGGCAAGTTCGGCGACGCCACCGCCCGCCTCTCCGACGGGGTCGCGCGGGCTCGGCATGAACTCTCGCAAAGCGACCCCCGACGCCGAGAAGCGGCGCTCGCCGCGCTTTCCGGAGACGCGGATTCTGCCGCCGTCGAACTGCTCGCCGAGCATTGCCGCGTCGACGTCGATCCGGAGCTCCGCCTCGACGCCGCCCGGCGTCTCGGCCAGGCCGATCATCCTCGCGTCGTGCCCCTGCTCGAAGGCCTGCTCGATCACCCGGACGAGCGGATCCGCGTCCTCGTCTTCGAGCAACTCCGCGCGCGGGCCGACGCCAGCGATCTCCGCCCCATCGATCTCGCCCTGAAGACCAACCACCCCGAGATCGGCCGCCTGGCCGTTCAGGCACTCGAACCGCTCGCCTGGCGCGACGAACAGGCCCTCGATCGCCTGCTGGCCACGCTCGACGCCCGCCAGTGGGACGTCCGCCGCTCGGCCGCCGAGTCCCTGGAAGCCATCCATGCCCCCGATGCTCCCGAACCCAATTTGATCGCGCTCGGCTCGAAGCACGCCGACGTCCGGCGATGGGCCCTCGTGCGGTTACTCCATCGGGACCTGCTCGACCGACCCGAGGTCGCCACCGCGCTTCGTCGCCGCTCGGACGACCGCGACGCCGATGTTCGCGGCGTGGCTTTTGTGTTGATGCTTCATACCCGCCCCCGCCTCCTCGCCACCCTTCGGCAGCGCGACCCGGAGCTGAATCGTCAGCTCACCGACCTCGCCAACGCTCCCGACGGGGCAGGGCAGGGGGGGGCGGCCGAATCCTCCGGCCCATCGAAGCCGAAGGGAAAGCCCCGGGTCACGGCGCTCCCGAAAAAAGCGGCCAGGGCGGGCACTGGGGCCGATTCGTCAGCCGACCTCACCGCCGACGATCTCGCTCCCTTGCTCAACGCCTCGGCGAGCCGGTCGCTCGACACCTCCCTCCGGGGTGCTCGCGGCCTGGCCCTGCTGGGTGATTCGAGGGCCTTCGGCCTCCTGCTGCAGCTCAGTCGAGAGGCGGAACCCTCGGCCCGCGTCGAGGTTTGTCGCGCCCTGGCAGCCCTCGGAGACGACGCCGCCGGCCATCGCCTCCGGTCGCTAGTGCACGACGACGCCCCGGAAGTCCGCGACGCCGCCTTCTCCGCCCTCGCATCGATCGACGCCGATGCTCCCCTCCGCGCCGCCGAGGCCGGACTGAACGCCGATCACGACGACGTCCGCCGTCGCGGCCTCCAACTGCTGCTGGCCGAGGCTCGCAAGACGCCACCGAACTCGGCCGGCACCCCGATCGGCCGCCTCCTCGTCCGTGCCCTGAATGACGGGTCGCCTCCCATCCGGGCCGAGGCCTTCAAGGCCTCGCTGAACCTCCCCGCCGCCGGAGGAGGGGCCGGGGCGCTCCGCTTCGCCCGCCAGAGTATCCATGCCGACGTCCGCCGCGAGGTCCTCACCGAGGTCCTCGCCCAGCTTGCCCAACCCTGGGCCTGGGACCTCCTGATCGAGGCCTTCGACGATCCCGATCCCGAGCTCAGGGCCGATGCCTTCGCCGCCGCCTCGGCCAAGGACAAGGGGCTCGACGTGCTGGGGGCGGCCCTGAGCGCCCGCTTCGCCGACATACGCTCGAAAGCCGTTGCTGCCCTGGTCAAACGGCATTCGGCCAAGGCCCACGCGGTTCTCGCCCGGGCCATCAACGACGAGGACCGAGACGTCCGGCTCGCGGCCATCGACGCCCTGGTGTCGAGCGATGCGCGGTCGTTGCTCGCATCGGCCCTGGACGCGCCCCACTCCGACGTCCGCGTCCGAGCGGCTCGGGCACTGGCCCGGCACGGCGATCGGGTCGCCCTCGGGCCGCTCGTTTCCCTCTCGGCCGCCCCCGAGCCTGCCGAGTCGGAACGCCGCCCCGACTGGCTCGATCTGGCGGGGCTCGCCCTCGAGGGTCTTGCCGAGCTGGGAGACGCTGAGGCGGTGCTCCCCATTCTCCCCTTGCTCGACTCGACGCACCCCTCGCTTCGCAAAGGGGCCGCCGAGGTGCTCGTCTGGTGCGTCGATCCCGAGGCGATCGCCCCCCTCCGCCAGGCCCTCTCTCATGCCGACCCCAACATCAAGTACCGGGCCGCCATGGGCCTCGCCTTGCGAGGAGACGCATCCACCTCCCCCCTCATCGACTCGACCGAAGGGGCGAAGGTCCTCAGTCGCGACGAACGGCTCGCCACCGCGGTCGCCCTGGGAGCCTCGGGCGAAGGGCGGGTGGTCCTGGCCCTCGACGACGAGAAGGCAGCGATCCGGCACCGTGCCCTCCTGCTCCTGATGCTTCGCGAGCGCAACGCCCCTGACGGCGACGCCGCCCGGCTCATCGCCGCCCTTTCGAGCCGATCGCCCCACATCCGCCTCGTCGCCGCCGACGCCTTGCAATCCGCCCACGATCCGGACGCCTTGCTCGCCACGGCCACGCGACTCATCAACGACCGAGAAGAGCAAGCCGCCTGGACTCTCGCCGAGGAGGCCGTCGAGAGGCTCGCCGACCTGCTCGTCCTCGCCCCCCCCCTCGTCCGGGCGCGAGGGGTGATCCGCCTCCTCCCCCTGCTCGGCCCCGAGCAGAAGGAACAGGACGCCTTCGAGCTTGCCCTCGCCACCTTTTCCCGGCGATTCGGTCCTTCCGACCCCTCGGCGACACAGGACCGCCCGCCTTCTCAATCCGGGCCGGTCTCCGCCCTCGAACTCCGGGCCCGAGCCTTCGGGGCCTATGTCGGCCTCGCCCGAGAGCAGGCGATCCCCCCCTCATCGGGCCGGTCGAAGAAGCGCCCGGTTCCCGCAAACCCGGCCGCCGAGGCGGCAGTTGCCCGCATCCGTCGCGCCGCCCTCGACCGACTGCAGGCGCTGGCCAAGGATGACCCGATCCTCACCCCCGCCGCTGTCCCGGTCATGCTCCAGGCCCTGTCCGACCCGAACCAGGTCGTCCGCGACACCGCCTTCGACCACCTGCGATCGCTCGGCACCGACGCCACGCGTCTTGGCGCGGAGGCGCTGGCGGCCGGCCCGACCGATGTGGGTGTTCGCGGCCTCGAATTGCTCAGCGGCAGCAAGGACGACCCGAGCGGCCAATCGGTGCTTGAGCAGGTCATGCTTGCTCGCAAGGACAACCTGGCGACCGAGGCCGCTCGACTGCTCGGCGCTCGGCGAGGCCGCACCATCGTCGCCGCCAGGGCCCTCGATGCCGCCTTCGAGCCGCTGCGATTGCTCGCCGTTTCCTGGCTCCAGGAGGCCGCCGAGTCCGACCCCGCCGCCCCGACCGCCCTGCGAGATGCCCTCGCCTCCCGCTTCGCCGCCGTCCGTCGCGCGGCCGCGTTCGCCCTGGCCGATCGCAAAGACCCCTCGGCGTTCGAGTCCCTGGTCCGTCTCCTGAAGGCCGCGGCCGAACCCTCGGATCGGCAGGCCGTGCTGCGGGCCTTCGAATCGCTCGGAGACTCCCGGGCCGCGGGCATCTTCCTCGACCTGATCGAGGACGATCCCGCCGCCACCGCCCCCGCCGACACCTTCATCCCCGCCGCCGCCCGCTTCCGCCGGCCTGAGGACGCCGATCGCCTGCTCCGCCTGATGGAGCGACTGCCCAAGGCCCGCATGATCTGCTTCCAGGCCGCGCTCACGGTCAGCGGACACGACCAACCCATCGACGACCCCAGGGACGAACGCCCCGAGGATCGCCGATGGCTGGAGCAGCAACACCCCAGGGACGACGCGACCCTCGCCGCGCTGCTCGATCGCTGCCTCGCCCTCGGTGAGACCCGCCTGATTCAGCGGGCCATCACCCCGGCACGCTGGGCCCTGGGATCGGCCGTCGACGAACCGCTCGGGCGAGCCTCTGCACATCCCGAAGAATGGCCCCGGCGCGAGGCGATCGAGGCCCTCGCCTGGCGGCTCCGCAAGCGCAACGGCCCGGCCGACCCCTTACTCAAGGCGCTCCAGCATCCCGACCCCGTCACCCAGTTCCTCGCCGCCGAGGGGCTCGCCCTTGGTCGGCGGACCGAGGGGATCAGCGTCCTGCTCTCGGCCGTCGATTACCTCTCCGACCTCGCCCTCCGACGCCGAGCCGTCGTCGCGCTCGGCGAGCTGGAAGACCCGAGGGCCTTCGACCGCATCCTGCAACTCGCCGGTGAATCCGGCCACGCCCTGCAAGATGTCGCCGCCGAGGCCATCGGCCACCTCGGCCGCGGCCCCCGGTCGGCCGACGTCTTCAAGCTCCTCGATCGCCAGACCCGATCCCCCGGCAGCGTCGCCGCGATGGCCCTGCGGGGCCTCCGGTGGCTCGGGACCCGAGAGGCCTGGGCCAGGGTGCGCGAGCTTGCCGACCCGGGGACCCATGGCGAGCAGGCTCGTCCCGACCTCGTCCCGATCGCCCTCGACCTGCTCGCCTTCGATGACGAACCGGCCACGCGTGACCTCCTGCTTCGTCATCTCCGCGAAACCGGCTGGCCCGAATCCTACATCGCGCTCCGGAGCGCCCGGAAACTGTTCGGCCCCGACGCGATCGAACCCGACGAGGCCGCCGTTCAGAATCCGTTCGATGCGTTCGGACTGGGCCGGTCCACCTGGTCCGATCTCCAGAAACGATTCGACATCCCCCTGGCCGAGCCGCTCGATCGGCTCCGCGAACGGGGCGACCCGGCCCGGCTCTTCGCGCTCATCCCGCATTGCCAGGAGACCAATGCCCGGGCGATCGGTGCCATCCTGCTCGATCTCCCCGAACCTCCCCTCGCCGAGGCCCGCGCCGCCATCGATTCCGAGCATGCCGCCGCGGTCGCCACCGCGGCCCAGGTCCTCGGCCGGACCCAGGACACGACGTCCGGCCCGAAGATTGCCAGTGCGCTCTCACGATGGACCGCGTCCCGAGCGGCAGCCAGTCGGGTCGAAACCCGAGTTGCCGGCCCCCGCCGCGACGACGACGCCCGTCTGATCGCCGCGCTTGCCTGGGCGGCGGGACGGACCGAATCGGCGGCCGACGAGTTGATCCAGCTCATCGCCTCGGAACGCTCAAGCGATCCCGATCAGGCCGATCCGGGCATCCTCCGATCGGCCGTCGAGGCCCTCACCCTGTTCCGGTCACCTCCTGCCACCCTCATTGCCACCCTTGAGACGCTCGCCCGCGAGGGCCCGGCCACTCTCCGCGCCCTCGCCGCCGATGCCCTCGCCCGGCTCGATGCGAAACGAGGCGAGGCAATCGCCCCGGACCTGATGGGCGACCCGGTCGGTTTCGATCGGCTTTCCCACCAGCTTGGTCAATCGCTCGACACGCCGTTGAGCCACGCGGCCCCCAACCTGCACAGCCAGGGGGTTGCCCTGCCGCTCCTGGTGGCTCGCGGACGTCTTGAACCCCTGGCCGCCGTCGCCGCCGATCGCTCACTGCCCGAGGCCGCCCGACTCGGGGCCGTCGAGGCCCTCGCGGCGCTCGCGAGCACCAAGGCCGAGGACCATTTGCGGGCCATCGGCCTCGATGACGCCGACGACGAGACCGTCCGCAAGGCCGCCTGGCGGGCCCTCCGCCGCTCGAAGCGCCTCCGCGATCGCTCCCGCAAACCCCGACGCCACGAGGTGACGCCATGAGCGACGCCCCCGACCCGTCCCCGCAACACCAGACCGAGCCCGAGGTGGTCGATGTCGACACGCCGACCCATACCGACGTCGATCTCGCCTACGCCGCTCCCAGCACGCTCGTCTCCGACGACGATCACGCCACGCTCTCGCTCGTCGGCAACCTGAAACGCCCCGCCGTGCGGTTCGAGGCGACCCTGGCCGACCCGCTTCGCTTCCGGGAGGCGATGGGGGCGCTCTACGCCGTCGTCGGCAGCGACTACCGCTACGTCCCGAAGGACCGGACCGCCTACCTCGCCTACCGCCGGATGCGGGCCGAATCGGCCAACCTCGGCCTCTGGGAAGGGCAGCGGGCCTATTTCTCGTGGCTGATGCGCAACGACCCGCTCGCGTATGTGATCCTCGATCCGGTCGTCTCCGTCCATCCCGATCAGGTCTTCTTCGAGGTCTTCAGCAAGGACGAAGGGACCTACGCCAAGCTCGGCGTCGACCTCGACGCCTTCGAGCAGGAACCGACCGTCACCCCCCGCTGGGGCACCACGAACATCGACTTCAGCGAGGCGCTCCATCGCGGACTCGAACAGCTCCGCAGCGAGCGCCCCACCCGGCTGAGCGTCGGGCAGGACGGGGTCTCGGTCCGGACCGAAGGGACCGGCACCGTCCTGGAGAAATCGATCCGGGTCCCCGATTCCTGGCTCCGGGGCTTCCTCCAGGTCCAATCGGCCGCCGCCCTGCCGCGCGACACCTTCACCCTCAACCCGATCGACCTCTACAACGCCCTGCGTCACCTTCGAATGCACGCCGACCGCAAGGGAAAGCGTCGCGGCCTCCGGATCGAGCTGGTCCCCGGCGAGCCCCCTCGCCTGGTCCTCGAGCCCTGGGAAACGGTCATCCCCTCCTCGGCCGCTCCCTACGCGGGCAAGACGGCCAGGGTCGTCCGGGTCTGGGGACGCCGTCGCCTCTTCCTGCTCAGACGCTTCCTCCCGATCGTCGAGGAGATCGAGGTCCACCTGCTCGGCAGCGGCTTGCCGAGTTTCTGGGTCCTCCGCGCCGGGCCGTTGACCCTGACCCTCGGCCTGACCGGCTTCACCGCGGCGAACTGGTCGCAGGCCATCCGCTTCGACCTGCTCCTGCCCCGCAAGACCCAGGACACGACGGCCGAGCTCGACCTCGTGCTCAGCCACCTGGCCGACCACTGGAAGGCCGGGGCCGGCGACCTGCTCAAGGCCACGAAGCTGAAGTGGGAGCCGTTGATCGAGGCCCTCCAGCTCGGCTGCCAGCAAGGGCGGATCATGTACGACCTTGCCGCCGACGTCTACCGGCTTCGCCCCCTGACCGACGCCCCGATCGACCTCAGCCGCCTCGAATACCGCAACGCCCGAGAACGCACCGCCCACGACCTGATCGCCCGCCGGGGAGCCGTGACCATCGTCTCCGAGACCCGGATCGCGACCTCCGGCGTCGAACTGGCCGGGCGGGTCGAGGTCGCCGAAGACCGCCGCGAGTACCGCCCGGTCCTGCTCCTGACCGACGAAGGGCAGGTCGCCAAGGCCGAATGCACCTGCCCCTTCTTCCGCCGCCAGGGGCTCAAGAACGGGCCTTGTGCCCACCTGATCGCCCTCCGGCTCGCCCACGCCGATCGCGAGGCCCAACGCCGCCAGGGGCTGACCCCTGCCGAGGCCATCACCGCCGAATCCCGGGCCTTCAGCCGCCGCGACTCCCGAGGCGAAACGGTCTACCAACTGGCCCTCGATCGTCATCGCCTGACGATTCACTGGGGACGCGCCGGGCAGCCGCTCCGCCGCCAGCGCCTGACGTTCAACTCACTCGACGACGCGAGGCGAAGCTACCTCGCCCGCGTCTCGGAACTCGAGGCCGGGGGCTACCTCGATGCCTCGGACAGTTGAGGCCCGTCCCCGGCCCGTACCACCCCGACCCTCGTCCTCGTGTTGATCCCCGGTGCCTCGATGACCGCCGTCCATCGCCCCGTCCTGCTCGACGAAGTCCTGGCCTGGCTCGATCCGAGGCCCGGCGGCATCTTCGTCGATGCCACCGCCGGAGCGGGGGGGCACTCCGCCGCCATCGCCGAGCGGGTCGGGCCGGAAGGCCGCGTCATCGGCTTCGACCGCGACCCGATGATGCTCGACTTCGCCCGGAACCGCTCGGAGGGCCTGCCGGTCACGCTCGTCCATTCGGCCTACGATCGCCTTGGGGAGGAACTTGAGACGCTCGGGATCGCACAGGTCGACGGCATCCTGGCCGACCTCGGCTTCGCGTCCGACCAGATGGACACCAGTTCCCGGGGCTTCAGCTTCCAGCGCGAGGGGCCGCTCGACATGCGCTTCGACCCCTCGCAGCCGATCACCGCCGCCACCCTCGTCAACGAACGATCGGCCGACGAGTTGACCTCCCTCTTCCGAGACCTGGGGGACGAACCCCGAGCCCGAGCCATCGCCGACCGCATCGTCGAGCGCCGCCGCCGGGCCCCCATCACCACGACCGACGAGCTGGCTTCCCTGATCCGGGGCATTCCCGGCACTCGCCGCGACCGGATCGACCCGAGCACCCGCGTCTTCCAGGCGCTCCGGATCGCCGTCAACGACGAGCTGGCCATCCTCGACCGCTTCCTCGCCGCCGCCCCCGATCGGCTCCGAATCGGCGGCCGGTTCGTCGTCATCAGCTTCCACTCGCTCGAAGATGAGCGTGTCAAAACCGCCTTCCGCGATGACGACCGCCTCCGCCCCCTGACCCGCAAGCCCGTCATCGCCGGCGACCGCGAACTTCGTCAGAACCCGAGGGCCCGCAGCGCCAAGCTCCGCGCCGCCGAGCGGATGTGAACCGCGATCATCCCGATCGCGACCACCGGCGACGCCCAGGCCCCCGACGTGTTCCCCCCATCCAGGAGAGGCTCCCATGTCCCGCGCCACCGACCTCCTCTCGCTCTGGCGGGCGATCGAACACGCCGGCGGCGTCGACGCCTATGTGAATCATCAACTGGCCGAGCGCGGCTTCCTCGTCGCCCGCCGGGATCTGGACAGCATGTCCGATCGCGAGCGGACCGCCTACAAGAAGCAGCTCAAGGAAGAAGCCGCCCACCGCCGGGAACTGAAGCGAGAGGCCTGGAACGCGTACCGAGCCCGCCACATCGTCCACCTCGGCGAAGGCATCTACTGGAACGACCAGCCCGCCAAGGACCCGTGGGACGCCCCCGACGCCGAGGAACGCGCCGCCGAGAACGAGCTGCCCCCGCTCGACTCCCCTCGCGACCTCGCCGAGGCCCTCGGCCTGACCATCGCCCAGCTCCGCTGGCTCGCCTTCCACCGCGACGCGGCCACCTCGCTGCACTACCGGCGCTTCACCATCCCCAAGCGAGACGGATCGGAGCGGGCCATCTGGGCCCCCATGCCCACCCTCAAGGCCGCTCAGCACTGGATTCTCCGCAATATCGCCGAGAAGCTGCCCGTCCACGGTGCGGCCCACGGGTTCCTGGCCGGGCGATCCATCCTCTCGAATGCCAGGAATCACGTCGATTCGGCAATCGTCGTCAAGATGGATGTGAAGGACTTCTTCCCCTCGGTCACGTTTCGGCGGGTCAAGGGCATCTTCCGTCGCGCCGGCTATCGCGAGCAGGTGGCGACCCTCCTCGCCTTGATCTGCACCGAGTCCCCTCGCGAAATCGTCGAGCAGGGCAAGACGACCTACTACGTCGCCCTCGGCCCCCGCTGCTTGCCCCAGGGGGCACCCACCAGCCCGGCGTTGACCAATACCCTCTGCCTCCGACTCGACCGCCGCCTCGACGGCCTCGCGCGGTCGCTCGGCTACCGCTACACGCGGTATGCCGACGACCTCACGTTCAGCCTCCCTCGAGGCCATGAGGGGGACCCCAGACTCGGTGCCTTGCTCGGCAAGGCCCGTCGCGTGGTCGAGTCCGAGGGGTTCACCGTCCGGCTTGAAAAAACCCGAGTGGCTCGCCCCGGAGCACGGCAGCAGGTCACCGGCCTCGTCGTCAACGGCGACGCGACGCCCCGCGTCCCCCGGAAACTGCGCCGCCAGCTCCGGGCCGCGGTCCACAACCACCTCGCCAATCGCCCCCGACCCGATGCCGACTCCCCCGACCGGCTCGCCGGCCTGGTGAGCTACGTCTCCATGACCGACCCGGCCCTCGGCCAGTCCCTCCGGTCCCGGTGGGCACGCACACCCGCACCCTCCGATCCCGGCGACCCGGCCGACTGACCGGCATGCCCGGCCCCAAGCTTCCCAATTAAGCGAAAGGGATGTCCACATGCCTGCATGTCCAAGAAACCAGGAATTCTGAGAATTTCGCCCGATTTGATCGAGGAGGACTTGCGTCAACCTTCGAGAGGATGTAGACCGGAAAGAAATGTCCCCGCCCTCCCCACAAGACCGTCGACGACGCCGGTCGGTGCTTCGAGGCGAAGGCTTGGCCCCGCAGCCTGATCACGAAGGGCCCGAGGGCCCTCGGAGGCAATCCTATGGAGGTTCGGCTCGTCCAACTCAGTGCCTACGGGAATGAGCAGTTCCGCATGTCGGAACGCGAATGCGTCATCGGCCGTGAACCCTCATGCCATCTCCGGCCCGACCACGGGCGGGTGAGCAAGCGGCACTGCCGGCTCTACTGGCAGGGGATCCGCCTGTTCGTCGAGGACATCAATTCGGCCGACGGCACCCTGGTCAACGGCGATCGCATCGTCGTCCCGACCGAATTGCACGATGGCGACGAGCTGTGCGCCGGCCCGGTCCACTACCTCGTGATGATCGCCCCCGCCGACGAGATGGCCGGGCGCGACGCCTCCTGGGTGGCCCGCGCCATCAAGGCTCGCCAGGGGCTGCAACCGGCCGCCAGCCCTTCGGATTCCAATATCCCCCTCTCGCCGGCCATGCGGACCGCCCGATCAATCCTCGATCGTCTCGCCCATGACCACGAACACGGCCACGAAGCCGAGCACCCCCCGCACGAGGAGGCTCCCCCGCCCTCCCGGCACGGCCTGTCGATCGAGGACCAGGACGGGATCGCCCTGGCCCGCATCCTCGATCGCGACCTGATCGACGAGGAGGACATCCGCCGGGTCACCCAGCAGCTCGAGGCGTTGGTCCTCGCCGGCAAGGTCCGCATCGCGCTCGACTTCCGCAACGTCGAGCACTGCTCCAGCCAGGCCCTGAGCACCGTCCTCCGCGTCTACGACCGGTGTCGCACCGAAGGGGGCGCCCTGAAGGTCTGCACCGTGCAGCCGGCCGTCGCGCAACTGTTCTTCATGACCGACCTGCACAAACACATCGAGATCTTCCCGGACACCCGGCCGGCCCTGGAAAGCGTCTGGCCGCAGCCCTCCCCCGAGCAGGCCGAATCCCCGGCCGACGACGCCTCGTTCGGCACCCAGGCCCCCGACCCCACCGCCGGGGCCCCTTGCGTTCGTTTAATCGTCGCCGTCGGCAAGGCCAAGGGTCGCGCCATCGAGATCAAGGGGCGCCGCTTCGTGATCGGCCGAGACGCCCGTTGCCAGCTCCGACCCAACAGCGAGACGATCAGCCGGATTCACGCCATCATCGAACGCCGAGACGACAAGGTCTTCGTCCGCGACTACGGCACCAAGAACGGCACGATCCTCGCCGGCCGCACCCTTCGAGGCGAGGAGGCCGAGGCGCACGACGGCGATTCCCTCCAGGTCGGGGTCCTCGGCTTCTCGCTCCAGATCCTCCCCGTCAACGGCTCGTCGCCACCGACCGATGACGACATCCTCGCCTCCTGGCTGCTCGATCAGGCCGCGTCGGCCAACCCCGATGCCCCGACCGCCCTCCTGATCCCGACGCTCCAGGGGGCCGGGGCCTCCCCCGGCCAATCGACCCCCGACGATCAGCCGGCCGAATCGTACGACCCCGACTCGGCCCACACCGACCCGGAACTTTCCACGAACGCCCTGGCATGCGAGGTCGTGCGGGGGGTCCTCGTCGCCCGGATCCGCGAGTCGTTCCTCGACGACGAATCGACCGTCGGCCCCCTCCGCTACGACCTCCAGACCTTCTTCGACAAGCCGCTCCCGCGCCGGGTCGTCCTGAGCATGGAGCACGTCAACTACCTGTCGAGCCGGGCCGTGGGGGCCCTGCTCGCCTTCTTCCAGCACCTCGACCGCGAGCACGGGGCCATGCGGGTCTGCTGCGTCTCGCCGAAGGTCCTGCCCGTGCTCGACTCGATGCGGCTTCCGAAGCTGGTCGACCTCTACGCCTCGGTCGAGGAAGCCATCGACGACCCCTGGATCTGACCCGATCCGCTCGCGCCCCCTTGTTCTCCGGATCAACGCGCCAATCCCAGGGCCCAGATCACCGCGCCGATTCCCAGGAGGCCCAACGCCACCCACCACCACGGCTTCCCCTCCCAGTTCCGGAGCCGCCGGACGATGTAGTCCCCGCACTCGGGGCATCGCTCGGCGTCTTCGTACACCTCGGCCCCGCAGGAGGGGCAAGGGAGGACGGCAGTCTCTCCGTCGTCGTCGTCCTCCTCCGCTTCATCCTCCAGGTCCCAGTCGTCCGGATCATCCCCCTCCCAATCGTCTTCGGTGTCGTCGCCTCGCATCATCGAACTCGCTCGGATCGACCGGCGGCCGGCGGCCTCCTCCCCCCGTCGAGGGGAGGAGACGGCCGGCCGGCCGGGCGACACTGATTGGGGAAACGAGGCCGGATCGACCTCAAAGCTGGTCTGCGCCGATGACCTCTCCCCCTCGGATCGTGCTGAGCCCGATCCAGAGGGCGTGGTTGATCGTGTCCTTCGTGAACCGGACCGAGCCGTCGCCGAGGAGCGTGTTGACGCCCCCCGGATGGCGGCTCTTGGCCCCCGAGAAGGTCCGCAGCCGGTCGCTCCCCACCGCGGGAACACACGGGAGCCGGCCCCCCGGGTCGTTCACGCAGAAGACCGTGTCGTTGAGCCGGTCGGCGTCGTGCTCCAGAAGATAATAGTCGCGGAACTGGTTCGGGGGGAACCGCGAGGTGAACGACCCGCCGCCCATCAGGGTCGACCAGACCATGCCGCGCTGGTCGTTCTCGGCCCCCTGGATGATCTCGGACACGACCACCGTGTTGCTCGTCCCGTCCCGGATCGAGGCGAAGTTCACCTTCCCGGCATGCCCGAACGCCGAGGCCATGAACGTGGCCGGCGCCCCGGTGATCGGGTCGGTCAGCAGGCCGTTCGGGTTCGGCTGGTCCTGGCCCCAGTACGTGTTGCCCCAGCTCGCCGCGTAATTCCCCTTGGAGAAGCTCGGGCCGCTCAAGGCCCCTCCCAGATACGTCGGGGCGATCCGGAACCGATTCTCGCCGTCGCTCGGGCACTGGAAGGTCGCAATTTTCGTGGCCCCGACGGTCGCGTTGGCGAAGAAGCCGGCCACCGGCATCGTCGGCATCGGCCCCTCGGCCCCCAGTTCCGCATTGAACGCGTCGTACAGCGCCTGCTGTTCGATCTGGGGCAGCATCATCGAGAACCAAGGGGTGTTCTGACAACCGATGAAGAACCCCCGGCCGCACGACGGCGAGGCGATGCGCCCCGGAGGCAGCGAACCGTGCACGTCGTGGTAGTTATGCAGCGCAATCCCCAGTTGCTTCAGATTGTTGGTGCATTGCGCCCGCCTCGCGGCTTCCCGGGCCGCCTGCACCGCCGGGAGCAGCAGGGCGATCAGCACGCCGATGATGGCAATGACCACCAGCAGCTCGATCAGCGTGAACGCCCGACGATGGGCTCGCGCCCCTTCGAAGCGAGAGAGGAGAGACCGTTCCATGCGCATGAGACTCTACGGTTTGAGAACCCTTTCTCGCCCAATCAAACCAGTTCGCACGGGAGACGCCCGGCTCCTCGGCGAGAGGTTGGCGTGAAGAAATCCATTTTAAGGATCATCCACCTCCTTCGATAGGAAAATCGGCCCGGAAACTGCGGCACGGTCCCGGCAAGCGCACACGCGAACCATCCCGGAGGCGGAAGCAGACGAGGAACGTCGACGTGACAGGGACGCAGAAGGGACGGCGGCTGGCGATTCTCGGGGCAGGACACGCCCACATGGACGTGATCCGGACGCTTCGCCCCCTGACCCGGGCCGGGATCGAGGCCACCGTGGTCGATCAGGACGACTTCTGGTACTCCGGGCTCGCCACCGGGATGCTCGGCGGCCAGTACGAGGTCGAGCAAGATCGCATCAGCGTCGAGACCCTGGCCCGACGGGTCGGGGCACGATTCCTCCGAGATCGGGTCACGCGGGTCGATCCGGCCGCCCGGGTCGTCCATCTGGCCGGGGGAGGGTCGCTCGCCTACGACGTGGCCTCGCTCGACCTCGGCAGTTGCGTGCCCCTCGACCGGGTCGACGGGCTCGCCTCCCACGCCTTCCCCGCCAAGCCGATCCGGCGGCTGGCCAAGCTCCGGGCCGACCTGACCCGACGCGTCCGGCACGGCGACGGACGCCCCGCCCAGCCCCCCCACATCCTGATCATCGGCGGCGGGGCCACGGCCTGCGAGATCGCCCTGAACCTCCGGGCCCTGGCCGACCGCCTCGATGCCGAGGTGACCATCACCCTGGCCACCTCGGGCGACCGCATCCTGAGCGGTTTCCCCGAATCGGCGGCGCGGACCATCGGCGCCCTGCTCGATCGCCGCGCGATCGCGGTCCGGACCGCGTCGGCCGTCGATCGGGTCGAGCCGGACGCGGCGGTCCTGAGCCGGGGCGGCCGGATCGCCTACGACCTGGTCGTCGCCGCCCACGGGCTGGTCGCCCCGCCGATCATCGGGCAGATCGGCCTGCCCACGAGCGACGACGGCCGGCTCCTCCTCGACCCGTACCTCCGATCGATCCGGGAGCCGACCCTCTTCGCCGGGGGAGACTGCGCCACGCTCGACGGAGAAGACCTGCCCCGGATCGGCGTCGTCGCCGTGAGGCAGGCCAGGGTCCTGGCCCACAACCTCTGCGCGACGTTGCTCGGCGGCCGGCTCCGACGCTATCGCCCCCAGCGGCGATGGCTCCAGATCCTCAACCTGGGCGACGGCACCGGCCTGGCCTGCTGGGGGGCGTTCTCCCACCGGGGCCGGTGCATGCTCGCCTGGAAAGACCTCCTCGACCGCCGATTCCTCCGCCGGTACCGCTGAAATCCCGCGACCCGCAGGCCGAGCCGCCCTGTACCTTCCTGGCGGCTCAGACCAGCTCCCGGATCGGCTCGCCGTGCGGCAGGAGCGGGATCGGCCGATTCGTCTGGTCGGGGAAGATGGCGTGGGGATCGAGGCCGAGGTAGGTGTACCAGGTGGCCAGCAGGTCGCTCGGCCTGAGGAAGCGGTCGACCGGCTCATCCCCGCGTCGGTTGGTGGCGCCGATGACCTGGCCCATCGGCATCCCGCCGCCCGAGAGCAGGAGCGACATCGACTTGCCCCAGTGCTCGCGCCCCGGCTGCCCCTGGTGGTTCGAGAGCTTCGGCGTGTGGCTCATCTCCCCCATCACCACCACCAGGGTGTCACGCTCCATCCCCCGGGCGTGGACATCTTCGATTAGGGCCGACACGGCGCGGTCGAGCACCGGGAGGCGGATCTTCATCTGCTCGAAGATGTTCCAGACGCTCGCGTGGTCGTCCCACGAGAACGCCTTCTGCCCCGGGACGCAGGGGAAGTCGACCGTCACCAGCCGCACCCCCGACTCGACCAGCCGCCGGGCCAGGAGGCAACGCTGGCCGATCTCGTCGCGGCCGTAGCGGTCGCGGATCCGAGGATCCTCGCCCGAGAGGTCGAAGGCGTCCCGGGCGGTCGTGCCGGTCAAGAGCGTCAGCGCCTGCTGCTGGAACGAGTCGAGCGACTCGACCTGCTCGGTCTGCTCGACCGTGCGCCGCATCCGCTCGAAGTCGTCGAGCAGGCGTCCCCGGCCCGAGAGGCGGGACCGGGGGCCTTCGTCGAGGCTCAGGGCCGGCACCTGGAACTGCGGGTCGTTCGGGTCGGCCGTCACCACGAACGGGCCGAACGACTCGCCGAAATGCCCCCCGCCCGTGTAGCGGACCCGAGGCAGGGCGACCCACTGCGGCAGGCCCGGCAGTCGGCTCGGCAGGAGCTTGTGGGCGGCCTGGAAGATGTCGGGCTGCTTCGGCTTGTACGGCGGCGTCTCGACGATCTCCCCCGTGTAGCCGGTCATCACCGTGTGGGTGCTGTTCATGTGGCCGGGGCTGTCGTGCGAGAGCGACCGGATCAGAGCGTACTTGTCCGCGATCTTCGCCAGCCGGGGCAGGTGCTCGCTGATGACGATGCCGGGGACGTTCGTCTCGATCGGGTTGAACTCGCCGCGGTACTCGGCCGGGGCGTCGGGCTTCAGGTCGAACGTCTCCATGTGGCTCGGGCCGCCCCAGAGCCAGATGAGGATGATCGACGGCCCCGACTGCGGCCCCGTCCCCATGCCCGCACCCGCACCCGCCGCGGCCGCCTCCAGCCGCAGCAGATCCGCCAGGCCCAGCGTCGAGAGGCCGGTCAGCGAGGCCCGCAGGAACGATCGGCGCGGCAGGGTCCCCTCGCATCGGGTCGGCGACAGGATCGGGCGGGGCATCGGCAGGCTCCTTGCGTCGGAGGGGTCCGGCCCGGACGAAGCCGGCCGGAAATCCAGGGGACACGCGGGGCCGGAGGCAACGAGGAGAGGACGGCCCAATCTTCCCAAGGGTGGTACTCTACGAGAGCCCACCATTGTTTATCAAGAGTTCATCACCGCGGGGACGCCCGGGAGCCTCGCGCCTCCCGGCGCAACCGCTCCAACGCAGCCCTCAGCTCGGCCAGTCGACCGGCCTGCGCCGGGTCGCTCGCCAGGTTGTGCTCCTCGAAGGGGTCGGCCCGCAGGTCGTACAGCTCCTCGAAGCCCCACTCGGGCCAGTACGAGTACTTCACGTCCTTGCGGACGACCGCCTCGGAGCTGGGAATCCGCTCGCGGTTCGTCACGGTCGGGTGCTCGTAGTAGAACTCCTGGCGCCAGGCGGGGGGGTCGGCCTCCAGGTAGAGCGGGGCGAAGTCCCTGCCCTGCATCCCCTCGGGGGCCGGGATGCCCGCGGCCGCCAGGAAGGTCGGGGCAACATCCACATTCAACACGAAGTCGTCGTTGACGTGCCCCCGACGCATCGGGTGCATCCGGGGGTCGACCACGATCAGGGGGACGCGCAACGACTCCTCGTACGGGTACCACTTGTCGGCCAGGCCGTGCTCGCCGTGGAAATAGCCGTTGTCTCCCATGAAGACGATGAGGGTGTTGTCCAGTACGCCCTGGCGTTCCAGCTCGTCCACGATCCGGCCGACGGTGCGGTCCACCTCGGTCGCCATGCGGTAGTAGGCCTTCATGTACCGCTGGTAACGCTCCGGGGTGTCGAACCGCCAGTACCAACGGACGCGGCCCTCGTTCTTCTCGGTCGCCAGGAACGGGGGCAGGGCGCGGAAGTGGGCTTCGGTGGCGGTCGCGGGGACGGGGATCGTCACCCCTTCGTAGAGTGGAGCACTCTCCGGTTGTGAGAGGTACTGGTCGGGGTGCGGGTCCTCGGCGTGGGTGGCGAAGAAGGAGACGGTGAGGCAGAACGGCCGCCCTTCCGGCCGCTCGTCGAGGAATCGCAGGGCGTCGCGCTCGTTGCGGGCGGTGACGTGGATCTCGGTCCCGTCCGGCAGGGTCATGTAGTGCTGGCCCATGTACGAGGTGCCGAAGTCGAACCGGTCGCCCGGGAACGGCCCGTTGTGCCACTTGCCGACGAAGCCGAGCCAGTAGCCCGCCTCGCGGAGCAGGCCCGGATAGGTCTCGGCCCAGGGGGTCGGGATCGGCTCGGGGTTCGGCGAGCCGTGCCGCGCCATCCATTGCCCGGTGAACAGGCTCGCCCGGCTCACCCAGCAGATCGAGGTCGTCACCCGGGCCTGCCGGAACCAGGCCCCCCGGGCCGCCAGGGCGTCGAGGTTCGGCGTCTGCACGATCCGGTTCCCGGCGTAGCCGAGCGTGTCCCACCGCCAGTCGTCGGCAAACAGCATGACGATGTTCGGCCGGGCCGTCGCCCCCTCCTGGGCCTGAACGCTTGGGCCGGCCAGCCCGCCCAAAAGGACCACCAGGAACGCGAGCGAACGGCCCCGTCGGACCGACCGCAACCGGAGCACCGAGATCAGACCGAGCATCAGATTGGCCTCGCCTTGGCGCGGGACTCGCGGGCGGTCCGGACCGCCCCGGCCCGGCCCCGCAACCCCTCTCGGACCGTGACCGTCACACCCTAGCCCACCGTCCCGCCCGGCACAACGCCCCCGCAGAACCCAATCAATCCAACGAACCGGAACAGCCGATACCAAAAGAGCCAAAAGAAACCTCTCACCCAACTGCGAAAACTGGGCAAAATAGAGCAACCGTAGCGACCCGCCTCCGCCGACGATCCGGCATTTCTCGTCCCAATCGCCCCGGGAGACCCCCTGATGGAATTCACGAGACGCACCGTCCTTGGGACGATCGGCACCGTGGGGGCCGGCCTGGCCGCCGAGGCCGCAGCTCAGGATGCGCCACCGGCTCCCGATCCGAGGCTGCCGCTGGTCGCCGTCCCCCCGGAGCAAGGGGCGGGGATCAAGGGCCGGATGACCGGCGCGAAGGCCGCCGCCGCCGCATTTCAGGCGGAGGGAGTGCCCTGCGTCTTCGGCGTACCGGGGGCGCAGAACAATGAGTTCTGGGACGCGATGAAGACCCTGGGCGTCCCGTACATGCTTAACAGCCACGAGTCGGCGGCGCCGGTCATGGCCGATGCCTCGGCCCGAGTCTCGGGCAAGGTCGGGGCCTTCGCCCTGATCCCCGGCCCCGGCCTGACGAACGCGATGACCGGCATCGGCGAGGCCTTGCTCGACACGGTGCCGATCGTCGGCCTGGTGACCGACGTGAAGCGCGGCCCGGCCGCGCCGCTCGGCCAGGTGCATTCGTTGAACAACGCGGCGATCCTCCGGACCGTCTGCAAGAACGTGATCGAGGTCCACCACGCCGGCCAGATCGCCGCGGCGATCCACCGGGCCTTCCAACTGGCGAAGGCCGGGCCCCCGGGGCCGGTCGGCGTGGTCGTCCCGTACGACTTGCTGTCGGAGACCTGGGATTACGACGACCCGATCCCGCTGGAACTGGCCCCTCCCTGGGACGAGGCCGCGGTCCGCAAGGCGATCGACATCCTGCGGGATCCGACCCGGCGCGTGGGCATCTACGCCGGCCTCGGCACGGCCGAGGCGAGCGCGGCCCTGGTCGCCGTGGCGGAGTTGCTCCAGGCCCCCGTGGCCACGAGCGTGAGCGGCAAGGGGGTGATCCCGGACGATCACTCGCTGGCCGTCGGCTGGGGCTACGGCTCGTTCGGCTCGAAGGCGGCCGAGCGGGCCTTCAAGCAGGTCAACACGGTGCTGGCCATCGGGGTCCGCTACAACGAGGTCACGACGGCCAACTACAACATCCCGAAGCATGAGGACCTGATCCACGTCGACATCGACCCCGCCGTGCTCGGCCGCAACGTGCCGGCCTCGGTGAAGGTCCATGCCGAGGCGGGAGCCTTCCTCTCCCGGGTGCTCGCGGAAGGGGAGCCGATGCGACGCCCCCCCAACGTGCGGCTCGTCCGGGCGATCCAGGAGGACCGCCAGGCCGAGCGGGCCGAGCACGTCGCCGTCCGGGTGACGAAGGGGGTGGACCCGATGCGGTTCCTGGCCCTGCTCGGCGAGGCGATCGGGCCGGAGGGCCTGATGTTCGTCGACGTGACGGCCTCGACCCACTGGGCCGCCGAGGCCGTGCGTCGCCAGGGGCCTCGGAGGTTCATCACCCCGGCCGACAACCAGAGCATGGGCTGGGCCGTCTCGGCGGCGATCGGCGCCCAGCGGACCCGGCCCGACCTGCCGGTCGCCTGCGTGACGGGGGACGGCTGCTTCCTGATGTCGGGCCTGGAGGCCTCGACCGCGGCCCGGATGCACCTGCCGGTGCGGATCTTCGTGCTCGACGACGGGGTGTATCACTACATGCAGATGCTCCAGGAGCCTTTGTTCAAGCGGACGACCGCCACGCACCTGGCGAAGCTCGACTACACGGCCCTGGCCAGGGGGATGGGCCTGTCGTCGCTGTCGATCGAGTCGAACGAGGAGGTCCTCGGCGGGATCGCCACGGCGATGGCCCACCCGGGGCCGATCCTGGTCCGGGTGGCGATCTCCTACGAGGGCCGCGACCTCCGCTGGCTGGACTCGCTCCGGACCTCGTACCTCGACAAGATGGACACCGGCCAGAAGGCCCGCGCCGCCTTCCGCCTGTTCGGCCGGGTGGCGAACCCCATGCTTGAGAATGATTGAGACGCCTGGATTCGGCATGGTCGTGGACGGCGATCGGTGTCGAGGCAGCGGGTGAAGTCCGGGGGCTCCTCCGGGTTCGTCAGGCTTGAAATTCGGGACAGGGGGGTGTCGGCGAGGCTGCTCGTCAGAAGCAGACGTCGACGATCCCCCCTTCGACCCGGTGGGCCGCGCCGCTGGTGGCCGAGGCCAGGGGAGAGCAGAGGTAGACGGCGTGGGCGGCGACCTCCTCGGGGGTGGCGAAGCGCCGGATGAGAGAGCTGGGCCGGACCATCGGCACGAACTCGGCCTTCATCGCCTCGGCGGTGGTCCCGCGCTGCGCGGCCATCTGCTCGACGAAGGTGGCCACCCCTTCGGTCCAGGTCGGGCCGGGCAGGAGGCAGTTGACGGTCACGCCCGTCCCAGCGAGGGTCTTGGCCAGCCCCCGGGAGATGGCGAGCTGGGCCGTCTTGGTCATGCCGTAGTGGACCATCTCCTCCGGGATGTTGATGCCCGACTCGCTGGAGATGAACAGGATCCGGCCCCAGCCGCGATCCCGCATGCCCCCCATCAGGGCCCGGGAGCAGCGGACCCCGGACATGACGTTCACATCGAAGAAACGCTGCCAGTCGGCGTCGGGGATTTCGTCGAACGGCTTCGGCTCGAAGATGCCGACGTTATTGACCAGGATGTCGACCGGGCCGACGGCCTCGGCCCCCTTGAGCAACGTCTCGACCCCTTCGGCGGTGTCGAGGGCGCAGGCGACCCCGTGCACGGTGCCTCCGCCCCGGGAGGAAAGCTCGCGGGCGGCGGCCTCGACGGTCTCGGGGTTGCGGCCGTTGATGACGACGGTCGCCCCCTCGGCGGCCAGGCCCGCGGCGATCGCCTTGCCGATGCCGGCGGTCGAGCCGGTGACGAGGGCGATCTTGCCGGTAAGCTGCATATCCATGAGAGTGTCCTTAGGAGGTCGGTTCGAGGGAATTCGGGTCGAGTTCCACGTGCTTGATGCGGGTCCGGTTCCAGGTGTAGGTGATGTGGATGGTGCCGTCTTCGGCCTGGATGACGGCGGGGTAGGAGTACTCGCCGGGCTCGGATTCGAGGGTGTGGATCATGGTCCAGGTCTGTCCGTCATCCGCGGAAATCGCCACGTTCAGGGGGGACCGGCCGCGCTCGGTGGCATTGTAGACGAGCAGGTGGCGGCCGTCGGCGAGGGTCACGGCGTCGGTCCCGGAGTTCGGGTTCGGCAAGGCGGTCAGGGTCATCTCGGACCAGGAGGCGCCGCCGTCGGTGGAGACGGCCTGCCAGAGCCGGGCCTGTCGGCTGCGGCCGAGGGCGACGAGCGAGCCGTCGGCCCGGGTGAGGATGCTCCCCTGGATCGCGCCGATGGATTTCCCGTCGTTGATGGGTCCGGTCCGGCTCCAGGTGAGGCCGAGGTCGGGGGTCGTCTCGAAGTGGACGCGCCAGCCGTCGTCCTCGGTGCTGGTCGGGCAGAGGAGGGTGCCGTCGGGCAAGGGGATCGGCTTGTTCTTGATCGGGCCGAGGATCCCCTCGGGCAGGCGACGGGGGGGGGACCAGGACAGGCCGCCGTCGGGGCTGGTGGTGAGCATCCCCCACCAGGTGCTCGGGCTGGGCCCGACCTTGTAGAAGAGGAGCAGGGGGCCGTCCTCAGGCTGGAAGAGGACCGGGTTCCAGCAGGGGTGGCGGACGACTTCCCCCCCGGGGAGGGTCGTGTACTGGATGCCGTTGGCGACCTCGACGGGGGCCGACCAGGAGGAGGCGCCGGGGGCCTTGCGGGCGACCCAGATGCCGACGTCGGGGTGCTTCTCCCGGGTGCCGCCGAACCAGGAGGCGACGAGGGTGCCGTCGGGGGCCTCGGCGATCGTCGAGGCGTGGCACTGGGGGAAGGGGGCCTCCTCGTAGATGAACCCCTCGGCGAGGACCGGACCCTCGGCCCCGATCGCCAGGGAAGCCCCCCCCAGCAGGATCCAGAGCGGAACGACGGTGAGCACCCTGGCGGCAATCGACATCGGGACGTCCTCCGGGCGAAGCCGGGGCCGATCCGGCCGGGCCGACCATCGACCCGGACCGGAGGGGGCCTCGGCAGCCCGCCTCCAAGGATGCCGCCCGGGCCGCCCGATCGCCAGGGGGCGCCGATCCGGCCCGGTCGGGGCCTGCCGCGCGGCGGGAATCGGGCCCGGTGCGCGTCAGGCATTCGACGCAAACCTCTGCAAGGCAGGAGATTTCCTCGAATTTCGCGATTCGTTTCGGGGATCGGCCCGGCCGGATCGGGGCGCGACGGACGGCCAGGGGGATCGGGCCGATCCTCAGCCGGGTGCGCGGCCGGGATGGGGGCTGGTGCGCCCCGGTGCGCGGGCGACAAGTGGCATAACTCGTTGAAAAATCGCAACTTTCGCAAAATCGAACCGATTCGTTTCGGGAATCGACACGCGCCGGAGGGGACGGGGAGACGAAGGGAGCAGGCGACCAGGTCGGCAGCCGAAGGGGCAGGAACCCCGATGCGCCCGCCGCGCGGCGGCTGGTGCGCTGATACACTCAACCGCAAATCATTTCCAGGAAGGATGTTCGGGCGAAGAACCTGATTCGTTTCGGGAAGGGGAGGGGTGCGGAATTGAACCGAGAGACCGGCGCCATAAGGGCGGCCAAAATCGTGAATTCGGCAAATCGAATTCATGATTTTCATGTTTCGCGTTCAAGGCACGATCGGCCGGATTGAGAAAGAGAAGGGCGGGGAGGAGGGGTTGCGAGCAGCAAGGGACGCGACGCCTTGGGGGCGATCGCACGACCTTATCATCGTGGGGAAAGGGAGGGGCAGTCACACAATCCGGGAGGATCGGGCGAATCGGGCCCGGGGGGCGAGGCGGGAGAGGAGTGGGGACGGAAGCGAAGACGCCGGATCCTGGAGGTGGCGGGTCAGGGCGAATGAGGCGAGGGCGTGGAGCAGGGCGAGGCCGAAGCCGACGGGGGCGATCCAGGAGGTCAGGCCGGAGACCTGGAGCGTGCCGAGGGCGATCGAGCCGAGCAGGGCGGCGACGGGGTTGAGGGCGCCGAGGGTCCAGGCGCGGACGCGGACGCGGTCGGGCCGGGAGAACTGGTTGGTGACGAGCTGGTTGATCGGGTTGCGGAGCCCGAAGCGCAGCTCCGATTCGAGCAATCGGCTCCAGACGGCGGCGAGCAGGGTCAGCTCCCAGAGGTTGCGGCCCATGCCGAGCAGCAGGAGCACGACCGTCAGGCCGACGGCCCCGCGGAGGCCGGCGAACCGGACCAGACGGTTGACGAGCAGCAATTGCACCACGAACGACGCGAGCAGGGCCCACTGGGTGTAGCGGCCGAGGAAGGCGGCCAGCTCGGCCTCGGAGGCGAAGTGGCGCTCGAAGAAGTGGTTGTACTCGTAGTTGAGGAACCATCGGACGACCATGAACAGCCCGGAGGAGATGACCAGCCAGCGGAAGAGGGGTGAGCGGGCCAGGCCGCCGGGCACGCCCGCCGGGCGACGGGCCGCGGCGGTCGGGTCGTCCGGGGCGGTCGGGAGGCGTCTCGCGAGGGTGGTCACGGCCAGGGCCCCGGCGAACATCAAGGACGCGACGACCGGGGCGAGCTGGAGCACCCCCAGGGCCGGGCCGAGGTGTTCGAGCGTCGCGCCGCCGAGCAGGCCGCCGAAGCGGCCCCCGGCGTAGACGACGGGAAGGACGCGGTTCAGGTCGTCCCGGGTGAAATACTCCTGCAAGAAGGTGCCGAAGTGTGCAAGCACCAGGACGAGCGACACCTCGCGCGCCGCGAAGAGGACGGCCGGGGCCGCGTGCCCGGCGGCGTCGCCCAGGAACCCGAGCCCCGCGAGCCACGAGGCGAGGAAGACGGCCGCCGCCCCCGCGAGGATCAGCCGGAAGACGCCGGCGACCGGGCGGTGCCGGGCCATCCGCATGTACGCCCCCACGGCGGCCATGCTGCCGAGCGCCGTCAGCCCGTAGCAGAGGGGGAGGCGATCGGCCCCGACGCGGCCGAGGAAGAGGGCCAGGGCCATGCCGTCGGCCATCGTCAGGGCCGCGAAGAGGACCGCATAGAGGGCGAAGAAGGGGACCAGGCGCGAGACGTCGCCCGGCGCCAGGCAGCAAAGGGCGGTGATCCGTCGATCGATCCAGTCGAGCACGGGCCGTGGAACTCCGGGAGGGGGAACGGATGAGACACGATGCTTGGGGGGCTCGGCATGGGTTGAACGTGCGGGATGGCCGCTCCGAGACGACGGCTGCGCCCCGGTTCACGGCATCGCCCCCGATCGCCCCCCGGGAGAGTAGAGGGGCGAAGGCCAGGGCGGGCTGGCCTCGGAATCGGGCCCCGTCACCCCGGCCCTCTCCCCGAGGGCGGAGGGGAGGCGGGGGCCGGGGCGAGGATGGGTCACGGCGCTAGGCGACGTGGACGAGGGGACGGCCGGCAGGGGCGCGGATGCCGAGCGGGGCGGGCACGGAGGAGGGTTCGAGCGCCTCCAGGACCGAGGCGACGTAGCCGGTGCAGAAGCGGCACAGCTCGGCGAGTTCCGATTCCTCGATGCCGAGCGTGGCCAGCGTCTTCTCGTTGGCGAGCGGGAGGACGTACTCGCGACCGGGGCGGGCCGTGGCGGAGGAGGAGGCGGTGACGTTATTGATGAGCATGCCGCGATCGACGGACGCCGCGTCGAAGCGCGAGGCGGAGACCTTGGCGATCGACGGGAAGGGGCGGAGCCGGTCGCCGTCGCGGTAGACGACCACGCGAAGCTCGAACTTGTGGCCGTGCAGGTCGTGCGACGGGTCGTCGACCACGGCCGAGTCGAGGTATTCGCAGACGGTGTAGGGCAGGCCGCCCCCCTGGTAGTCGTAGTGGTCCTGGACGAACGCGAGGGAGCGGTCGACCCGGGAGACGATGGCCTCGGTCGGCTCGCCGGCGTCGAGGAAGAACTCGATGCCGTGCCCCAGGCCGGTGGCCATGGGCTTGATGACCGTCCGGCGGCCTGCGCGGACCCAGGCCAGGACCGTCTCGACCAGCTCGACCCGGGTCCGGGCCCGGGCGAACGGGATGGCGCGATCGACGAGCGGGGAGGAGTCGGGCGGGAGCGTCGCGTTGTGCCGGTTGAACAGGTCGTAGGCGGTCGCCTTGTCGGCCCCGGCCACGAAGCAGCGGTTGGCGGTGAACCAGCGGTCGAGGTCGATCCGGTTGTCGAATCGCTTGACCAGGTTCATGCAGAAGCGGTCGTTGACGGTGGCCGAGACGGGCGAGCCGAACAGGCGGAGGCGGCCGAAGGCGTCGCAGGTGATCGCCTCGGCCAGCTCGCGGAGGTGGCCGAGCACGACCGTCGGGCGATCGGGGGTCCAGGTGCCCATCCGGGCGACCTGGTCCCAGCCCAGGATGTCGCAGCGCTCGCCGAGGGAGGCGAAGCCGCGGGCGATGGCATCGGCATAGAGGATCTTCTCATAAAAGAGCCGGTTGACCCGCGGCGACGCCCGGTTTTCGCGCCCCGAGGAGGCGATGACGACCAGGGGGGGGGAGCCTTCGTCGGAGACCGGCAGGACCTCGGGGACCTCGGAGAAGGCACGCAGCACCGAGTCGACGGCCGGTTCGGTCATGTTCGTGAGGCCGCCGATGCCGGTCCCGTTCAGCTCGGCCACCTGGAAGCGGGGGCGGCCCCAGGGGTCGCGGTGGACGAGGAGATCGAGCGGGGCGACGAAGAAATGGCGGCGGGCCAGGGAGGCGGGCGGCATGAACGTGCTTTCATGCGAGCCGATTCGATCGACGAGCGATTGATCCTGGCGATCCCGGACGGCCAGGCGGCTTTCCTGGGCTTCACCGAACATGGACGACGCGGCAACCAGGGTTTCGAGCGCAATCGAGACCACGAGCGATCACCCCGAGACGGGGCCCTCGGTGGGTTCGAAATCAAGGGAAACACGTTCGCGCGTCTCGCGATCGGGCGGCCCGAGGGGTGCCGGGATCGGCGACTCGGGGCCGTTGAGTTGGACGAGGCTCGGAGGAGCGAACGTCGAGACGCGGTCGATGTCGGATCGGTAACGCGAACAGCGTGCCAGGACCGGGAGGGACGCCCCCCTTCATACACACGCGTACATACAAGGATCCCGAAACCCAACGACTGAACTTCCGTCGAGACCGCGGCCCGAACCCGTGACGCGCCAAGGGGCTTGAGCGGTTCAATGGCGGCAGCGTCGCGCCGCGAGCCGGGTGGATTCAACATTTCCGCCCCCCGGATCGAGGGCCGGGGGGCTCCGGCCGGGCCCGTCGGGGGCGGGAAAAACTACAATCGGCAGGAACCCGGACAAAACGCTTCAAACGGGACCAGACTGGCATTGATCGACGCATCGACATCATGGGAACCGCGGGACCGTGCCCGGTCGGGGCGCGGGATGGCCGGGCATTCGTTTGGGGGTCGGGACGACGGGCCCCGGGCCCGAGGGGGCACGCCGTCGAGCGGTGCCTTGCGGCGTGCCGCGCATGAAGCGTTGGGGGCATTGTCCTGATCTTGGTCCCGGTCCCGGTCCGATCCCGCGCGGGGGGTGCTGACGATCGGCGGGGGGGCCGGTAAGATGAATCGCCCCGCCGAGCCCGCCGGGAAGGAGCCCCCACCATGATGCCACGCGCGATTGACCTGCCGACCGTCGCCCGAGTCCGCCAGCGAACCGCCTTCCCCGCCCTCGACGACGCGCCGGGCGCCGTGGCCGAGGCGATCCGGACGAGCCACATCACGGCCCGGATCCCGAAAGGGGGTCGGGTGGCGTTGACGGTCGGCAGCCGGGGGATCGTGGGGATTGACCGGATCACGCGGGCGGCGGTCGCCGCGCTCAAGGGGCTCGGGTTCGCGCCGTTCGTGGTGGCGGCGATGGGGAGCCACGGCAAGGGGACGGCCGAGGGGCAGCGGGCCTTGCTGGCCGAGCTGGGGGTGACGGAGGAGGCGATCGGCTGCCCGATCCGGTCGGAGATGGAGACGGTCGTCCTGGGGACGAACGCCTTCGGCCTGCCGATCCACTTCGACCGCAACGCGTTCGACGCCGACGGGATCGTCCTGCTCAACCGGATCAAGCCGCACACCTCGTTCACCGGCCGGTATGAGAGCGGCCTGCTGAAGATGCTGACGATCGGCCTGGGCAAGCAGGAGGGGGCGGCGCAGGTGCACAAGCTCGGCCTGCCGGGCTTGCGGGCCCTGCTGCCGGAGGTCGGGGCGTTCCTGCTGCGGAAGACGCCGGTGGCGCTCGGCATCGCCCTGCTGGAGAACGCCGAGGAGCGGACGGCGAAGGTCGAGGCGGTGGAGCCGGAGGAGTTGCTGGAGGTCGAGCCGCGACTGCTGGACGAGGCGAGGCAGATGATGGGGCGCTTGCCGTTCGATCAGATCGACGTGCTGATCGTCGGCGAGCTGGGGAAGAATTACAGCGGGACAGGGATGGACCCGAACGTGATCGGCCGGCAACGGGTCGAGACGATGCCGGACCTGCCGAGGCCGGTGATCACCCGCCTGGCCGTGCTGGACCTGTCTCCCGAGACGCGGGGGAATGCCACCGGGATCGGCCTGGCCGACCTGACGACCGATCGCCTGGTCCGACACATTGATCCCGAGCCGATGCGGGTCAATTGCTTCACCAGCAATTTCCTGACCCGGGCTCGGGTGCCGCTGGCCCTGCCGACCGATCGGGAGGTGATCGGCATGTGCGTGCAGACCTGCTGGCGCCTGGAACCGTCTCAGGTGAGGATGGTGGTGATCCCCAATACGCTGGAGCTGGAGACGATGTATGTCTCTCGGCCCCTGGCCGACGAGGTGGACGCGGGGGAGACGCTGAGCCTTGCCTCGGACTTCGCCCCGCTGCCGATCGGGCCGGATGGGACGCTCGATCAACGCGCCCTGTTCCCCGGGAGCGTGCAAGGGCGACGACCCTTGCCGGGAGAAAATCGGCGAAGTTGACCGAAATGAGTTGCACCGGGGCAATCCGCGCAGAATGGTAATGGTGTGAGGATCGCATTGCCTTTCCGGTTGATGAGCACTTCGCGCGCACATTTCGCACCAGCAACCGGGCATCGTGATCATGAGCGCATCGAACAGCAGCGGGGCCGGGCGCGGCGATGGCCGGCCCGGTGATCGGCGACCTCACACCATCATCGAGCGGTTCGAGCGGGCCTCGCTCGACGAGCTTGAAGACATCCTGGCACGGCCGACGGCCGAGGACGAGCGGGCCTTGCGGGGCTATCTCGGCGACGACCGCTTCCGCCGGATGCGGGCGTTGGCCGTGGCGCGGCCGTCGGGCACGCGGGGGGCGTCGCCGAAGCCGCGGGGGAACGTGGTGGTCTTGCCCGGCCTGATGGGGAGCGCGCTGCACGCGATCGACCGGCGGGGGAACGACCACGAGATCTGGCTGAACCTGTGGCGGCTGGCCCGGGGGGGGATCGGGCGCCTGCAACTGGCGGGCGACGGGGTCTTGCAGGCGGACCCGGCCTATTCGACCCGCACGGGCAATGTCTTGTGGAAGTATTACGGGGAGTTGGTGCTGGCGATGCGCCGGGACTGGCGGGTCGTCGTGTTCTCGTATGACTGGCGGAAGGACGTCCGGCTGGCGGCCGACGCCCTGCTGGCGAGCATCAACACGCACTTCGGCCCCGATGAGCCGGTGCACCTGGTGGCGCACTCGATGGGGGGCCTGGTGGCGCGCAGCTTCATCGACCGGCACGGCGAGCGGTGGCGGTCGATGTGGTCGGGAGGCGCCGAGCGGCACGCGCGTGGCGGTCGATTGGTGATGCTGGGGACGCCCAACCACGGGTCGTATCTGGTCCCGCAGGTCTTCAACGGGCTGGCGAACACGGTCTGGATGCTGGAGCGGCTCGACCTGTCGCGCGACATGGCGGGGATGCTCCGGGTCGTGCATTCGTTCCCGGGGGTGTATCAGTTATTGCCGTCTCCGATCGTGGATGCGAAGGCGGAAGCCCTGTATGACCCGGCGACGTACGGATCGACCGGGGTCTCGGCGCGGCACCTGGCGAACGCAAAAGCCTTTCACGAGGGGCTGGCCCGGTCGCTCGACGAACCCGAGGTGAGGCGGGCGATCGAGGATCGCCTGATCTACATCGCCGGCAAGGGGCTGGAGACGCCCGACGGGATCGCGCCGGGGAAGCTCGACCACCTGGCCCGCGCCCCGCAGCCGAGGGGGTTCGACGCGGCGGCGCACTACCTGTTCACCACGGACGGCGACGGGAGCGTCTCCCGGAGGCTGGGCCGGTTGCGGGACCGCGACGGGAACCCGATTCGGGTGCGGACGTTCACGGTTCGGAATGAGCATGCGGCGATGCTTGAGAATCCGAACGTCCTGAATGCCGTGGACGCAGTGCTCCGGTTCGGAGAGCTGCGCGGCTCGGGAACGAGGGGAGCAGGCTCGGTGATCGCGGAGGAGTCGGGTGCCGTCGTGGAGCAACCGTGGGGTGATTCGGCCGAGTTCGCGCTCGCCGAGCCTCGGCACGATCCCGAGGCGGCCCGGCGCTGGTCGGAGCGACAGGAGACGCAGCGGTCGGCCTTCGAGGTCTCGTTGAACAGGACCCGCTCGCGGTCCGCGGCCCGGCGCGGGACGGTCGAGGATGAGGCGTTCGAGGGTGAGCCGGCGACGTTGCCGCACGAAGCACGAACGATGGAGGAGTTGATCCTGGGGGACGTGGTCCCGGGTCGTGCGGGATCGACGCGGGAGGACGGGGGCACGCGCCGAATCGAGCCGCCGAGGATCGCGATTCACCTGGCGTTGGATGAGATCTCGGCGGTCGGGTCGCGGCCGTTGCGGGCCGCGGGCCGGGGCGATGCGCCGCCGATCGACGCGATCGCGCTCGGGCATTATGCGGGGGAGACGCCAAGGCCGGGCGATCCGGCCTGGGCATTGGATGAAATCGTGAGTCGTTGTCACTGCCCCGAGACTCGACAGGCGGTGGAGGCGGGGTCGGGCTCGCCGGCGTTGTCGCATGCGCATCGGTTCCTGGGTCCGATCATCGAGCGCGGCCTGGCGCAGGGGACGCTCGGGCAGCCGTACTTCCTGCCGGACCCGAGGGAGCCGTCTCGGGTGATCGCGCTGTGCGGGATGGGGGTCCCGGGCGGATTCGGGGCGCCGGAGCTGACGGTGCTGGCCAGGGAGTTGCTCTGGGCGCTGGGGAAGCTGGGGAAGCGGCACCTGGCCGCCGCGCCGATCGGGACGAAGAACGCCCACCTGCCGCCGGCCGAGGCGGCCGAGGCGTGGGTCAGGGGGATCAAGCTGGCGTTCAGCGGGCTGGACGTGGCCGACAATCAGCGGGTCGAGCACCTGACGTTCGCGCTGTCCGACCCCCGGATCGTCCCGGAGGTGGATCGGACGTTCCGGCAGCTCAAGAAGGAGTTCGCGAAATCGCATCGGTTGATTCTCGATTATGAACCGTTGACCGAGGAACAGTTGAATGCGCTGGACGACCGGGCGATGGCGTTCGAGCGCGACGAGTTCGCCCGGCAATGGTCCGAGCGTCGGCGGCGCTGGGCGTCGGGAGGGGGGATGGAATCTCAGGAAGGGGCCGATCCGGTCCGGATGACCGTCCGATTCGGCCCGGGAGACGTGTCGAACCGCCGCGTGTTCCGGTTCGGGGCGGTGACGCGGTCGGCGGCGTTGCCGATGCGGGAGATCGACGTGGACCCGGCGCTGGTGGCCTCGGCCAACGACGAGTTGGCGACCGAGTACGACGCGGATCGGCAATTCGCGCGGGGCAGGTTTTTGGGTCAACTGGTCTTGCCGCGTGACTTCCGGCCGTTGCTGCGCACAGGGGGGCCGCTGGTGATGATGCTCGACGCGACCTCGGCCCGGATCCACTGGGAGATGGTGGCGCGTCCGGAGCTTTGGAAGCAAGGGGACGCGGAGGCGGATCTGGATGCATCGGCCGATGGCGTGGCGGACGGGTCGGCCTTCCTGGGGACGAGCCGGGGGCTGACCCGGCAGTTGATCAGCGGGTTCGGGGCGCCTCCGGAGCCGCCGCCGCCGCCGCGGAGATTCCTGCGCGTCCTGGTCGTGGCCGATCCGGCGGCCGATGCGCCCTTGCCGGGGGCGAGACGCGAAGGGATTGCGACGGTCGAGCTGTTCCGGGCGTTCAACGCGGCCTGGGGGCACTCGGGCAACCGGGTGGAAGTTGATGCGTTGATCGGTCCCGGCGAGGCGACGCGGACGAATGTCCTGCGCCTCTTGATGGGGCGGACGTACGACGCCTTCCACTATGCCGGTCATGCCTTCTACGAGAAGGACGACCCGGCGGGGTCGGGCCTGGTGTTCTCGGACGGCCAGGTGATCTCGGCCCATGAGATGAGGCGGGTGGATCGGGTGCCGAGGTTCGTGTTTCTGAATGCGTGCGAATCGGGCGTGGTGCCGTCGAGGCTGGAAGGGGGGGTGGTCGGCTACCATCCGGGCTTGGCGCCGAGCTTCGCGGAATCGTTCTTCGAGCGGGGGGTGTCGAACTTCGTCTGCACGGCCTGGCCGGTCAATGACGAGGCGGCGACGGTCTTCTCGCAGACGCTTTATCGGGGCTTGCTCGGGCTCGCGGAGGGGGAGGACGGGCGGCTCGATGCCGCTCGCCCGCAGGCGATGCACCGGGCGATGCAGGCGGCGCGGCGGGCGGTCGCCCGGCTGGCTCACGTGCCGGGGGGAGCCCTGAGCTGGGGAGCCTACCAGCATTACGGGAACCCGGAATTCGCCTTCTTCGATGGATCGCGGATGGACCGGTCGGAGGCGGCGGTGGTGGCGCTCGGAACCGAGGGGGCCGATGCACCCCGCACGATCGAGACGCCGCGTCGGGGACCGTCACGCCGGAAGCCGAAGGGGGGACCGAAGCCGGAAGAGGGCCTGGCCTGATCGGTTGTGATCGAGGCCAGGGAGGGCCTCCGGCGAGCGGGATCAGGACGGGCGGCGACGGCGGCCGGGGGGTCGGCCGCGGCGAGGGCCGGGGCGGCCTTGCCTGGGGCCGCCGCCGGCCTCTCCGGCTTCCAGGGCGTCGAGTTCGGCGGAGGGACCCTGGGTGACGAAGTCGGGGCGGGGGAGGTTCTGGACGAGTTCGCGGATGTCCCCCTGCCGGAGCTCGTCGCGTCGGGTGCAGACGGCGCGGAAGATGGGGAGGCCGCGGCTGCGGGCGAGGATCTCGCGGCGTGAGCGGCCCTCGGGGGCGTCGGGCCAGGGGGAAGGATGGGGCCGGACGGTGAAGAAGGAGGGGAGGATCCGGGTCATGTATTCCCAGTACTCCGGGCTGTCGGTCTGGACGACGAACAGGCCGCCGGGCTTCAGGGCGCGGTGGATGTGTTTCAAGACCGCGGGGGTGACGAGGCGCAGGCGGGCCTCTTTCGGGTCGTGGTAGGGCTGGGGGTGATAGAGGTGGATCTCGGAAACGCTCTCGTGAGGGACATAGGATCGCAGGAACGATTGTGCATCCTTCACCGCCACGCGGACGTTGTGCAAGCCACGCTGGTTGGCGCGCTTGGTGGCGTAGCGGACGACGGCGGGCACGATATCGATGGCGACGTGGTCGTGATCGGGGCGATTCAGGGCGCTGAGCAGGGTGAAGCGTCCGTTGCCGCAGCCGAGGTCGAGGACGATCGGCGCCTCGCGGCCGAAGAGGGCGGCCCAGTCGAGCGGGCCTTCCTCGGGGGGAGGGAGCCGCTTGATCGCCGTGCGGGCCCAGTCGGATTCGGGGAGGACGCGGCCGGGGATGGGCACGCCGAATTCGGTTTCGAGGGCGGAGGAGTCGTGTTCCATTGAGGATACCGGGGGAAGCTCGAACGGGGTCGTCGAGGCGAAAGGGGGGGGAGGGGGAGAGTCGTCCCGAAGACGGGTCAAAGGATCAACGTTTCAGAGAGACGTCAAGGCTTGGGGATGCTGTGCAGGGTGTAGTGGGCGATGTCGGGCTCGGCCCCGGGCAGGTCGGCGCGGATCTCGTAGATCCGACCAGGAATGAGCGGCTCGCGGAGCTTCAAGCGAATCGAATGCGGATCGGTGCCGTCCTCGACCGACGCGACGGAGAGGAACTCGATGTCGGTCGGCGGCGAGTGGTACGATCCCTGGAACACATGATGATAGCGCTTGACCGTGTAGCGGGCCGGGTCGAGGGCGAGGTCGGCATCGGGGGGGGCGGTGAAGTAGCGGAGGGTGAAGCCGTCGGGCTCGGCCGTGGCCTCGGCGATGCCGAAGGCGGGCTCGCCGGTGAATCGGACGCGGTAGATCGCGCCTTGCTCGGGCTCGCCCCCCCAGGAGGGTTCGCGGATGCTGCCGACGTAGAGGGTGCCGTCGGGGGCGAACGCGAGCGTCAAGGGGCCGAGCAGGTTGCCGAGGAACGGGTAGCAGGCCCCCTGGACCTCGCCGTCGACCTCCTCCAGCGAGGCCCGCATGATGAAGCGGTTGTTATATTCGCAAAGCACGAGCTGGCCTTCGAGCGGGCCGAAGTTGCCTTCTGTCTCGGCGAAGGCGAGGCCGTTGACCGACCGGGCCCAGGGGTAGGGGATGAGGACGTTCGGGGTGTACGGCTCGGCCCCCTCGGGGCCGGAGGGGGGGTCGGCCTGGCTCGGGTAGCCGTACCAGTGGCCGGGGCGGAGGACGTTGATCTCGCAGTTGGTCTTCTGCTGCCCCTGGTTGTCGGTGAAGACGACGAGGCCGTCGGCCGATCGGGTGGCCCAGCCGGTCGGATAGCGGAGGCCGTGGGCGAGGACCTCGACCGAGCCGTCGTCGGGATCGACCTTGATGGCCTTGCCCCGCAGGTGGTGGCGCCCCTCGACGGAGCGCTCGCGGACGTCGTCGGTCACGGGGCTGACCACGTACGAGCCGTCGGGCCAGGTGGCGATGCCGGTCGTCCAGTCGTGGTGGTCGCGGGTCACGTCCCATTCGTCGGTGACGGTGAGCCAGCGGTCGGCCCAGTCGTCGCCGTCGGTGTCGGAGAGGCGGATCAGGGCCGAGCGGGTGGCGACGATCAGGTCGTCCCCCTCGGCGATCATGCCGAGCGGCCAGTGCGGCAGGGTGCCGGCCCATCGGTGGTACGCGTCGGGGATGCCGTCGCCGTCGGAATCGACCATCAGCAGGACGTCGCCATCCATCGAACCGACGGCCAGGGTGCCGTCGGGACGGACGGCCATGCAGCTCGGCAGGACGTCGGCGGGCAAGGGGAGCCGCTCGGCGCGGTAGCCGGAGGACTCGAGGCCCTGGGCGGTCGCGGTCGGCAGGGCCGCGGGGCTGAGGGCGACCAGGCCGAGGAGGAGCAGCGGGGTGATGTGGGGTCCGGAGCGAATCATCCGCCGTCCTCGTGTCCAGAAGAGTCCTGAAGATGAAACCATCCGTCCCGGCCGATTCGATCGGCGGCCGGGTGAAGTCTCCCATCTTCGCCGATCAGGGGCGGGCGAGACAAGCGGAGGAACGATCGGCGCGGAAGGTTCGAGGGTGAACGGGAGGGAGGGACGCGCGCAGAGGCGCGGAGTCGCAGAGAACGGGGAGGAGCGAAGACGGGCGGAGCGTGGGGGACGGTTCGGGTATGATCACGGAGGGGCCGATGCGCAAATCGGCCGGGTTGAGCGAGGAACCGACGAGTCCGGAGCGTTTGCCGTGGCCGATCAGCCGAAGGTGTTGCATGCCCTGTCCGACCTGGTGGCCGAGCGGAAGGCGAGGCCGCCGGAGGGGCGGTCGTACATGGTCTCGCTGCTCAACGGGGGCGTGCCGAAGATCGCGGCGAAGATCACCGAGGAGGCGGCCGAGGTGGTCGAGGCGGCCGACGAGCCGGGGGAGGAGGGGAAGGAGCACCTGGTGAAGGAGGTCGCCGACCTGGTCTTCCATGCGATCGTGATGCTCGGGCACCGCGACCTGCACTGGTCGGCCGTGGAGGAGGAGCTGGGCCGTCGGTTCGGGATCAGCGGGATCGCGGAGAAGGAGTCGCGGGGGAAGGCGTGACGACGGGCAACGGGGGGGATCGAATCCTCCCGACCCTCGCGGGAGGCGCAACGCCGATGCAACCGGAATGGCGGCCCTCGTCCATTGCGCTTGATCACTTCGCTCGGGACGAGGCGATTGCGAGGCATCCGGTCGTGGTGCTGCATGCCTGGGCGGTCTGGAACCAGGTTGATCGGCCTTGCGAGGAGCGGCTCAGGGGCGTCCGAGAGGCGTTCGCGGATCGGGTGTTCTTCGGCGCGATCGACGCAGATGATCCGGAGCAGGGGGTATTTCTCCGAAGCTGTGCAGTGGGCAATCTGCCGGCGATCGTGGGATTCGTCCGGGGGGAACGGGTGGAGACGATCGTCGGACTTCGCCCGATGGAGGACTTGCGGGCGAAGGTCGAGGGCTGGCTGGAGCGGGCATCGCGTCCCCCGGGGTGCCGGGCGAGGGTCGGCCGATCGGGGCGACGGGGGGAAGGGAGGCATTCCATGTTCGGCTGGTTCCGAAGGTATCGCGAGCGACGAGCGGCAGGCGAGGCGGTCGAGGTGGAGCCGGGGACGATCCACCAGCACCCGGAGCGCTGCCCGCTCAACGTGCCCGGCCCGTTCTACACGACGGGTCAATGCCTGGCGTGCGAGTCGCCCGAGTTCGAGGCCCCGGACCTGCTCGCCCCTTTGAATGATGAGAACATCACGACACACTTCCTCAAGCAGCCGGAGACGGCCGAGGAAATCGAGCGGGCGTGCCGGGCGATCGGGGTCTGCTGCGTGAATGACCTGCGGTACGGCGGGACCGACCGGGCGATCCTCGACCGACTCGGGAACGACGAGGAGACCTGCGATGTGGTGCAGCGGGACGGGCGGCTCATCCTGAGCAAATCGGCGGGGACGACGGGGTGAGGGACGATGCCAGGAGGAAGGGAAACGGCCCCGGCATCCGCCCGATGGGAGTCGAGGGATGCGGGGGCCGTTCCGGTTCGGCCGATTCACGCGGCGAGGGCGCGTGAATCACTCGCCCGCGGAGGCCGTCTTGGCGAGGTTGCCGTACTCGGCGAGGCCGCGGTCGAGGTAGGAGACGAAGTCGGCGGGCTCGATGTAGCCGCCCCGGGGGGTGACGACGAGCTGCTCGTCGGGGGTGAGGATGACGTAGAGCGGGCTGACCTGCTGGCTGGTCAGCTCGACTTCGAGCATGAGGTTCTGCTCGGCCAGGTCGAACTTCTCGTCGGGGGTCAGGCCGTCGACCGGGACGCGGTCGGTGTAGAGCTGCACGGGGATGAACTGCTCCAGGCGCTCGACGACCTCGGGCCGGGGGATGACGGATTTCTCCATCAGGCGGCAGTTGGCGCAGTTGACGCCGGTGAAGTCGATGAGGACCGGCTTGCCGGTGGCCCTGGCCTGTTCGAGGGCGGCCTCGTAGCTCATGCCCCACCAGACGCCGTGGAAGTTGCGGGCGCGGCGGACGGGGTCGGTCTCGTCGGCGTCCACGATCATCCCGCCGGGGCTGGCACCGCCGCCCCCGCCCCCTCCGGTCATGCCGCGCTTCTGCATCTGCAGGAGGATGTCCATCTCATCGGCATCGGCCGGGAGCAGCCCGACGACGACGCGGTCGTAAATCTTGCTCCTGGGCGGGTAGCCGAACAACGCGGGCGAGAAGTAGAGGCCGAGGCCGAGGAAGAGGGTGCCGAACAGGATGCGGCCGGCGCCGACCTGCACCTCGCCGTGGTCGTGGTTCGTCTTGAACATGCCGAGCAGGTACAGGCCGCAGACGACGGCGATGATGACCCAGGTGGCGAGCAGGACCTGGGCGTCGAGCCAGGCGTCCTCGGGGTTGGCGCCCAGGCTGATCTCGGCGGTGTTGAGGAACTTGAAGGCGGCGCCGATCTCGATGAGGCCGCCGACGACCTTCACGGCGTTCATCCAGTCGCCGCTCCTGGGCATGCTCTGCAGGAGGCCCGGGGCCAGGGCGAGCAGGAAGAAGGGCAGGGCGAGCACCGTGGCGAAGGTGGCCAGGCCGATCACCGGGTAGAGGTAGCTGCCGCCGGCCGCCAGCACGAGCAGGGCGCCCACGACCGGGAAGGTGCAGGTGAACGAGGTGATCGTCAGGGTCATCGCCATGAACATCACGCCGACCAGGCCGCCGCGGGCCTCGCCCTGGGCCGAGGCGTTGAGCAGGGAGGTCGGCAACCGGATCTCGAAGACGCCGAGGAGGCTGAGGCCGAAGGCGATGAACAGGCCGGCGACCAGCAGATTGAGCCAGGCCGCGTTCGCCAGTTGCGAGAGCGAGGCCGCGCCGAAGAAGGCCGAGAACAGGACGCCGACCAGCGTGAAGACGCCGATGATCGCCAGGCAGTAGGTGACGGCCAGGCCGGTCGTGCTGCGGTCCTTGCGCACCTGGCCCTGCTTGACGAAGAAGTTGACCGTGATCGGCACCATCGGCCAGACGCAGGGCATGAGCAGGGCGACCAGGCCGCCCAGGGCCGACCAGGCCATGAAGGGGAGCAACCCCTGGTCGAGCTTCTCCGCGAGTTCCCCGGTCGCGACGCCGGGGCTGGTGGCGACCGCTTCAGCCTCGTCCGAGGCCGAGGTCTCCGGGGCACCCGGTTTCTCGACCGCCGACGAGGACGTCAGCTTCGGGACCCGGGCCGCTCCATCGCCCTTAAGGACGGTCAGGGTGACCGGGGGTAATGTGAGCCGGGTCGGGGGCTTGCAGCTCTTCGGGTCGCAGAGCTGGAACTGGATCTGCGTCCGGAGCGTCCGCTCGCCCGGCGCCGCGTCGGCCGGCACCCGCAGGGGCAACGTCCAGACGACCTCGTCCTCGAAGTAGTCGTACGCCAGCACCCCGGAGACCTCCTCCGGAACGTGCGCCTCGCGGTCCGAGCTCCACTCGCCGGCCGGCTCCAGACCACTCAGGCCGAACAGGTCGAAGCGGGTCGGCACGGCGGCCACCCCCTCGGGGATCGTTTCCGAGATCGCGTAGATGTGCCACGTCGGGTCGAGCGTCACGGATACCTGATAGTTGACCACCTCGCCGGGGCGGGCTTCGACCGGCTCCAGGGAGGTGGCGAACTGGGCTTCCTTCGGCTGGAGGACCGGCGGGGAATCGCGCCGCTCGGGCTGGGCGTCGTCCTGCGCGGCAGGAGCCGCGGCGCTCGGTTCCGCGGAAGGGGCGGAAGCTGAATCGGCGGGAGCAGGATCGGCAGGAGCGGTGGGAGCAGGATCGGCAGGAGCGGGAGCAGGATCGGCAGGAGCAGGGCTCGGGGTTGAGCCGTCGCCTTCCAGGACGGTCAGGGTGACGGGGGGCAGGGTCAGGCGGGTCGGCGGCTTGCAGCTCTTCGGGTCGCAGAGCTGGAACTGGATCTGCGTCCGGAGCGTCCGCTCGCCCGGCGCCGCGTCGGCCGGCACCCGCAGGGGCAACGTCCAGACGACCTCGTCCTCGAAGTAGTCGTACGCCAGCACCCCGGAGACCTCCTCCGGCACGTGCGCCTCGCGGTCCGAGGACCACTCGCCGGCCGGCTCCAGGCCGCCGAGCCCGAACAGGTCGAAGCGGGTCGGCACGGCCGCCACGCCTTCGGGGATCGTCTCCGAGATCGCGTAGATGTGCCACGTCGGGTCCAGCGTCACGCTCACCCGGTACTCGACCACCTCGCCGGGGCGGGCTTCGAGGGGTTCGATCGCGGTCGCGAACTGCGCCTCCTTCGGTTGCAACGGGGCGGGGGAATCGCGACGCTCCGGCTGGGCATCGTCCTGGGGGGCGATCAGCAGCGGGCCGAACAGGCCGAGGAGCGACGATGCGGGGCGATCGATCCGGGCCTGGGCCTGTGTGTCCGGGTCGAGGATCGTCAGGGTCGCGGCCGGGATGGTCCGGCGGGTCGGGGGCTTGCAGACGGAGTCGTCGCAGAGCTGGAAGAAGACCTGGGTCTTGAGATCGACCACGCCGGGCCGGGCGTCGTCGGGGACGCGGAGGGTGCGCTTCCAGGTGACGGTGCCTTCGTGGTAGGCGAAGCTGAGGAGGTCGGAATTCGGGTCGCTCGCCTTCGGCGGTTGCGAGGGGGTCCAGCCCTTCTCGTCCGGTTCCAGGCCGCCGAGGGCGAACAGCTCGAAGCGGGTGGGGATGACGGCGACCCCGTCGGGGATCTCCTCGGCATGGGCGTAGAGATGCCAGGAATCGTCCAGCCTGGCCGTGATGGCGTAGGTGACGGTCTCGCCGGGGCGGGCCTGCTGCGGCTCGACGGACGCGGTGAAGGCGACCTCCTTCGGCTGCAGCGGCGCGGGGGAGTCGTTCCGGGTTGGCTTCGGGTCGTCGGCCGATGCGGTGGCAACGGGCACCATCAGCAGGGCGAGGAGCAGGCCGCCGACCGTCGAGGGTCGGAAGCGTCGGGCGATTCGCATCGCGTCATGCCTCCCGGGCGAGTGTCGATCGAAAAAGGAGGCTCCATGGATGATCGGCAGGTCCGATCGATCTCCGCCCCCTCAATTCCATTGCCTTTGTATCCTAGCGGGCGTTCCGTCGCGGCCACAACCCGACCGAAACCGGGGACCGCGGCCCTGGCCTCCCTGTACGATCGCCGGCCGGCGTTTGTGCGGCGAATCGGGCCGATCGGCCCTGGACTCCGAAGGGCCACGGGACCGCCCGGCCGGGGATCGGGGCGGAAACCCGGCCCCCGGCGGCCGGGCGATCCGGGTTGACCGTTCGGGGGGATCGCCCTACGATCCGCCTCCCGCCGGGCCTGGAATCGGAGAGCGGAACGCCCCTGCGTAAAGCACCCCGAAGCCCCCCTTTTCGCACGTCGATCGACCCCGGCGGCTCGTGGATCGGATTCGAACGAACGACAAAGACGCTCGAATGGCGGACCGGGGAGGCGATTTGATGCGCATTGCGATAGCCGCGGCCCTGACGGCGATCGTCGCCGGGGTGGCGACCTGGCTGACGATCGAGGTGCAGAACAACCGCCTGGTCTGGGACCACTTCGACGTGGTCACGCCCGGGGTCCTCTATCGGAGCGGCCAGCTCACCCCGGAACAGACGGCCGAGGCGATTGAGACGTATTCGCTGAAGACCGTGGTGAGCTTCCACCTGCCGGGGCCGAACGTCGAGGCCGAGCGGCGGCTGGTCGAGCGGCTCGGGGTCGAGTTCCTCAACCTGCCGATGCCCGGCGACGGGTTCGGCCGCGAGGAGCAGTTCCGCCAGGTCCTCGAGGCGATCGACGACCCGATGCGGCATCCGGTGCTGGTCCACTGCGCCCGGGGGACCTGCCGGACCGGGGCCATCGTCGCCCTCTACCGGATGGAACGCCAGGGGTGGACGCTCGACGACGTGGCGGCCGAGCTGGAGCGGCACGGATACCGCGAAGGTTGGCTCTGCGGCTACGTTTACGGCATGGTCGATCAGTGGCCGACCGACACCTTCCCGGGGATCCCGGGCCGACCGGGCCGGGAGCCTTCAAACGGGCAAGAGGCCCCGCCCCCTGCATCCGACGCAACCTTCGCCAGGGCAGATGACGGGCACGAGCACGGAGGGACGACCCGATGAGCCAGGCAACCACCCGCACCCCCGAAATCATCGCCCCCCCGCGACGCCTCAGGGCCGATCAGCCGCTGGAAGGCTCCACCGTTCGGCGCGTCCGGCTGACACAGGTGCTTGTCGTGGCGGTCATCACCGTCTTCACCTTGCTCGGCGCGGGGAGGCTCGACCTGGGGCCGCAGGAGGCCCGGCTCGGGATGGCCGCGGGCGAGCGAATGGGTTCGTTTGGCCTGGTCTATGGCGCCTGGGAGCCGGGATTGCTGCCGGGCCGGCTCGTCCCGAGCCAGATCTGGGCCTGGTTCTACGGCGGCGTGACCGCGACGGCCGCGGCGGTCCGGTGGCCTGAGGCGATTGCGGCGGCCCTGATTGCCCTGGTCGCGTCGCGACGCCTCGGGGCGGTGATGGGGCATCGGGCGGCCCTCCTGGCGGCCCTCACGACGGCCGGGACCGTGGCGATGATCGACCGATCGGCGGCCGGGATCGGCATGCTCGACGGGGCGATCGCCTGGCTCGTCTACGGCCTGACCGGCAGCCATGCCCTGATGCTCAAGCCGATCATCCCCGACCTGAACCTCATTGCCGGCCTTGGGGCGGTGCTGGCGCTCGACCGGCTCCGGTCGCGGGGGCCGGACCTGGCGGTCGGCCTGCTGGCGGGCCTCGCCGGGCTGGCCGGGGGCTGGCCGATGCTGGCGATCGTGGCGGTGCCGGCGGTCGTGCTCGGGTCGAAGGAGGGGGCGAAGCCGGGCCGGGCGGCCCTCGGGGCGCTGGCGATCGGCCTGGCCTGGTCGGTCTGGGCCTGGTCGACGGCCCGGTTCGACGCCTGGGCGGCGGCGGTGGCCCTGCCGATGGTCAAGGGGTCGACCTGGACGCTGGTGCCATGGGCGGCGGCGTATGCCCTGCCGTGGTCGATCCTGGCGATCCTGCCCGCGTTCCGATCGGTCCGCGAGGGGTGGTCGGAAGACCAGCGGGCGTTCGTCCTCGACTGGCTCAAGATCGTCGCGGCGCTGGCGCTGGCCGGGACCGTGATCCCGGGGCTCGGCAACGCGGCCCGGGTGCCGATGCTCGTGGGCCTGGCGATGGCGTCGGCGGCGAGCCTGGAGCGGGTGCTCGGCGACGGGTCGGGGCTGTCGCCGTGGGCGAGGCGTGCCTTCTGGGCCGCGACGATCGCGGGGGCCGTGGGCTGGGCCGCGATCGCCACGCCGGTCTTCGGCTACGTGGCGGCGGCGATCGGGGCGTACCGCCCGCTGGCAATCACCTTGATCGCGATGGCCCTGTTCGCGCCGGGCGTCGCGATGGTGGGCCGGTCGAGGTCGCGGCCGATTTTGGGGGTCGCGGCCCTGGTCCTGGTCTGCCTGGGGTTGAAGCTGGCCCACTGGGGCGTGATCGCCCCGGAGTGGAACTACCGGGCCAGCCAGGGCCCTTGGGGGCGGGCAATCGGCCAGTGGATGCCGAGGCGGGCGACGCTCTACTTCATCAATTCGACGACGTTCAACCCGGGCATCCCGGATCGGGACCGCTGGCCGGCCGACCTGGCCTTCCACACGGGCCGGAAGGTCCGGCAGATCCCGGCCCCCGAGGCGCTCGACGTCGAGCCTCGCGGGCAGTCGCCGCACTTCGTCCTGCTGCACCCGTCGGAATTCGAGCGGTGGCCGGAGTCGGCCCCGCCGATCCAGCTCGTCCGGACCATGCAGGACCGGACCGGGGAGCCTCGCGTGCTGGCCAGGACCGAGGGGCCGATGTATCCCGATCGGCGGGAGGAGCTGGGCGAGTAACCTACGCCCTGATCGCAGGCAGCCGCGAATCGGACGAACCGGGCCGGGCATGCTGCATGCCCGGCCCGGTTCGATTTGCGCGATGCGTCCCGGGCGGAGTTACTCGGCCCAGCGGACGGAGCGCTCGCCCGGCTCGACCTCGCCGATGACCCAGGCGGGCACGCCGGCCTCGGTGCGGAGGTAGCGGGCGATGGCCTCGGCGTAGTAGTCGGCGACGATCAGGACGAGGCCGATGCCCATGTTGAAGACGCGGAAGGCCTCGTCGTCGGGCAGGTGGCCGAGGGAGCGGAGCCAGCCGAAGACGGGGGGGATCTCCCACGACCCCCGGCGAAGCCGGATCGCCAGGCCTTCGGGCAGGACCCGGGGGGGGTTGTCGATCAGGCCGCCGCCGGTGATGTGGGCGATGGCGTGGACGATGCGCTTGACCCGGTAGTGGCGGTAGACCGTCTTCATCGCCTTGACGTAGATGCGGGTCGGCTCCAGGAACTCGTCGGCCACGGTGCGGCCGAGTTTCGGGACGTACGAATCGGGTTTCAAACCGGCCACGTCGAAGGCGAGCTTGCGGGCCAGGCTGTAGCCGTTCGAATGCAGGCCCGAGCTGGCCAGGCCGATCACCTTGTCGCCGGCCCGGACCTCCGAGCCGTCGAGGATCTGCTTGCGATCGACGACGCCGAGCGCGAACCCGGCCAGGTCGTACTCGCCCGAGTGGTAGAAGTCGGGCAGGATGGCCGTCTCGCCGCCGAGCAGGGCGCTCTCGGCCTGGATGCAGCCGTCGGAGATGCCCTGGACGATCCGGCGGGTCAGATCGGGGTCGTCGCGGCTCATGGCGACGTAGTCGAGGAACAGGAGCGGCTCGGCCCCGGCGCAGAGGCAGTCGTTGACCGACATCGCCACCAGGTCGATGCCGACCGTCTCGTGCCGGTTGGTGGCGAAGGCCAGTTTCAGCTTCGTGCCGACGCCGTCGGTCGAGGCCACGAGGACCGGGTCGTGGTAGGTCCGCGTCAGGAGCCGGATCTTGTCGTCGAGCCGGAAGAGGCCGGCGAAGCCCCCCGGCCATTCGATCACCCGGGGGGTGTACGTCCGGCGCAGCAAGGGGGGGATCTGCCGCATCGTCTCCTCGTAGGCGTCGAGGTCGACGCCGGCGGATTTGTAGTCGATCGGCTTCGGATTCGGCTCGAGATCGGATTCGGGATCTGGCATGGGCGGTCGGTCCGGGTCTGTCGTGCGGGGCCGTCCGGTCGGGCTGTGCCGGGCCGGGTGGGAGGTCGATCGGGCCGGGTGGCAATCGAGGATGATCTCAGTGTACCAGACGGCCGCCGCCCGGGGGACCGTTGCCTTCTCGGCCGACTCAGGGCGCTTGCATTCTGAGGGGCCGGCGGTTTATGGTGGCGAGACTGCCAGGAGATCTGCTTCGAGGCGGCGGCCGAAGAGTTCGTGCGCGGTTGTCGTCTTTCTGCCGAACGATCCCACTCCTTCCTTGTTGCACGAATGACCTTTTCATCAGACTCCGGAGACCTTGACCGATGATGTTGCGCAAGTGGCTCGCGCTGGCCGCCAGCGTCTCGCTCGTTGCTGCCCTGTCGGCCGGCCTCTCGGCCGCCACCGTGCTGGAAGACGAAGAAAACCTCCATGAGATCATGGAGAAGGTGAGCGCCGCCAACAACAAGATCAATCGCTATCTTCGCACCCCGGTTTCCTTCAAGAAGTCGCAGGAAGACGCCCTGACCGAGGCGAAGCTGCTGCTCGAACTGGGCAAGAAGGCCCGCGAGAACGAAGAAGCGCTTGAGACGGCCAAGGATCTCGAGAATCCGAAGGAGGCCTGGGTCAAGCTGATGGACGACATGAACACGCACCTCGGCACCCTGATCGAGAAGGTCGAGTCCGGCGACCAGGCCGAGTCGAAGAACGCCCACACCGAGGTCAAGAAGTCGTGCGCCGAGTGCCACAAGGTCTTCCGCGTCGAAGACGACTTCTGAGCCGGGTAGGGATTGACGCGATTGGTCAGGCGATCCGCCTCGATCACGCCCCAATCATCACGGCCCGCGGCCCGACCCCGAGTTCTCGGTCGGGCCGCGGGCCGTGTGCGTTGCGCGGGGGGCGATTCCGGCCCGGATGGGGGAACCTTCCTCCCTTCAGCGGCCCATCATGGGCCGGAGCCCACGACCGCCCCGGGCCCTTCGGCCCGTCCGGAGGTCGCGGCCGTCCCTGGGAAAGGCGAGACGGGACCGAAGTTCGCGGGTTTCTCGCCCTTGACGCTCGGGAGGTACTGCGGGATCAGCCCCCCAAGGGAACCGATCCGGCTTCTTCATCAACCGCGGTTCCTGGACCAGATCCGGAACCTCAGCCCGGCGACCGCCAGCCCGCCGAGGCTGAACAGCACCAGCGACGCCGGCTCCGGGATCACCGCGGGGGGCGAGTTGCTCGGCGCGACGCGAAGGATCCGGAAGTTCTGGTGGTCGGACAGGTACATCGCACCGTCCGGGCCGAAGGCGATGCCGGTGATCCCGCCGAGGCCCGAGAGGATCGTCTCGGTCTGGCCTGACGGGCTGATTCGCAGGATTTCTCCGGATCGCCCCGTCGTGGCATAGAGATCGGTGCCGAACAGGCCGCCATTGGCGAAGGCCAGGCCGCTGGATCGTTCTCCGGGTAACCACCCGGTCGGGTCGAACACGGTCGCAAACGCGTCGTTCACGAGCGACCCATCGGAAGCATGGACGCGGATCACGCCATCGACGTGGGCGGTGTAGATCAGGTCGCCCGGGCCGATGGCCAGGCCGCGGGGGGTCTGGAGCGGATCGGGGAACCCGATCAGTTGGGAGAGCTGATTCCCCGCCGGCCCCGGGGTGACGGCGAAGACGCCACGCGAGTCCCCCTGGTTGGTGAAGAGCATCCGGCCGGTCGAGTCGAATGCCATCTGCACCGGGTTCTGGAAGAGGGGGCTGTCGATCGACTGGATCGTCCCGTCGGGTCGGATGGCCGAGAGCCGGCCGCGCTCCTGGATGCCGTTCCAGGTGGCGACACCGCCGACGATGACCGAGCCGGCGACGCCGGAGATCCTCCCGTCGGCGTCGAAGAGCACGGCGTCCGGATCGAGGAGCCGGGCATTCCCATAAGTCGAGGCGACGCCCCCCCCGGGCGCGACCCGATAGACCCAGGAGGCATCGATGTCGGCGCCTTCCGTGCGCGACGAGCCGACGAAGAGCTCGCCGTCGGCCCCGAACGAGAGGGTCATCGGGCGTTCGGCCAGGGTCGCGTACACCGACACGTCGAGGATCGAATCCGAGCGGGCCTCCGAGCCGGCGAGGACCGCGGCCCATGCGACCAGGCAGACGAGGAGTCGGGAGTGTCGCGGAGTTGTCTTCACAATACGGCCTCCATACGTGATCGGGCGTGACAGGCGGGCCCAGCAATGAGTCGCCCCGCGCACTCGAGAGGCGGGGACGCAACGTGTTGCTCCGACGCAATTCTCATTGCTTGACATCATCCGATGGGTGGTGTTAGCGTGACCATCACGATCGCGGGCCGGCGGCGTCTGGCCGCCTTGGCCTCGCTCTCCGACGGGGAGTACGATCGGGATGAACACGGGCCCCGCGGCCGATCGCCGGGGCCGGGGGAGGAGTCGATGGCGGACTTCGACGGCGGGACGACCGACCGGATGCTGATTGGGCGGGTGGCCGACTGGCGGGACGCGTCGGCCTGGAGGCGGTTCGACGCGACCTACCGGCCGATGGTCCGCCGCTGGGGCCGGCAGTTCGGGTTCGCCGGGGACGACCTGGAGGAGCTTTGCCAGGTCGTGCTGGTCGGCGTGCTCGGCCGGGCGAAGGGGTTCTGTTACGATCCGTCGCGGTCCTTCCGGGGCTGGCTCCGCCGGATCACCCACTGCCGGGCCGTCGAGCAGATCCGGGCCCGCCGCCGATCCCCCGCCGCGCTGGCCGCCCCCGAGGCGCAGGTCGCTCCCCACTGGCACCCGCGCCCCGAGGCGACCCCGCCCCCCCGCGACGACCGCCTCGACGGGCTGGTCGAGGAGGTCCAGCGGGCCGTCCGCGCCCGGGTCGCCCCGGAGAACTGGCGGATCTTCTGGTTGATCCGCGTCGACGGCAGGCCGGTGGCCGAGGTGGCCGCCGCCGTCGGCAAGACCTACGCGGCGACCTTCCGCAATCAGGAGCGGATCGCCCGGATGCTCCGCGACGAGGCCGAGCGTCGACTCCCCCGCCACCCTGCCCCATCGGCCTGAACCGCTTCCCCCCGAGGGCCCGGAGATGATCGACTGCCCGAGCCTCGACGACCTGAGGCGGCTGGCCTCCGAATCGCTCCGCACGGCCGACTTTGCCGACCTGGATGACCACCTGGAACGCTGCGACCGCTGCCGCCGGACGCTCGAGCGGTGGTTCCTCGAGCGGCCCTGGAATGCCCCGCCGATCTCATCGGCTCCGTCGGTGGACGTGCCCGGCTACCGGATCGAGCGGGAGCTGGGCCGAGGCGGCATGGGGGTCGTCTACCTGGCGACTCGGATCGACGACGGCCGGCCGGTGGCGTTGAAGCTGCTCGGCGGGGGGCCGGACGACCTGGCCCGATGGCGTCGCGAGGCCGGGGCGATGCGGCGGATCGACCATCCCGGCGTCGTCCGCCTGATCGACTCGGGAGAGGTCGCCGGCCGGGCCTTCCTGGCGATCGAGTACGTCGCCGGCGGCACCCTGCACGACCGGCTCGACCCGGCCCGGCCGCCGAAGCCCGAAGAGGCCGCGCGGGTCGTCGAGGGGGTCGCCCGGGCCATCGCCGAGGTCCACCGCTGCGGACTCTTGCACCTGGACCTGAAGCCCTCGAACGTCCTGCTCGACGGCGATCCCGACGGGCCGATCGACGGCGGCCGGCCGAGGGTCGCGGACTTCGGCCTCGCCCTGCCGTGCGACGACCCCGAGGCCACCTGGACGATGGCCGCCGGCCCCCGGGGCACCCCCTCGTACATGGCCCCCGAGCAGCTCGCCCCCGAACGCTCGACCCTCGGGCCGGCGGCCGACGTCTACGCGATGGGCGCCTTGCTCTACCGGATGCTCACCGGACGGCCGCCGTTCCTGGCCCCGACGAAGATCGAGACGTACCTGCAGCTCCGCGACCGCGAGCCCGTCCCGCCCCGGCGGCTCAACCCCGAGGTGCCGAGGGACCTGGAGACGATCTGCCTGGCCTGCCTCCGCAAGCGTCCCGCCCGGCGTTACGGCTCGGCGGAGGCGTTGGCCGACGACCTGAGGCGCTTCCTCGACGGCCGGCCGATCTCAGAGCGGCCGACGCCCCGGCCGGTGGTCGCCGCCCGCTGGTGCCTGCGGAACCAGGCGGCCGCCGGGCTGGGCCTGGCGTCGTTGGTGATGGCCGTCGCCCTGTCCGGCATCCAGTCGGCCCGGCTCCGGGCGACCCGGATCGAGGATGCCCGCCAGGAGCGGGAGGTCGCCCGGCTGGCGGAGAACCTGCGGCTCTCGGCGGAGGTCCTGCACGTCTACCAGGACTACTCCAACGTCATGCTCTTTCGAGAGCGGCCCCTCGCCCCCGATCGCCTGGTCGAACAGCTCGCCCCGGTCCAGGAGCGGTTCCGGCGATCCTGGGAGTCCGGGACGATCGACGCGGCCAACCTCGCGGCCCTCGGCCAGATCGACCTGATGGCCGCCACGGTCGCCCAGTTCGGCGGCCTCAACATCACCGCCGACATCGCCCCGCTGATCGAGGAGGCCGAAGCCGCGCTGAGTGAGGCCGTGCGGCTCGCCCCGGACGTCGAATCCATCCGGCGGAGCCACGCCGAGGCGAAGCTCACCGCGATGATCTATGAGGCGAGCCTCGATCACTCGCGTTCCGAGGCGCTGGCCGAGGAAGCCCTCGCGTTCGCCCGGTCGCCGTCCCTGTCGGCGATCGCCCGGCCGACGCTGATTCACTTCCACATCCTCCTGCAATGGATCGCCTGGCGGGGCTATTGCCGGGGCGACCACGAGGCGAACGGGCGCTGGCTGTCCGAGGCCGGCAACCTGATGACCGGGCGCCTGGGCGACTCCTGGCGTCAGGATCCCTACTTCGTGCTGAGCCAGGCCGGCACCCTGCTGGGCCTCGGCGACGAGGCGGCGGCGCGGGAACTGCTGGCGGCCTACTCGGCGGACTTCGGCGCGATCGATCACGAGCTGATCGGCGGCTGGCAAACCACCCGCTGGCTCACCTACCGGATCGGCGCCCTGATCGGGCGTTCGGATCCGGGGGCCGGCCCGGGCCTCGGGTGGGACGTGTCGCCCGCCGAACTGGTCGACCTCATCCTCACCGAGACTTCGATGATGGGGATTTCCCCGGGCAAGGCGGCCGAATCGCTCGCGCCCGCCTGCTTCCTCTTCTGTTCGGCCGTTCGCCAGAACGGGAGCATCGACGACGCCGAGCGGGTCGCCGCATGCTTCCTCGCCGTCGCCCGGGAATCCGTCGGCCGAGATCCCGACTCGGCCGGCTGCCATGAGCTGCTCGCCGCCGCCTCCCAGCAGCACGCCAAGAACGCCTGGCGGCGCGACGACCTGGCCGCCGTCCGGCGCTGGATGCGTGCCTCGATCGAGGCGACCGAGGCCGCTCTTGCCCTCGGGCCCGAGGATTCTCGACTCCGGATCGAACTGGCCGAGCGCCGCCGACGCCTCGCCCTCGTCCCCGAGGGGGACTCGGCGGTCGCATCGGCTCCGGCGGAACGCCTTGACCCGCCCTCGACGTTCGCGAAACAATGAGAGGTGTTCGTCCGCCGCTCGCCTTTCGGAAGGATATGCCCGCGCATGGCCACGACGTCAAACGCCGCCGACCCGAAGACCCTCCCCGACGCCCTCGGACGCTTCGGCCCCTTCGGCGGCCGGTTCGTGCCCGAGACCCTCATGGACGCCCTGAACCAACTGTCCGAGGCGTATGAGACAATCAAAGCCGACCCGGACTTCTGGCAGGAGATGGACGACCTGCTGACGAACTACGTCGGCCGCCCGTCGCCGCTCTACTTCGCCAAGCGGCTGTCCGCGATGATCGGCGGGGCGGATATCTACCTGAAGCGCGAGGACCTGAACCACACCGGCGCGCACAAGATCAACAACGGGATCGGCCAGGTCTTGCTCGCGCAGCGGATGGGCAAGAAGCGGGTGATCGCCGAGACCGGGGCCGGCCAGCACGGCGTGGCCACGGCCACCGCCTGCGCCCTGACGGGCCTCGAATGCACGGTCTACATGGGCGAGGAAGACATCCGCCGCCAGAAGCTCAACGTCTTCAACATGAGGACGATGGGGGCAACGGTCGTCCCCGTGACGACCGGATCGAGGACCCTCCGCGACGCCACGAACGAGGCGATGCGCGACTGGATGGGGTCGTCGGCCGAGACGCACTACACGATCGGGTCGGTGGTCGGCCCGCACCCATTCCCGATGATCGTCCGGGACTTCCAGTCGGTCATCGGCAAGGAGGCAAGGCAGCAGTGCCTCGACCGGGTCGGCCGGTTGCCCGATGCGGTGGTCGCCTGCGTCGGCGGCGGGTCGAACGCCGCGGGGATGTTCTTCCCGTTCATCGGCGATGAGGGGGTCGAGCTGGTCGGCGCCGAGGCCGGCGGGCACAACTCGAACCTCGGCCAGCACGCCTCCAGCCTCACCCAGGGTCAACCCGGCGTCTTGCACGGCAGCTTCAGCTACGTCTTGCAGGACGACGAGGGTCAGACGAGCGACGTGCACTCGATCTCCGCCGGGCTCGATTACCCGGGGGTCGGCCCCGAGCACAGCTACTGGAAGGACATCGGCCGCGTCCGGTACGAGGCGATCACCGACGCCGAGGCCCTCGAAGCCTACGGCACCCTGGCCCGCCGCGAGGGGATCCTGCCGGCGCTGGAGTCGAGCCACGCCGTCTCCCAGGCGATGAAGGAAGCCGCCCGGCTCGGGCCCGGCAAGGTGGTGGTGATCTGCCTCTCGGGCCGAGGGGACAAGGACGCCTACGAAATCGCCCGCATTCGCGGGGAACCGATGGATTGACCACCTCGTGAGTGAGAGTCGCCGTTCTGCCCTCATCGTCCGCGGGTCATTGCTCGGGGTCGCCCTGGCGATCGTCGGCCTCTGGCTCGCGTATGGTGCCGTGCGACGCGGGCAGGACCGGCAGTTCGAGGCCCGGGTCGATCGGGCCGGGGCCGACCTGGAGGCGGGGCGATTCGAGTCGGCCCGCGCCGCGCTTCGCCGCCTGGTCGAGGAGCAGCCCGAGCATCCTCGGGCCGCGTATTACCTCGGGATCGCCGAGCGGGATCTCGGCAATCACGAGGCGGCGATCGTGGCCTGGGATCACCTTCTCAACCTCAAGACGGGCGAATTCGGGCCCCGGGCGGCCCTGACCTCGGCCCGGCTCCTGATCGATCGGGGGCAGCTTGCCCGGGCGGAATTGATCCTCCGCCGCGCGATCGACGACCCCGCCGAGGGGATCTTGCCCGAGACGCTCGCCATGCTCCGCGAGCAGCTGGTGCGGCTCCTGTTCCTGACCGGGAGGCGCGACGAGACGAGGCCCGTGCTGGAGGCGGTCTGGGCCGAGGCCCTCAAGCAGCCTCCCGGCCGGGAATGGCCGGGGGTGTCGTCGCCGCGCAACCTGCTGAGGCAGTACTCCTCGGTCGATCTCGAGCCCCCCGCGATCGAGGAGCAGCGGGCGCAATTGGACGCGGCCCTGGCTCGGATTCCGACGGACGATCGGGTCTGGCTCGGCCTGCTCCACCTGGCGATCGAGGAGGGTCGGCTCGACGACGCCCAGAGGTGGCTTGAGCAATGCCTCGACCGCCGAGCCGACGATCCCGCCGTCCGGGTCGCTCAGCTTCGGCTGGCAATGGCCCGGGGCGATGAGGACGAGGCGAGCGAGGCCCTGGGGCATGTGCCCGAGGATCGGCTGCCACCGGCTCGACTGCTGGCCATCGAGGCCTGGTTCGCGGATCGTCGCGGCGACCTGGGCGCGTTGCGGTCGGCCCTCGATCGGCTCCTGGAGTACGACCCGGAACACCCCGAGGCGCTCGAACGCCTGGCGGAATGCCTCGTCCGGTCGGGCGAGCTGGAGGGAGCAGCGGAGATCCGGGCTCGAAAGGGGGCCGTTGATGACGTGCTCAACCGTTATCGAGATCGCCACTTCAAGGCCGATCTGATCGAGGAAGGCCCGCAGCTCGCCCGATGGGCCGAAGCGTTGGGCCGGCGGTTCGAGGCCGAGGCGTGGTGGACCCTCATCGCCCGCACCCGAGGGCATGACGACGAGTCGCGAGCGGCCCTGGTCCGACTCCGAGACATTCCGCCCGCGCCCCCATCCGGCGCCGAGCCGACCCTGGCGCGGTTGCTGGAATCGATCCGCGCGGGCGATCGCGGCGAAGACGGGCCGCACGAAGGTTCCAGCATCTCGCGATCCATCCACTTCGTCGATGCGGCGCGGGAGGCGGGGCTCGACTTCGTGCACGACCCCGGCCGGACGGCCGACCGACAGCTCCCCGAGACGATGAGCGGCGGGGTCGCGTTGCTCGACGCGGATGGAGACGGTTGGCTCGACGTCTTCGCCGTGCAAGGGGGGCCGCTGAGGGCTCGGGGAGGGAGGCCGCCGGGGTCGGGCGACCGCCTGTACCGCAACCGCGGGGACGGGACGTTCGAGGACGTCACCCTCGCCAGCGGGCTGGGGCGGGAGGCCGGATACGGGATCGGCGCGGCCGTCGGAGATCTGGACAACGACGGGGATCCCGACCTGTTCGTGACCCGGCTCGGGGGCGGTTCGCTCTACCGCAACCGCGGGGACGGGACGTTCGAGGACGTCACCCTCGCCAGCGGGCTGGGGGCGCTCGACGGTTGGCCGACCTCGGCGGCATTCGCGGACATCGACCTCGATGGGGATCTCGATCTCTACATCACGCGCTACGTGGTCTGGGATGTCGAGCACCCGATTCGGTGCCAGCGTGAGGATGGATCGTTCTCCTATTGCCATCCCCTGGCCCTGACGGCGCAGCAGGACCGGCTGTACCGCAACGACAACGGTCACTTCGTAGACATCTCGGAGGAGGCGGGGATCCGGGTGCCCCGGCCGGGCCGGGGGCTGGGCGTGCTGGCGGCCGACCTCGATGGCGACCGTCGGATCGACTTCTCCGTCGCCAACGACGCGACCGCGAATTTCTTCTTCCGGAATCGGGGCGACGGCACCTTCGAGGAACTGGGAGAGGCGGCCGGCCTGGCGGCGAATGCCCAGGGGGGCTATCAGGCGGGCATGGGGATCGCCTGCGGCGACCTGAACGGCGACGGGCGGATCGACCTGCTGGTGACGAACTTCTTCGGCGAGGGGACGACCTATTACGAGAACCTCGGCGGCGGCCAGTTCTTCGACCGATCGGCCTCCGTCGGCCTCGTCTCGGCGACGCGGTCGCTGCTCGGATTCGGCACGGCCCTGATCGACGCGAACAACGACGGACATCTCGATCTGTTCACCGTCAATGGTCATGTCGATGACTTCCGCCCGCAGTATCCGTACGCGATGCCGACGCAACTCCTGGTGAACGACGGCCAGGGTCGGCTCGTACCGCCGGAGGGTGCCGACGCCCCGCCCTGGGGCGTCGCTCGGCTGGGCCGGGGATTGGCGGTCGGGGATCTCGATCGCGACGGTCGCGTCGATGCGGTCGCCCTGTTCCAGGGGGGGCCGCTGGGCCTCTTCCTGAATCGGGGCGAGGAGCCGGGGCACTGGATCACGCTGCGGCTCGAAGGCAGACATTCGAATCGCGACGCGATCGGCGCGGTCTGTTCGGTCTGGGCAGGGGGCCGTCGGTGGGTCGTGCCCCGGGTCGGGGGCGGCAGTTATCAGTCGGCCTCAGGCCCCTGGCTGCACGTGGGGCTGGGCGATGCCGCTCGGGTCGATCGGTTGGAGGTCGACTGGCCCTCGGGGCTCCGCGAGACGATCGAGGGGCTGGAGGCCGATCATCGCTATCTGGTCCGCGAGGGGGCCGACCAGGCCGAGCGGTGTCCCTGAGTCGGGGACGAGTGCCTGCCGCGACGCCCGGATGACGGCGGCCTGACGGTCGCGTTGCGCAGGATGGAGCATTACAATCCTGGAGGGTGTTGGCCGGCGTTCGCGGGCTGGATGTCGCCCCAGACACTTCAACATCACCATCTAGGATTCATCAATGCGTGTTCTCAAGGGATTCATGGCCTGTGCCCTGCTGGCGGCGGGCTGCTCGTCGCAATCGGCCGAGCGAACGGCCATCGAGAAGGCCGGGGGGACGGTCGAGCTGGCCGAGAACGGCTCGGTGTCGGTGATCAATTTCGACGGCAAGCCGATCGGCGATGAGGAGCTGGCGGAGGTCGGCACGATCACGACGGCAAGCTCCGTCTTCCTCGGGGGGACCGAGGTCACGGACGTGGGGTTGGCGAACCTGAAGGCGCTGGAGAACCTCTCGTGGCTCGACCTGAGCAACACGGCCATCACCGACGAGGGCCTGGCCGCGCTGAAGGACATGTCGCAATTGACCGTGCTGAATCTCTCGGGGACGGGCATCAGCGACGCCGGCCTGGCGCAGATCAACGGCCTCTCGCAGTTGCGCGAACTGAATCTCACCGACACGGACGTGACCGATGCGGGCCTCAAATCGCTCGCGCCACTGACACAATTGAGCACGCTTCATCTGACCAACACGGCGGTCTCGGGGCCGGGATTGGCCGACCTGGCGCCGATCGAAGGGCTCACGACGCTCTACCTCGTCGGCCTGCCGATCACCGATGAAGGGGTTACGTACCTGAGGGAGATCCCCCAGGTGAGCAACCTGTATCTCAGCGACACGACCATCACCGATGCCGCGGTGCCGGTGCTCTCGGAACTCGACAACCTCAGTTATCTCTACCTGGATCGGACCAACATCACCGAGAACGGCGCCGACGACCTGACCTCGGCCCTCCCGGACACGATCATCCCGCCGCGAGAGATCCGAACCGACGGCGACGATGACCAGGCCACGGGCGGCGAGCCGACCGCGGTACCCGCCGGAACCGAGGCAGACGCAGAGGCCAGCGCAGACGCAGAGACCGACGCAGATTCCAACACCGACGCGGGAACAGATGAGCAGCCCTGAGCCCGAAGCGGACCGTCCTGCTCCTGGGCGTCGCGCCACCTGGCCGCGGAACGCAACGAGCCCGCCCGGTTCAGAGGAGTGAACCGGGCGGGCTCGTCGTGCGATCGCGGGCCACGTCGTCGGACGCGGATCAGGGCTCAGCTCAGAACTGGTCGGCGCTGATGACCTCGCCGCCGTTGGTGGTGCTCAGGCTCCGCCAGACGAAGACGTTGATGGTGTCCTTGACGAACTTGACGCTGCCGTCGGCCATGGCCGCGTTCACGCCACCCGGGTGGTAGCTGCGGGCGGCGTAGGTCTTGTCCAGCTCGCTGGTGTTCGGCGTGCAGGGGGGGTTCGGCGGCTGCCGGTTGCACCAGTAGTCGTCGATCACGTCGGGCGACTTGCTGTTGGGGGTGAGGAAGCCGCTGAACCCGACCGCATCGCCCCACTGGGTGAAGCCGCGGAGGTCGCGGCCGTTGGCGATGATGACCTCGGAGTTCATCAGGGTGTTGCTCAGGCCGTCCTTGATCGACGAGAAGCCGACGACCTTGCGGGTCGTCCGGCCGGGGTAGTACTCCGGCGCGATGTCGATGTTGGGCGAGCCCATGTCATAGAACGGGGCGCCACCGAAGTTGATGCCGAAGGCCGGCATGTTCAACTGGGTGACGGTGGTGTTGCCCATGTTGATGACGTAGTTGCGGTACTTGCACTCGTAGATCGTGCCGTTGACGTTCGCCGTGATCGGGTTGGCCGGGTTGGACCCCGAGTCGCTCGGGCACATGTACGACGAGATCACGAGGTTCGCCGAGGTGTGGTTGACCACGCCGAAGTAGCGGTGGGTGCCGTCCGGCCCGCCCGCGTTGTTGCCGTCGAAGTTGAAGGAGTTGTAGGCGGCAACCTGCTCGAGCTGGGGCAGGATGAAGAGCTGCCACGTGCCCCAGCAGCATCCCTTGCGGCCGGGGGCCAGGGAGCCGAAGGTGTCGTGGTAGTTGTGCATCGCCAGGGCGACTTGCTTGAGATTATTGGTGCACTGCGCGCGGCGGGCGGCCTCTCGGGCGCTCTGCACGGCAGGAAGCAAGAGGGCGATCAAGACGCCGATGATGGCGATCACGACGAGAAGTTCGATCAGGGTGAAACCCTTGCGGGAAGTCTTTCGCATCAATGACCTCCGGATCATTCAAATTCAATAGGACGAGGACGATGCTCACCGGACCGACATGGCCCGGCGACTCCGACGAATCAATCCGAGGTTAACTCGAAATTGATCGGCTCACCGGACCCCGACTCCACGGTCGCGGTCAGGGTCGTGTTCGAGTTGTATTTCGAGGGAACCTTCTCCTCGGGCGGGGGAAGATAGGTATCACCCGGCGCCTGACCGGCCGGCGGCTCGACGGCCTCACCGCCCGAGGAATTGATGACGACGCGATACGCGCCCGGAACCGGCCCATTCTGCTCGCTAAACGTATAGGCCCCGTCGACGATCTCAGTCGCCGTCGACGTTTCCGCCGTGGCCGACGCCGGATCGAAGGTGATCAGGCCCGTGGCCAGCGGCTGCCCGTCAAGCGTCACGGTCCCCGTCACCGGCTGGCGATCGAGGCCATCGCCCCCCCCGCATCCCGCGACGGGGAACGCCACCGCCAACAGAGCCAGCATCGCGACGTGGTGACGTCGAACCATTCCGATCCCGAGTTCGGTCATGAATTGCCGCCTTCAAGCGTCTCGAATTGCGAAATCCGGAACATCAGGGAGATCGACACCGCCGAATCCGAGAGACTATGCATGCACCTAATCTCTCTAGGATATCCCGGTATCTTTCCCATCAAAACTGGTTTCGCGGATCGGATCCGAAAAGTCAAGGAAAAAGACACAATCCCCGAAAGGGGGGAATCCGACGGCCCGCCGAGCAATCGGGGGAGATCGCCCCCTTCGATTGGTTTCGGCATCCTGAATTCGAAGGAATATCGAATTCGAGCACGTACGGAGGACGATCGTCGCCCTGATCGGGGAACGGGCAGCGTCGTCTTGACCGAACGAAACGCTTCGAGGGCTAGAACCGTCGAATCCAGGCGAGATCGGTATATTTCGAGCCCATCAGGTCGGCGATCAGGGCGTCGGGGACGGCGGCGGATTCGGCCTCGGGAAGCTCGCCCGGCGCGATCCAGGCGTCTCGAACCGCCCGGAGGATCGCCGGTCGCGGCAATGGTAAATTCGTGACGAACGCGTCGTGCGACCGCCCCTCCCGATATGCGGGCTGCCGCTTCGGAGGAACCCCGAGGTATCGGGCGATCAGGCCGGCCGGCAGGTCATAGAGGATGGTGGCGTGCACCAGGAACCTCCGCTTCAAGCGGCGCTGGGCACTCCCCGAGCATTTCCGGCCTCGCAGCGCGAGGTCGCCGGAGCCGAGCACCTCGACCGGGGGCCCGAGGGCCCGCAACCGCTCGGCGACCCGGCCGAGGACCCATCGTTGCACCTCATCGACCGCGAGCCGCCCCGGAGCCGAGTCGATGGGCAGGATCACGGTGAAGTTCAAGGCACCCGGCCCGATCAGGACCGTGCCCCCACCACTACTTCGTCGGGCGATGCCGACCCCTTCGGCGAGGCATCGGTCCACCCGGACGGCCTCGGCCGTGCGACACGAGGCCCCCATCACGACCGCCAATTCCGGCAGCTCCCAGGTCCGCAAGAGCGGAGGGGCGTCGTCCCGATCGGCCTCGATCAGGAGCGCCTCATCGAGCGCCAGATTGGCGAAGACCCCGGGGAGCGTGCAATCGAGCATCCGGAACGGGGGCAGGTCGGCATCCGTCATCGGGGCAAGTCTCGCTCCGCGATCGCAATGAACCCGAGCCGTCGAGGGCCGATGCGGCCGGCGAGGCCCGGGCAACGGCCCGGGAACCCGGCGAGCCTCGCGGTCATTCGGGGGGCGTCGATTGTCTCGCAAGGCGGCCGGGAGACGCAACCGAGGCGGCCGATCGGCGGTGGAATCCCTTGAGACGCGAGGCGCGGTCTCGCCCGGCAAACGGCCATCGTGCTCGGTGCCGCAGGCACAACGGCCAGGCGATGAGCAACGCCATCGAGGCGATCGAGACGGCCTCGCCGGCCGCCCTGGTCTTCGGCTCGAAGCGAAGGTGGACCATGTGCCGCCCTTCATCGACGACGATGGCCATGAAATCGCCGTAGGCCCGGATGATCTCGGCCGGTCGGCGATCGACCCGAGCCGTCCAGCCGTGGTGGTGCCGCTCGGAGAGGACCAGCAGGCGGCGGGCCGGCGAATCGACCACGACCCGGAGCTCTCCCGGCTGATCCCGGACGATGATCGGGTCGCCGCCCGACGGCCCGCCGGGCTCCAGCGTCACCGGGCGATCGACGAGCGCGACGGCCGCGGGATCGATCGCGTCGAGGTCGCGGTTCGGATCGCCGCTGACGCGGGCCTCGGCCACCAGCCGGGCCCGGGGGAGCGGATCGGGCAGCGGGGTGGTGGGGTGGCCGACGCTCCAGGCGGCCGACGCCACGCGCCGGCTCGACGGCTTCGAATAGTCGAGCCGACGCACGGGGGTCAGCCCGGCATAGCCTTCGACAAGCCCCCGGCCGTTGAACATCCACATATTGTCACAAACGAGCGTCCCGGGGCCGAAGACCGACCGCTCCCCCATCGACCGCGAGGCCACGGGATGGAAGGCGGCCAGCAGGTCGAGCTTCGCCCGGGAACCCGAGGCGAGGTACGACATGCCGTAAGCGCCGAGGTCGACCGCGATCAAGACGGCCAGGGCCGTCGGCGCCCACGACACGCGGCGGGCCGCGGCCATCACCAGGGCGGAGGCCGCCGCGACCAGGGCGACCGAGAGCAGCAAGCCCCCGAGCGGGGCCTGATGATCGGCCAGCCACGCCTCGGGCGATCCGAATCGGGCGGCCGCGACGATCGCCAGGGAGCCGATCGTCGGGAGCGCCAGGGGCCAGAGCCGCCGCCAGGGAAGCCGATCGCCCCGATCGCGCAACGCCGCAAGATCGGCGAACGCCACCGCGACCAGGACCGCCGAGGCGAGATGAATCAGCAGCACGAACCTCGCCGGGGCCCGGAAGACGTTGAAGCCCGGCAGCCGATGCGTCACCTCGAAGACCGGGAGATACTTCCCGAACGCGAGCACCAGGCCGAGGCCCGCCGCGGCGACGGCCCAGGCGGCGAGGTGACCGTGCCGCAGGCGTCGCCCTCGGATGACCACCCAGGCCAGCAGCACCGGCACCGCGACGCCGTTGTAGGCGCCGTATTCCTTGACCCGGGCGTCGGAGAGCGTCCCCGCGGCCTCGACCCTCCAGCCGGGGACCAGTTCCTCCGCCGGGGCGTAGACGCGGCTCTCGAACAGATACGGGACGAGCCATTGCATCGCGTTGGCGGGGGGCAGCGAGAGCATCCCGAGGAATTCGGCGGTCGGGGCCGAGCGTTCCGACTCGGCCAGGGCCCCCCAGGACGGCAAGACCTGCACGGCCCCCAGCCCCAGGCCGAGCACCTTCGCGAAGACGAGGGCCGGCAGCCATCGCGGCCAACCGCGAAGCTCTGCCCAGGCCGAGGCGACGTAGAGCCCCTCCAGGATCATCGAGAAGAAGACCGCCTGCGGATAGCCCAGCAGGAGCTGCGAGCCGGTGATGACCGCCAGCGCCACGCCCGGCCAGGCCCGGCCCCGGGCCGAGTCGCGCCGCATGATCGCGTCGATCGCCAGCAAGGCGAAGGGGACATGGGCCACCACGGCCACGACGTTCACGTGCATGTAGTGGTAGACAAGGAATCCACCGAAGGCCGCCACGAACCCGCCGAGCAGCGACGCGTCGATCGGCAGGCCCCGGCGGCGCAGGAGCCAGGCCATCCCGAGCATCGTGGCCGGGTAGCTGATCAGGAATTCGAGATTGAACGCCGTCTCGAACCGGAACGCCCGGTAGAGCAGGCGATGCCACGGGTGGGCCAGGCCGATTTGCCCTTCCCCGTGCAGGTCGAACCCGCAGAACAGCTGAGGACACCAGGACGGGTCGGCCCCGGTCGCCAGGCATCGGGCGAAGAAGATGCGCAGCGGCAGGTGGAAGAATCCGAGATCTTCGGTCGTGTAGACCTCTCCCCAGAGGCTCGGAGCCGCCATCAACGCCAGCAGGGCCACGGTGGCCAGGAGCACGCATTCGACCCGGATGCGCCGACCGTGGCCCGGGTCGCGTGCCGATCCTCGATCGTCCATGACTGCCTCGCGATCGCCTCGTGCCCCTTCGCCCGGATCCGCGCACGATCCCTCGTGCCGACCGCCTGGCCGGAATCCGAGGCGGATTGTACCGGCGCGTGCTCTTGTGTCAATCCGACCCGCCTGGGGGGGATCTTCCGGGCCGCCGGGCCGCCCCCGGGCCGGGTCAGTCGACGGGAATCTCGGCGAGGCGACGCCGGCGATCGGCCAGGACGGTCTGATAGCGCTCGACCGATGGGTCGAGATCCACGGCCTGCTCGTTCACCTCGATCGACCGGGCGAGCCAGCATCGGACCCCGTCGAGGTCCTCTCGCTTCCAGCAGTTCTTGGCCTTCTGCTGGTAGACCTCGGCGAGCAGATAGACGTAGGACGGCTCGGACGGGTGGCGCCGGTGGAGTTCCCGGGCGATGTCCTCGTAGAGCGCCGCGGTGCGCTCGGCCTCGTCGATCCCGTCGACCGTCTGCGACATGATGCGGCCCCCCAGTCCTTGCCACTGGAAGAAGAACTTCGAGCCGTCGGGATGATCGGCATTGCGCTGGCCGATGCCGATGTAGGACATGACATTCATGACGGGCGTCAACGCCGCCCGGCGGCCGATCCCCAGCATGTCGAGATCCTGCTCGATCGCGTCGACCAGCTCGGTGACCGAGCCCTGCCAGTCGTACGCATAATCGGTCTGTTCGAGGTACCCGAGGGTCGCCCCGATCCGATGCAGGAACCAATGCGTGCCGAGCCGTTCCAGGTTTCCCTCGATGTGGGGGGCCGCCGGGGCGCGTCGCATCGCGTCCTGAAACACGTTTCTCGCCTCGATCAGGTGCGGGCGGATCTCCTCCAGGGGTTGTTTCTGAGACAGCAGGATCTCGGCCGTCAGCAGATCCACCAGGCCGAGCGCGTACAGGTTCGCCGGGTCGATGGTGCCCGAATCGCGGGCCCGCTCCAGCCGGGCCCTGACCGGGGTGATTTCGGCCAGGACGAACGACCCGTCGATCGCCCGATCCTTGAACAACAGCGAATGGGCGTAGCTCGAGTAATGCGTCAGCACGTCCGTGGAGAGCGCGAGGTTCTCCTCGAGGCGAACGAGCTCGCGATCGAGGCGAACTTCCTCGGCCCTTGAGGCGCGCAGGCGAGTCGCCTGGACGGCGACGAGGCTCACCACCGACGCGGCCAGCGCCAGGCTCAAACCGGCGACCAGCGGGTTGCGCAGGCACCAGCGGGCCCCCTTCACGACGTTCGGCGTGGCTCGCTGGCGGATCGGCTGGCCGTCGAGGAAGCGGCGGAGGTCGTCGGCCATCGCCTCGGCCGAGGCGTAGCGTCGTCCCGGCGACTTGCGGAGGCAGGCCAGGCAAATCGTCTCGAGCGCCTGGGGGACATTCGGGTTCAATCGGCGGACGGAGACGGGCTCGCGGTCGCGCAGGTGCAGATAGGTTTCCAGCTTCGTCGCGGCCAGGAACGGAGGCCGGCCGGCGAGCATCCGGTAGAGGATCGCCCCGATCGCATAGACGTCGGCCGCGGGGCCGATCGTGTGCCGCTCGGGGACCAGTTGCTCGGGGGCCATGTACGAGGGGGTCCCCCGGGGGCCGAGGGCCATCGTCCAGGTGGCCTCGGCATCCCCCCAGGGCAGGGCCAGCCCGAAGTCGGCGACCAGGGGCCGCACGCGGTCGAGCGGCTCATCCCGACCTCCGGAGAGCAGGATGTTCGAGGGCTTCAGGTCGAGGTGGAGCAGGCCCGATTGGTGCACGGAATGGACCGTTCGAGCGATCTGCTCGACCAGCCGGGCGACGGCCTCGGGCGACAGGGAGGGGTCGATCCGCGGCTCCAAACTCCCGCCCGCGAGGTACTCCATCACCAGGAACACCCAGCCCCCGGCCTCGTGGGCGTCGAGCAATCGCACGACGCCGGGCAGTTCGAGCCGGCGGAGCGTGTCGGCCTCGCGTCGCCAGCGGGCCAGCTCGGCAGGGCCGCCGCCGAGACACTTCAGGGCCACCGGGCGACCGTCGAGGCCCCGGGTGGCCAGGTAGACCACCCCGTAAGCACCACGCCCCAGCTCGCGCCGCACGACGAAGCCGGGGATCGAGGGCGGCCCTCCCGACCGATCGGGTTCCGGGACAGAAGGGGAGTCGAGAAACCCGGAGGCGTCAGCCAGGAGTTGCTCAAGCCGGGATCGGCAGCGGGCACACCGTTCGAGATGAGCTTCGAGGGCGGCAAAGGTGGCATCGTCGAGGGAGTCGGATTCAAGCTGTCGCAGCTCGCCGAGACTCGGGCAGGACGCCAGGGCCATCACCGCCTCCGGGAGTCCGATGCCGACGACTTCCCGTGCCGTTCCAGCTCCGCGCGGAGCATCCGAGCCACGCGTTCCTGATTGCGGTAGGCCGCCGCGTAGGTCTTGCCGAACAGGTGGCGGACCTCGTCGACGGGCACGCCCTCGACGCGGACCATCCAGAAGATCCGCCAGCTCTCGGGCTGGACCCGGCGCCGGACGCTCTGCAGGACCTCGTCGGGCACCGACGGCAGGCGGCCGCCGGCGGGGCGAGACGTCGAAGGCAGCTCGGCCGGCGATCGCGCATCACTCATCGCGTCGGGATCGATCACCGGCAACGACCGTCGCCGGGCACGCAGCAGGTCGATCGCCCGAGAGGAGACGACGCACCGCAGCCAGGCCCGGAAGGTCTTCGATGGCGCCTCGTGGAAGCTCGTGATCTTCCGGCTGAGCCAGATCATGACGACCTGGCAGAGTTCCTCCAGGTCGTCCCCTTGCAGGCCGAACCTCCGGCCCCAGCCGCGCACCATCGGCCGATAGAGGGCATCGAACCGGTTCCAGGCCGAGGCATCGCGCCAGTCGGCGACCTTCCCGATCAAACCGCGATCGGTCTCGCCGCAGTCCGTGATCGCCATCGATCGTCCCTCGCAGCTCGACGAAACTCAACGATCGCCCCCGCTGCTCGCCACCACCGTGTTCATCACGATCGTTCTCCCTGGTGGGGGGCGCCGTGTTGGAACGCGTCGTCGCGATCACACCCACGCAGCGATGAGCAACGCTAACACCCTCCCACAAATGATGTCAAGCCATGCGAATCTCCGCGCCGAAACACGTTGATTTTTCGTCACACACATGATCAGAAGCCATGCAAGAACCCGAGGAAAGCCACCGCTTCCGAGCAGGAGCCCGACCCGGGATCACTCGCCGCGCCACGCCGCGCCGCGTCACGGCAAGGGCCGACGGCTGGCGAAGGCGATCTCGCGGCCATCGGGCGACCATGCGGGATCGCGGTCGCCGAGGGGATCGGGGAGCAAGGGTCGGACGACCTCGCTGGCCAGGTCGAGCAGGAGGATCCTGCTCGTCGGCCGGCCGGGATGGTCGGTGAAGGCGATCCGCGAGGCGTCGGGGCTGAGGCTGGCATTCTCCTCGCGGCTCGGGTGGTTGGTCAGGCGTCGAGGCGGGGCGGAGCCGTCGGCCGGGGCGCGATAGAGGTCCCAGCGGACGCCCCGATTCGAGAGGAAAACCACCTCGCGGCCGTCGGGAGACCAGAGCGGCTCGGTATCCATCGCCGGGTTGTCCGACAGCCGAGACAGGCTCATGCCGTCGGCCGATCGGACGAAAATATCCCAGCTCGCCCCCTGCCGGCTGGAGAAGGCCAGGCGATCATCGGTCGGCGACCAGCGCGGCCAGAGACCCGAGCCGAATTCTTCGAGCCGCTCGGGCTGCTCGACCCGGACGATGGCCACCCGCTCGTCATTCCGGCCGGGGCGGGTCCAGTCGGTCGCAATCTCCCGTTTCCCGCTGACCATGAAGGCCAGCTTTGAACCATCGTGCGACCAGGAGGGCGCCACCCCCTCGACGAGCCTCCGGGAGGGCCCGCCGTCTCGGGGGACGATGCGAATCTCGGGACGCCGGCCGGTCGGGTCGAACGCGGTGAACGCAAGCCAACGACCATCGGGCGACCAGCTCGGGTGCGCCGCCCGGTGGAACCCGGCCGGACCCTCTCCCGACGCGGCGACCGTCCGCAGGCCGCTCCCATCGACCCCGACCGCGAACAGGCTGGCCGCCCCCTGGCCCCTGGCGACGACCGGCCCCAGCAGCGCGACCAGGAAGACGACGTTCGAGGCGCGACGCGAGCACGATCGGCGCGAGAAACAGGACCGAGGAGCCGAATCGATCACAATCACCCCCTTGTTCGCCCGCTCGGTCATGAAGCCGCGACCGTCGCACACCTCGCGAAGATGTTCGACGATCGCGACGCGCCATTGGGAACAAATGCCCCGGATCGGATCAGACCAGGGCTCGAAGCGTCCTCAGGCGGGCGATGGCGGCATCGAGCGTCTCATCCTGCTTGCAGAAGCAGAAGCGAATCAGGTGGCGGCCCAGCTCCTTGTCCCGGAAGAAGCTGGACCCGGGGACGGTCGCCACGCCGACCTCTCGGACCAGGTGCCGGGCGAACGACTCGTCGTCGGGCCGATCCCCCACGAAGCTCGAGAAGTCGGCCATCACGTAATACGCGCCTTGCGGCGGCTCGAAGTCGAAGCCGATCTCCAGCAAGGGGGCGCAGAAGCGATCCCGGCGGGCCTGATAGGCCGAGGAGAGGCCCTCGAAGTACGATCGCGGCAGCCGATACGCGACCGCGCCCGCTTCCTGCAGCGGGGCGGCGGCGCCGATCGAGATGAAATCGTGCATCTGGCGGAACGCCCAGGTCATCCTCGGCGGGGCGATGATCGTCCCGACCCGCCATCCGGTGACGCCGAAGGTCTTCGACATCCCCGAAACCGTCACCGAACGCTCTCGCATGCCGTCGAGCGCGGCGATGCAGCAATGGCGACGACCATCGTAGAGGATGTGCTCATAGATCTCGTCGGTGATGGCAATCACGTCCCACTCCCGGCAGAGGCGGGCGACGTGCTCCAGCTCCTCCCGGCTGAAGACGGTCCCGGTCGGGTTGTTCGGGTTGCAGAGGACGATGGCCTTCGTCCGGTCGTTGAACGCGGCGGCCAGCTCGTCGAAGTCGAACGACCAGTGGGGCGGGCGGATGGGCACGAATCGCGGTTCGGCGCCGGCGATGATGCAGTCGGGCCAGTAATTCTCGTAGTAGGGCTGGGTCAGGATCACCTCGTCGCCGGGATTGACGAGCGAGAGCAGGGCGACGATCATCGCCTCGGTGCTGCCGCAGGTGACCGTGATCTCCTGCTCCGGGTCGACCTGCATCCCCAGGTGCCAGGCGGCGTGGTCGGCGATCGCCTCGCGGAGGTTCGCCGACCCCCAGGTGATGGCATACTGGTTGATGTCGTCCCGGATCGCCCGGCACGCGGCCTCCTTGATCGCCTCGGGGGCGGGGAAGTCGGGCATCCCCTGGGCCAGGTTCACGGCGCCGTACTTGCGCGCCTCGATCGACATGCCCCGGATCACACTCTCGGTGAACCGTTCGGCTTTTCGAGATAGGAGCGGATGTTGCATTGTCCGTGGCCTTCGGATCCCGGATCGGGCCGCCCAGCCGGATCGGCGCGGCCCCGGACGAGCATTGTCAACGATTCTCGCCCCGCCCCGCAACGCCGCCCGCGGGGAGACGGGGGAGGTCGCGCCAGAGGTCTCCCAGCCGGCGGAGATGCTGGAGGTGATCGTCCCCCCCGGCCCCTTCGAATCCCAGCACCCGAAGCGACCCGCGATCGGACCGCCTCGACAGGAGCCAACCGCCCCCCAGATCCTCGCTCGCGGGCTCGAAGGCGCCTCCGACGTGACGGACGAGGTCGTCGGCCGTCTCGGCGGTGCTCCCGTAGCCGTCAGGGATCAGCGCGCAGTGGCTGACGAGCATCGCCTTCCGGCCGGCGGCCGCCTCGCTCGCGAAGCGGCGGAACCCGGACATTTTCCCGGGATCGAGCCGGCGGTCCGCCGGGTCGCCTTCATATCCGCAGTAAAGCGAATCAGCCAGGACGATCGCATCAATCTGCTCGGCCGCCCTGGGCTGCGCGAGCAGCGCCCGCACTCCGCCGAACCCGGCCGAGAACGAGCTGACGATCAGACGCCCGCGGTCGAGATCGGCCCCCGGCACGCGCCCGGCAATGACGGCCCTCGCCCCCTCCAGCAACGCCGGGAACCGGTCGGGATCGGAGAACGGGCGCTCGTAGGCCGACGACAGGCCGGGTTCGTTCACCGCGATCGCCACGGCCGGCCATCCCGAGACGTCCAGCGCGCGAGCAACGGCATCGGCCGAGCCGTGCAGGTGGATCACGAGATCGATCGGCCCGGATTCGGGCAGGTCGCCCGGGAAAATCACGGTCGCACCGCCCGGGAGGACCGAGCGTCGGCCGTCGGCCTCGGGGCCCTGGAACCCTCCCAGGACGACAAGCACGGCACAGGTGGCGATCATGACTTCCCCCCGAGGAGCGTTGGCGAGGCGGCCGGTGGTGCTGCGATTCTCGCCGATCGGCCGATCAGCCGGCAACTCCCTGGTCCTTCGAGCGGGCCATGCCCATCCGGATCGACACGCCCCGATCGGCCTGCGATCCCGCCGGTTGACAACGGCACGCCCGGTCCGCGATGCTCGAAGGCACACCGAAACGAGCGGGCGGCCAGGAACGCGGACCCAGAAGCATGCATCGACACCTTGTCATGGGAATGATTGTCGCGGCCAGCCTCGGGGGCGTTCCTCGCCCTGTCGAGGGGCCGAATCGGATCGAGGCCGCCGGCATCGAGAACCTGTTCCGCCTCTCGCCGAGATTCCTGAGCGGGGGGCAGCCGGAGGGGGACGAGGCGTTCCAGGCGCTGGCGGCGCTCGGCGTGAGGACGATCGTCAGCGTGGATGGCCAGGCGCCCGACCTCGAGCGCGCGCGGCGGTACGGGATGCGTTATGTGCATTTACCCATCGGTTACGACGGGATCCCGGACGATCGGGCGCTGGCACTGGCGAAGGTTGCTCGGGAGGCGGCGGGGCCCGTGTACATCCATTGCCACCACGGGAAGCATCGCGGCCCGGCGGCGGCGGCGGTCTGCGGGATGGTCGCCGAGGGCTGGGACCACGCGATCGCCCGCCGATGGCTCGAACAGGCGGGGACCTCGCCCGATTACGCGGGGCTTTATCGAAGCATCGAGCATTTTACTGCCCCCCCCGACAGGGCCATCGCCACCCTGACCGATGCGGACCTCCCCGAGCGGGCCGAGGTCCCCGACCTGGTCGAGGCGATGGTCATGATCGACCTGCGCTGGGAGCACCTGAAGGCCATCGCCGACTCCGGCTTCCGCGTGCCCGCCGATCACCCGGACCTGGAACCGGTCAATGAGGCCAACCTGCTGGCCGAGCATTACCGCGAACTGGCCCGGCTCGGCGAGTCGAAGGGCAGGGGGGATGCATTCCTCGCCTTGCTGCGGGACGCCGAGCAGAATGCCCTCGCCCTGCGAGACACCCTGCGTCCCCCGACCGTCGACCGGGACGCCGCGACGGCCGCGTTGAAGGACTCGGCGAACGACTGCAAGGCCTGTCATTCCCGCTTCCGGGACCACTTGCCGTGAGCGATCAGCCCCCCGACCGGCGATCGGCCGAGGTGAAGCGCCTGGCCAGGGCGCTGGGATTCGACCTCGTCGGCATCGCACCGGCCGTCTCGCCTCCGGGGTTCGGATCGTTCCTCGACTGGCTCGCCGGGGGGAACGCGGCGGGCATGACCTACATGCACACCCATGCCGAGGCTCGCCGGCATCCCGAATCGGCCCTCGAGGGTGTCCGCTCGGTCGTGATGGTCGGCCTGTCCTACAAGCCCGGCACGCCCGACCCGCCCTCGACGCTTCGGACCGGCAAGGTGGCCCGCTACGCCCGGGGCAGGGATTACCACAAGGTGCTCTGGAAGCGCCTGGGACGGCTGAAGGGGCACGTCGAGGCCGCCTGGCCCGAGTCGCGGTCGAGGGCCGTGGCCGACACCGCTCCGCTGCTGGAACGCGATTATGCCCGGCTGGCCGGCCTGGGCTGGATCGCGAAGAACACCATGCTCATTCACCGACAGATCGGCAGTTATACGGTCCTTGGCGCCCTCTTGACCGACCTCGATCTCGAACCCGACGCTCCCCACGAATCGACGCATTGCGGCACCTGCACGCGATGCCTCGACGCCTGCCCGACCGACGCGTTCTCGGCCCCCGGCCGGCTCGATGCCCGCAAATGCATCAGTTATTGGACGATCGAACACCGCGGACCACTTCCCGACGAGGCCGAGGGCCGGCTCCACGACTGGCTCTTCGGCTGCGACATCTGCCAGGAGGTCTGCCCCTGGAACCGCAAGAGCCCGCCCGGCACCGATCCCGAGCTGGCGGCCGATCCCCGGCGGGTCGCCGTCGACCTGGTCGAGTTGCTCCGGAGCGACGACGCGACAATCGCCGCCCTGATCCGGGGATCGGCCATGACCCGGGCCAAACGCTCGGGCCTGCTCCGCAACGCGGCGAGCCTGCTCGAATCGCGAGGGGTCGCCGACCCGGAGGTGCTCGATGCGCTCGAGCAGAACGTCGACGACGCCGACCCGATCGTCGGCGCCGCCTGCTCGAAGGCCCTGGCGACGCTCCGAGGGGTGCTGCCGCCTCAAGGCCGAACGATTCGCCCCCACCCCCCCGCGCCATAACCGATCCCGCTCACTTCCCGGCATGATTCTCCATGTAATACTGAATCAGGGCCGAACTCGCCTCGTCGCACGCCTTCGGCCCTGCGTCCCCCGCCTGGTTGGTGGCGGCCAGGACGGCAAAGCGGCGACGGGGGGCCATCCAGACCACGGCATAGTTCATGGTGTTGCTCCCGGCGTGATTCAAGACGGTGCCGCCCCCCCAGGACCGCTCGTGGAACCCCCATCCGAAGGCATAATTCCCGTCCCCCGGCCGGGCATGCAGGGTGGCGAACGTCTCGGGTGCCAGCAAGGCGGGTCGCCCTTCACCTGCCCGCAAGTGGCAGGCGACGAAGCGGGCCCAGTCCGCCATCGAGGCGTGGACGGTGCCCGCCGGGCCGATCATCAACGGATTGTCCGCGCCCGGCCCCGGAGGGATCGGCAACGTTATGCCCTCCCGGACGAGATGAGGCCAGGGCTGATCGGCCCTGCCCGGCGACGCCATGGGGCCGAATCCGCCGGACGACATGCCGAGCGGCTCGAACAGCCGCCGTCGCATCAAGTCTTCCCAGGGGGCCTTTCCCAATCGCTCGGCGATCGCCCCGGCGACGATGTACCCCCGGTTGGAATACTCGAACGTCGTGCCCGGCCGCGAGGCGGGGGCCTCGGCCAGGACCCTCCGCAGGTAGTCGGTCCGCTGGGCCGTCAGCGAGGCGCTCGAGGCCTTCATGGCGAGCAATGACAGCCCCGGGGCGGCCGTCTCTCCGGAGAATCCGGCGCGGTGCGCCAGCAACTGTTCGAGTGTGGCCGATCGGTAATCGGGGTGCATCACCCGGGCCAGATCGGGCAGGGCCTCGGCAAGCGTCGTCTGCCAGGAGATGACCCCCTCCTCGACGAACGTGGCGAGCAAGGTGGCGGTCATCGCCTTCGTGCACGATCCCAGATGAAAGCGATCATCGAGGCTCACCGCCGGCCCGTCTCCCGCCCGCCGAAGACCGACCGCTCCCACGGCGATCGGCCCTTCGGCGGTGACGATCGCCCCGGCGAGCGCCGGCAGACCATGACGCTCCCGAATCGGTTCGAGCAGCGCCGCCAGCGCCCGGGCCTCGTTCCCGGCGGCTTCCTCGGGACCCTCCGCCCGGAGGGGCAGCGTCGGGAAGAGGGTCACCATCACGACTGCAAGGGGAACACCGCTCATGGCAGAGGCTCCGGGGCCGTGAGAGGCCGAATCAAAGGAGACAGATCCTCATCGAATCAATCCCGAACACGCACGCGAAGATTCTCTCAACGCACTACAGGGGGGACGGCAACGGACCCCAAGGCCGATCCTCGCCCCTCTTCGGATGTCCGTCCGCCCCTGGGGGGGCCGGCCTCACTCGTCGGCCTGGGCACGAATCCAGGTCACGGCGGCGTCGAGCACCGGGTCGCCGCCCGAGAGCAAGGCCGATCGCGACGGCCAGACTTCCTGATCGGGGATCACCCCCGTGCCTTCCAGCGTCGATCCGCTGGCGGAAACATAGTTGGCGAAGGCATATTGGAATCCGTCGCCGTTGGGCAGTTTTACCACGACCGACGGCAGGGCCGCCCCGGCCGTCCTCGAGCCGAAGATCCGGGCGCGGCCGAGATCCTGGAGGCCACCGGCGAAGATCTCCGAGGTCGAGGCCGAGCAGCCGTCCACCAGCACCGCCACCGGCCCCTTGAACGTCTCGGCCCTCGGGAAGACGACGAAGTTCAGGTTCGTGTCGCGAGTGCTCATCGTGCCCAGCTTCAAGCCCGACTCGTCGAAGAGCCACCCGCAAATCCCCATGGCCATGGCGCCGATCCCGCCGGGATTCCCCCGCAAATCGAGGATCAAGCCCGGCGCGTCGAGATGCCCGGTGATCGCCTCGCCGATTTTGGGGATGAGCGACGCCGGATCAAAAAAGGCGCTCCAGTGCACATAAGGAATCGCCTCATCAACCACCCGACTCTCGAAGTAGACCGACATCGGCGGCAGATTGCCGAACCGGGCGACCGTCCCCCGGGGCCGGGCCAGGGTGAGCGTCCGGTCGACCTGCTCGCCCTCCCCGTCTCGGAAACGGATCGTGCGATCCGAGCCGGTCGGCCCGCCGAGCCGACGCTCGACCGCCCGGGAGGCGTAGAGGTCATACTGGGTCGAGTCCTCGTACACCTCGGCCACCTTCTCCAGGACCGGGGCGATCGGCTTCCCCTCGACCTGCTCGACGACCCACCCCGCCTCGATCCCGGCCTCCTCGGCGGGCGAGCCGGGTTCGACCTGGACGACCAGGGCTTCCCCCTCGACGGCCCGGATGTGCAGGCCCGTCGCGCCGTCGCCGCCAGAGTCGTCCTCGTCCCCGTCGATCGCCTCGTAGACCGACTGAGGGATGATCCCGAAATGCGACTGATTCAAACGCTTCACCATTTCCTGAAGCGTCGCCCGTGCCTCGTCCATGGTCCCGGCCTCGGCCATCTTCGGGCGCAGTTCCTCGCGGACGGAGGGCCAGTCGACGCCGTTGAGGTCGGGGTCGAAATGCTTGTCGCGGATCGTCTCCCAGACGATGTCGAACGATTCGAGGTTCAGGCGGGCCTGCTCCTCGGTCAACACTCGGGCGGGCCTCGGCTCGGCGGCGGCCTCGGCGGATCGGGCCTCGGCGACCGGTTCCTGGGCCCGAAGCGCGATCGGGATCAGCAGAGATCCCAGGACACTCAAGGCGGGAAGCAGGCGGTTCGATCGGATCATGGGGGCAGGACCCTTGAAAAGATGAGGTCGTGCGAGCAGGGCGGGGTGCTCGCCCGAGGATGCTCGATTGTACTTCGCCGGACGGCCGGGCGTCTTGAGTGATCCCGCGGAAATCGAGGGGCCGATCGGCACGCGGGGGCATCGAAGCACTCCCGCCGCATCGCGTCTTCCGTCATAATCGGGTCCGTGTTGCGTCCGCACCTTCGCCCTCGGAGTCGCCGAAGATGTTGCGTCTCGTCGCGTTGTCCCTCGCGAGTCTGATCTCCCCCGTCATGGCTCAGGAGGTCATCGGCCCCCACGCGCCGATGACGGCCGAGGCGACCACGGCGCTCGAAGCCTTCATCGCCCGAGAGGTCGAGCAGAAGGGGATTCCGGCGCTGTCGATCGCCCTGGTCGACGGCGACCAGATCGTCTGGGTGCGTGGCTTCGGCCTGGCCGACCCGGGGCGGGGGACCCCCGCGACGGCCGAGACGATCTACCGCGTCGGCTCCGTGTCGAAGCTCTTCACCGACCTGGCGGCCATGCAACTCGTCGAGCGGGGGTCGCTCGACCTCGATTCGCCCGTCGCCGACGCCTTGCCCGAGTTCGCCCCCGAGAACCCGTTCGAGGCCGCCATCACCCTCCGGCACCTGATGAGCCACCGCGCCGGGCTCGTCCGAGAGCCCCCCGTCGGCCACTATTTCGACCCCGACGAGCCGAGCCTCGACGACACCGTCGCCAGCCTCAATCGGACGCGATTGCCCATTGCTCCCGGATCGAAAACGAAGTACTCGAACGCCGGGCTCGGCGTCGTCGGCCTGGCGGTGGAACGGGCCGCCGGGAAGCCCTTCGCCGACGTGATCCGATCCGGGCTCCTGCAACCGATGGGGATGTCGTCCAGCGACTTCGAGCGCACCGCCGCGATCGAATCCCGGCTCGCACGGGCGATCATGTGGGGTTACGACGGCCGCCGCTTCGAGGCCCCCGGCTTCGCCCTCGGCTACGCGCCGGCGGGCAGCCTCCACGCCTCGATGCCCGACCTCGGCCGGTTCCTGATCACGCTCTTCCAGGGCGGGCGGACCGAGGCGGGCGAGGTCATCAAGGCCGAGACGCTTGCCCGGATGTTCGAACCCCAGTTCGACGCGAAGGGCCGCTTCGGCCTGGGCTTCGCCGTAAGCGAGTGGAACGGGCACCGGCGGGTCGGCCACGGCGGGGCCGTCTACGGCTTCGCCACCGAGCTGGCCGCCCTGCCCGAGAAGAAGCTCGGCGTGGCGGTGTCGGCGTCGCTCGACGTCGCCGACGTGGGCACCATCGCCGACCTCGCCCTGGAAACGCTGCTCGCCTTGAAGGACGGAACGCCGCTCCCCGAATTCCCCAAATCGGATCCCCTCCCCGACGGCCTCGCCCGGACGCTCCGAGGCCGATACCAGGACGAGGATCAGGCCGATCGTATCCTCGAATTGCTCGATCAGGACGACCGACTGCTCATGGTCCCCACGCGGAGCGGTTACCTGCACGAATTGCGGTCGGTGCCCGGAACCGACGGGGCCAGGCTCGTGATCGACGGCCCGATCCTCGCCCACGGCGCAACCATCGATCGGGACGGCGACCGCCTGATCTTCGGCGGCTCCGCCTTCCGCAGGATGCCCGGCGACGAGCCCCCCCCGGCCGCTCCCGAGGACTGGACGGGACTAATCGGCGAGTATGGATGGGATCACAATATCCTCTACATCCTCGAACGCGAAGGGATGCTCTACGCCCTGATCGAGTGGTTCTTCCTCTACCCGCTCGAACCGATCGGCGGCGACACCTTTGCGTTCCCCTCGACGGGCCTCTACCACGACGAGACGCTCCGGTTCGATCGCGACGATAGCGGCAAGGCCCGTCGAGCCATCCTCGGAGAAAGCGTTGTCTTCGAGCGTCGGCCGATCGACGGCGAGGACGGCTCGACCTTCCGCGTCGATCCGATTCGACCGGTCGCCGAGCTCCTTCCAGGGGCGCTCGCCGCCTCCCCGCCGGCCGAGGAAGGCCCGTTCCTCGAATCCGATCTTGTCGACCTGACGACGCTCGATCCGACGATCCTGCTCGACATCCGCTACGCGACCGAGAACAACTTCCTCGGCACCCCGTTCTATTCCTCGGCCCGGGCCCTCCTGCAGCGCCCGGCGGCCGAGGCGTTGGTGCGGGTGCATCGGTCGCTCGAGCCGCTCGGCTACGGGCTCCTGGTCCACGACGCCTACCGCCCCTGGTACGTCACGAAGATGTTCTACGACGCCACGCCCGAGGCATCGCGCGGATTCGTCGCCAATCCCGCCAGCGGCTCGCGGCACAACCGAGGGTGCGCCGTCGACCTGACCCTCTATGACCGATCCACGGGCAAGGCGGTCCCGATGGTCGCCGGCTACGACGAGTTCTCCGAGCGGGGCGGGGCGTATTACCCCGGGGGCACCGCCCGCCAGCGGTGGCATCGGCTCTTGCTGCGTCGGGCGATGGAAGACCAGGGGTTCGCCGTCATCCCGAACGAGTGGTGGCATTTCGATTTCGAGGACTGGCGATCGTACCCCATCGGCAATCAGACGTTCGAGGAGATCGAGGCCGGAGCCGGAGCCTCCTGACCACCCATGCACACCGACGACTTCGACTTCCACCTGCCCGACGACCTGATCGCCCAGCACCCGGCCGACCGCCGCGATCGGTCGCGCCTGATGGTGGTCCATCGGGCCTCGGGGACCATCGAGCACCGCGTCTTTGCCGACGTCCCCGACTTGCTCCGCGCCGGCGACCTGCTCGTGAGGAACGACTCGAAGGTCGTCCCCGCCCGGTTGCTCGGCCGTCGCGAGGCCACCGGCGGGCGCTGGGAGGGGCTCTACCTGCGCGAGCACGGCCGGAACGTCTGGGAGCTGATGACCCAGACCCGCGGCCGTCCCCAACCGGGGGAGCACATCCTGATCGACGGCGGCTTGCGTCTGCAACTGATCGAACGACTCGACGACGGCCACTGGCTCGCCCGTGCGCTCGACCTGCGACCGACGTTCGATCTGCTCGACTCCTACGGCCACATCCCGCTCCCGCCCTATATCCACCGCGAGGCCGACGACCCGGAGGACCGCGACCGCTACCAGACCGTCTACGCCTCGGCCCCCGGCTCGGTCGCGGCGCCGACGGCGGGCCTGCACTTCACGGGGGCAATCTTCGATCGGCTCCGGTCCCTCGGCGTCTCCATCGCCGATGTCACCCTGCACGTCGGCCCCGGCACCTTCCGCCCGATCAAGGTCGATCGCATCGAGGACCACGAACTCCACGCCGAATGGGTCTCGCTGCCTCCCGCCGTCTCCAGGCAGCTCAACGCGACCCGGTCGGCCGGCGGCCGGATCGTCGCGGTCGGCACCACCGCCACCCGAGTCCTGGAATCGTGCGTGGACGACGCCGGCGCCTTCCGGCCGTACACCGGCCAGACGAACATCTACCTCCATCCCGGCGTCCCCATCCGGGGGGTCGATGCCCTCATCACGAATTTCCACCTGCCGAGGAGCAGCCTGCTCGTCCTCGTCTCGGCCCTCGCGGGGGTTGAATTGATCCGGAAGGCGTATGCCGAGGCGGTCCGCCAACGCTATCGCTTTTATAGCTATGGCGATGCGATGTTGATCCTCTGAGCGCCCCCCTCATCCCCGCCCCCCGAGACGGTCGATTCCCGATCGGATCGGCCCCCGGCGGCGGACGTCCACAGCCGGTTGACGGTCGACGGGAGCAATGTAATGATGAACAATTGATCGAAGCACAAGGCCTGCTCGATGAACCCCCGGGAGCCGGATCGACCGGCCCGGCTCCCGGGGGCATCCGAGGGATCAGCGCCCCTCGCCCGCCCCGGTGGCGGCAGGATCGACGGGGTTGCCGTCGGGGTCGAGCTGCGTGAGGGAGGGGACGAAGGGGAGTTCCTCCAGCGAGGAGGCGATGGCGTCGCGGTCGCCGACGACCAGCAGGGTCATGCGGTCGGGGTGCAGGTGCTCCCGGGCGGCCTGCTGGACCTGCTCGGGGGTGACGGCCTCGACCTTGTCCTGATAGGTCGTGAAGTAGTCGTCGGGCAGGTTGTACAGGACCAGGTCCACCACCTGAGAGGCCACGCCGCCGGTCGTCTCGAAGTCGCCGGGGAAGCCGAGGATCAGCCGGCCCTTCGCGTCGGCCAGTTCCTGCTCGGTCACGGGGCGGTCCCCTCGGATCTCGGTCAGCTCCTTGTACAGCTCGACCAGGGCGGGGGCCGTCACGGCCGTCTGCACCGAGGTGCTGGCCGAGAAGGGACCGGGGCCTCTCCGGAACGAGAACGACGACCGGGCGCCGTAGGTGTAGCCCTTCTCCTCGCGCAGGTTCAGGTTGATCCGGCTGGAGAACTGGCCGCCGAGCACGGCGTTCATCAAGGTCACCGGGAAGTAGTCGGGGGTGTCGCGCGACAGGCCGATCTGGCCCAGGGCCAGGACCGACTGGGCCGACTCGGGCCGGTCGACGAGGTAGAGCGTGTCCTTCGGCGCCGGCTCCGGACTGGGCAGCGAGTGCGAAGGGGCGTCGCCGGCCTCCCAGTCGCCGATGGCCGCCCGGCCGAGCCGCTCGACGATCGCATCGGCCGTCGTGTCTCCCACCACGATCAGGGCCGCGTTGTTCGGCCGGAACAGGCGGGAGTGGAAGGTAACGATGTCATCACGGGTGATCGTCGGCACCGTCTCCGGGGTGCCCGACACCTGGCGGCCGTACGGGTGATCGACCCCATACAGCAGGCCCGGGAAGACGAGCGACGCGATCCCCTCGGCACTGTCCCGGCGACGAAGCAGGCCGGACAGGAGCAAGGCCCGCTGGCGTTCCAGGTCGCCTTCCCGGAAGGCCGGATTCAGCACCACGTCGGCGAACAGCTCCAGGGCCGCGTCGGTGTGCTTCGTCAGGGTCGAGAGCGAGACGGTCATCTGCTCCATGCCCGCCGAGGCGCTGATCGACGCCCCGAGGCGAGACAGCGCGCCGGCCAGGTCCTGGGCATCGCGCGTCTCGGTCCCCTCGGTCAGCAGGTTCGCCGTCAGCTCGGCCACGCCGTCCTGCCCCTCGGGAGCGAGGGTGGCCCCCCCCTTGACGACCAGTTGCAGGGTGAGGATCGGCAGCTCGGGGCGGTTGACGACCAGCAGTTCCAGGCCGTTGTCGAGCGTCCGGCGCTCGACGGGGGGCGGCGAGAACTCGGAGGCGTCGCCCAGGGTCGGCATGATCGATCGGTCGAGCTCCTCGACGATCGGCTCGTCGTCCGGCACGATCTCGACCGGCGCGGCGTTGACGACGACCTCCGGGGCCCGCTCGGTCGGGGCGCCGGGGGTCACGTCCATCCGGACGCGGTTGGGGGTCAGGTACTCCCGAGCCACCCGGCGAACGTCCTCGGCCCGCACGTCAAAAAGCTTCTGCAACTGTTCCCGGTACGCCAATGGGTCGCCGAAGGCGACGTTGTTGGCGTTGAAGTAATCGGCCCGGGTGCCGACGGCCTGGAGCCCGAAGACCAGGCTGCTCTCGGTCGTGTTCTGGGCCTTGATCACCTCGTCTTCGGTCGGCCCGTCTTGCTGGAGGCGCTCGATTTCGGCCTCGATCCGGGCGGCCAGGTCGTCGAGGTCGCCGTCGGGCTTGCCGGTGGCGATCACGTTGAACGTCCCCGAGACGGCCCCGGTGCTCTGATAGGCGAAGACCTGGCTGGCAATCGACTCATCATAAATCAATGCCTTTTCCAGGCGGCTTTCCTTGTCGAGCTGGCCGAGCACGGCCGAGAGCACGTCGAGCGCCTCCTCGTCCGGGTGGCCTTCGGGCACGGTCGGCCAGGTCAGATAGACGCGGGGCAGGGAGACGCGGTCGGTGATGGCCAGGTCGACCGGCCCGTCCAGCTCGGGGACCTGGTGCGGGGTCCGCTCCACCTCCGGCCCCTTCGGGATCGCGCCGAAGTAGAGCTCGACGAGCCGCTTCGCCTCGCTCGGGTCGAAGTCGCCGGCGATGCACAGGCTGGCGTTGTTCGGGTTGTAGTAGGTCCGGAAGAAGTTCTTCACGTCCTCGAGCGAGGCGGCCGACAGGTCCTCCATCGAGCCGATCACGCTGTGGTGGTACGGGTGCCCTTCGGGGTACAGGGCCGCGAGCATCCGCTCCGAGACCTGGCCGTACGGGACATTGTCGACCCGCTGCCGGCGCTCGTTCTTGACCACGTCGCGCTGGTTGTCGAGCGCGTCCTGGGTCAGGGCGGGCAGCAGGAAGCCCATGCGGTCGGCCTCGAGCCAGAGGGCCAGACCCAGCGCATTGCTCGGCACCGTCTCGAAGTAGTTCGTGCGGTCGGTGTTCGTGCTGCCGTTGATCTCGGCGCCGAGCGGCTCGAGCGGGGCGAAGTACTCGGCCTGGTGGTTCTCCGACCCCTGGAACATCAGGTGCTCGAACAGGTGGGCGAAGCCGGTCCGGCCTTCGGCCTCGTTCTTCGAGCCGACCTTGTACCAGACGTTCACGGCGACGACCGGGGTCGTGTGATCCTCGTGGAGGATGACCTCCAGGCCGTTGGGCAAGGTGTACGTCTCGACCTTCAGGTCGGGGATCTGCGGGGTCCTCGGCTCGTCCTGAGCCGCACTCAGGCGCGAGGGAGGCGGGATCAAGGCCGCAGCGGCGATCGCCAGCACGGTCAAGGAGGTGAGTCTCGATTGCATCTCGGTGGTGCCCTGGGGTGCCGGAACCGGCTCACCGAGACTTCGGCGCGGGGCGGTCGCAGACGAGTCGTCGGTCGCCGGGCTTCGGGGAATCGCGAGGCGGAACGAAGACCCTATCTTGCCCCTTCACCCCTCGAGTCGTCCAGAGCAGCCGACCGAGGATCGCCGCAGGTCGCCTCGCCCCAGGCTCGCCGGCGCCCCTCACGGGATCGGCTGGATGGGGGTCGCCTGGTCGTGGATCAAGACCCAACGGCTCCCCTGCCGGGCGAAGGCGAAGGTGTGAAACGACCGCTCGACCACGCGGTCGCGGTCGGGGGGCTCGTCCCGGTACGTCACATGCACGACCGCCAAACCCAGGGCCTCACACTCGGTCAGTTCTTCGAGGCGCGTCTCGATCGTCCAGGACGGCGACGCGAACCAGTCGCGATACAGCGAGACGAACTCGTCCGCCGAGCGAAGGTGCCGGCCGTCAGGGCGGATCAGCGTCAGCTCACCCTCCGGCAATGTCGCCATCAGGGCGGGCAGGTCTCGCATCTTGAGCGCTCGGAGATGCTCCTCCAACGATTCTCGGAAGGTCATGGGACGACACTCCTGCCTTGGACCAGAAGACGGTCCCGGTCCGACGGAAAGCTCGCTTCGTGCTCGATCACCCGGGAAGCCCGATCGACTTTTGAACGCAAAGAATTTGAACGCAAATGCCGCGCCGGGGACCGCCCCACGCCCCGGAAGAACCATCCTGCCGCCGATTCGCGGCCCGATCCGCCGGGGACCTTCTCGCGTCGGCGACCCGCCCCCAAACGAAGAACGGCCGGGGAACCGCCTGGGTTCCCCGGCCGCTTGTGACAGGAGCGTCCGAGCCTGCTCGCCCCGGCGATCCTCGATCGCGATCACCGCCCCCCCGCTCGGTTCTTGATCGCCTCGGGGACGGCGAACGTGCCCTCGGGGAACGACACGCCGTGCTCGACGGACTGGATCGTCGTCTTGACCTCCTGGCCGAGCAGCATCTCGGTGCTGACGAACGGGATCTTCAGCCCATCGACCTCGCGGTAGTCGCTCACGAACGACTCGACCGGGATCTCCCCCATCGGCGACTCGACGATCCGGCGCGACTTGACCAGCAGGCCCGTGTCCACGGCATAGAACCGCGTTTCGACCCGGCCTTCCTTCGGGGTCATGGCCACGACGTAGCACTTCGTCCCGTCGACCTCCATCACCTCCTTGGTCTCGGCCTCGGCGTAGTAGTCCTGCCAATCGACGTCGGAATAGAACGCCGCCTCCCGCAGGAAGGCAGCCTTCTCGGGGCCTTCGAGCACCCGCTCCCCGCTGACCGGGTTGATCTCGTAGGCGATTGTGCCGTCGGTCCCCTGCAGGAACGTGCCGACATTTTCCAGTTCCAGAGTCGTCTTCATCTTGTTCGGTGCCTCTTGCTCAAGGGTCAGCTCACCCTTCAGACCGGCACCGACGAACTCGATCGTCCCCGCGACCTTGCGGGTGCTGAGCGCCTTGTAGGCCGCCTCGCCGCCGGTCGCCTCGATCGATTTCGCCAGAATTTCCTCAGCCTTGGGCAAGGCGTCGTCCTGCCCGATGGCGGGAGAGGCCACCGCGACCAGCAGCCCAAGCGACAGCAGGCGGGGCAGGGAAGGGCCGTAAGTTCGAGTCATCGACGTGAAAACCTTTCTCGTAAGGTCTTGGGCAGAACGGAACGGAACGGAACAGAACCAAAGAATCGGAGAAACCGGGAACGATTGGGAAGACGGAACGTCGCCGGGCGAAACTCAGCGTTCGCTCGCCTTGCGCAGCTCGGGCTGCGGCTGGTTCTTCGCTTCCGAGACATCTTGCTTGAGTCGGTCGATCGCCTCGGAAAGCTGGCGGTCGTCGCCTCGGGGCCATTCGCCCGGCTCGGGCCAGACGATCACGTCGGGCACCGCGCCGTTGAGCTCCATGTCCTCGCCGGTCCCGGCGACGTACCAGCCCCGGAACGGCAATCGCAAGGTGCCGAGGTCCATGATCGAGGTCGCCCCGGTGCTGACCACCCCCCCGGCCGTCGGCACGCCGACCAGCTGCCCCCGGCCGAGGGTCTTGATCGCGTGGCTGAAGATCTCGGCATTGCTGAAGCTGTTCTGGTTGCAGAGCACCACGATCGGCCGGGACCAGGAGGCGAACACCTTGCGATCCTGCGGATAACCGGGGTTCCCCCCCCGGGGGACCGTGATCGCGTGGGACGGCTGCGTGAGGCTCGTCAGCAACAGATCCGCCGTCGAGCCGCCGCCGTTCTCGCGGACGTCGATGACGAGCCCCTCCTTGCCCGCGGCGGCCGAGTACAGTTCTTCCTGGAACTTCGAGAAGCTCGCCCCGTTCATCGCCCGGATGTGCAGGTAGCCGAGCGTCCCGTCGCTCGCGTCCTCCACCGCCCGGCGATTGCCCTTCACCCAGGCGTCGTAGAGGAGCGATCGGGCCGCGCCGAAGGAGATCGGCCGGATGACGACGGCCCGCTCCTGACCCTCGTCGTCCCGGACCGTCAGGACAATGTCCCGGGCGAGCGGGCCGTTGAGCAGCGGCGTCAGATCCATGTCCGGGTCGACCGTCTCGCCGTCGATCGCCAGGATGATCTCTCCCGGCTCGATCGTCGATCGGGCCCGATCTGCCGGCCCCCCCGGCAAGACGTCGCGGACCTTCAGCCCCGGCCCCTGGTGCTCGGGGTCGAACCGGACGCCCAGGTGGGCGGTCGAGACGCTCCAGTCCCCCCGGACCGGCTCGATCGTATCGCTGCCCCTCGGCGAGAAGCCCAGGTGCGAGCCGTTCAGCTCGCCGAGCATCAGGCGGACGACCTCGGCGAACATCGATCGATCGACGCTCGACGCCGCCAGGTCGGCATACTTGCGTCGGATCGCGTCCCAGTTGCGGTTGTTCAGGTTCTCGTCGTACCAGCGATCGCGCATCGTCCGCCAGGCCATGTCGAAGCCCGCGCCGTATTTGGCCGATCGGTCGAGTTCCTGGAGGGCCGCAAACGTGTACTTCTCCGCCGAATTGCCCGACCCCGCCAGGCTCGTCGGCACTCCCCCCGAATTCCCGACGATTTGATTGCCCCGGTCCAGCCATCGAGGATCGCCCAGCGTCTCGCCCGACAATCGCTTCGGCTCCAGGCTCCCGGTCGGCTCGATCGTGTACGTCCCCGACTGGCCGTCGATGTTCGCCCGGAAGGCCAGCCGCTTCGAATCCGGGGACCAGAACAAGCCCCCTTCCGACGAGCTCGGGATCGAGACGCGGCGGATGCGCTCGTGGATGTCGTCGAAGTCGATCACGACCTCCGGGGTTTCGGCGTCCTCGTCCGATTCGCCCGAGTCCTCGTCCTCCTCGTCCTCCTCCGGATCGGCGTCCTCCCGCTCCTCCTCCGGCCCGTCCTCGTCGGCATCGGGCTGGCCGGCCTTGCCGTCGCGGGGGCCGTCGTCCTTCCCCTTCTCGATCTCCTTGCGGGCCTTGCGGATCTTCTCGATCGCCTCCTCGATCGTCCGGTCGCGGCGGCCCAGTTCGTCATCCTCGCGGCGGAGGAAGACGAAATGGACGTCGACCTCGCCATCGACCCCTCTCCTGCCGGTGAAGGCCAGCATCGAGCCGTCGGGCGACCAGGCCGGGTTGCCGTCGTTGCTCGGGTGCTTCGAGACGTTGAACGGCTCGCGATCGCCGTCGATCGGCATGATCCAGACGTCGGCGTTGAACTCGTCGTCGTCCCGGGCGAAGGCGATCCAGCGGCCGTCGGGCGACCAGCAGAACTCGGGGGCGCCCCAGCCTTCCAGGATCCGCCTCGGATTCTCCCCGTCGCCGTCCATGATCCAGAGGTCGCCGTTGCCCTTCACGAAGGCGACCTTCGACCCCTCGGGGCTCCACTGCACGCGCGACTCGACGGCGGCGTCTTGTGTCACCCGCTCCAGCTCGAACGCGGTGTTCTGCCACCAGAAGCGGTCCTCGTCGGCCCGGGTCGCCCGCCAGAGGTCGCTCTGGCCCTCCGCGTCGCTCGCGAACAGGATCGACTCGCCATCGGGCGCGAAGACCGGCGACCGTTCCTCCTCCGGCGTGCTCGTGACCCGGACCGGCTCCCTGAGCACCGTATCCATGACCCACAGGTCCCCCCCGGCGATGAAGGCGATTTCCAGCCCGTCGTCGGAGAAGGCCACGTCCGAGGCCCGATCGAGGCTCACCCGGCTCGCCTCGGGCACCATCGCCGAGGCCTCGTGCTCGATCTCGATCTTCGTCGGCGTCGGCCGATCGGCGGTCGGGTCGATCCGGTAGAGGTCGAACAGGTGCCGGAAGACCAGGGTCGAGCCGTCGGCCGAGAGGGTCGGGAAGACGACCGAGTCGTCCTCGAAGCTCGTCAACGCCCGATCCTCGCCCGATCCGAGCGCGTGCTCCCTCAGGTTCAAGGCCCCGTTGTGCTCGGCCACGTAGTAGAACCCCTCGCCGTCGGGCCTCCAGAGCGGCCACCGGGCCCCCCCCTCGGGGGCGAGCACCTTCTCGAATGCGCCCGACTCCCGATCATAGCTCCAGATCTGGGCGTCCTGCGAACCGCGATACCCCTTGCGCCACCAGGCCACCCCTTCCCGGACGAACAGCAAGGTCGATCCGTCGGGCGAGAGCGAGCCCTCGGAGCCATAGGCGTCAAACACCGGGCGCTCGGCCGATCGCCCCTCGGCGTCGATCAGGAAGAACCGCTCGGCATGCCTCCAGAAATGGTCCCGCGAGGCGTTGACCAGCAATTGCCCCCCCTCGGGCGACCACCCTTCCAGCCGGTAGCCCTCGCTGTGGGCCGTCAACGGGACCGGCACGCCCCCCTCGGCGGGCATCCGGTACACCTGCCTCCCGTCCTCGCGATCGGAGACGAAGGCGATCGTCGCGCCGTCGGGGGAGAAGCTCGGCTCCGAGTCGCGCCCCGGGTGGACGGTCAGCCGGCGTGCGGTCCCCCCCTCGGTGCTCACGGTCCAGAGGTCGCCCGCCCAGGAGAACGCCAGGGTCGTGCCGTCCGGGGACAGCGCCGGGGATTCCGCCAGTTGGATCGGCTTCGGACCATTCGCCCCCGCCGGCTCGGCCCCGCAGAGGGCGAGCACGACCCCGAGCATGGCGACCCGTCCCGCCGCAATCGGCCGGAAGGACCCCGTCGCGAACACAGACACCGACATCGAGGCACCCCCTCATCAATGGTCCAGGCAATGGTGCTTGGGCGGATCGCCTATCTTACCGGAAAGCCCCGGGGAGGATCAGCCCCCGGTCCCCCGGCGGATGGAGTTGTCCGGCCGGCGATCCCCCTTGGAACCGCGTTTGCTTCCTGCGCAACCGGCTTTTGAATCGCTTTGACAACCGCCGACGCCGCGAATTAGGCTTGGTGGCGGCCGTCACCAACGGCGGGGCGGCGCCGTATCCCTGATCAAATGGAAGATGCGGGAGATCGGTCCCGTCCCCCATCCTCTCCAGACCCGAACCATCCCCCGACCTCCGGCACCACTGAGCCCTCACATCCATGAGCATCAAGCCGTTCGACCGCGACGCCCTCCGCGATCGCGTCCGCAACGCGACCCCCTTCCCAAGCCTCTGCATCGATGGCTTCCTTGAGGAAGACTTCGCCGATCGGGTGCTCGCCGCCTTCCCGACCTACGAGCAGGCCTCGACCATGGGCCGCGAGTTCGCCGCCTTGAACGAGCGGGGCAAGGTCCAGCTCACCGACTCCTCGAAGTTCCCCGAGCCGATCGCCGAGCTGAACCGCCTGCTCGCCTCCCCCGAATTCCGCGACGACCTGTCGCACATCTTCGACATCCCCGACCTGCTCGACGACCCGAAGCTCATCGGCGGCGGCATGCACCAGACCGGCCCCCAGGGGCACCTCGACGTCCACGTCGACTTCAACTACCTCCGCGACCGGAAGCTCCACCGCCGCCTGAACATCCTCGTCTACTTCAACAAGGACTGGCAGCCCGAGTGGGGCGGCAACGTCGAGCTCTGGGACAAGAAGGTCAAGGTCTGCCACCACTCCTTCTCGCCGATCTTCAACCGCTGCGTGATCTTCGCCACCAGCCCGATCAGCTACCACGGCGTCACCGCGGTCAAGTGCCCCCCGGGGAACACCCGCAAGTCGTTCGCCGGCTACTACTACACCGAGCAGGCCCCCGAGGGCTGGGACGGCACCATCCACTCGACCATCTTCAAGGCCCGCCCCAACGAGGTCCTCAAGGGGAAGGTCCTCATGCCCGCCGAGAAGATGAGCCGATGGGTCCGCCGCACCTTCCACGACGCCAAGAAGCTCATCAAGAGCAAGTAAGCCCCTCATAACCCTCTCTCCCTCGCCGAGTAAGGGGAGAGGGAGGCCGTCAGGCCGGGCTGTTGAGGAGGGCTGCTGGCACGAACGACACGCAGTGAGTCCTCGACAGGGACCCCTCTCCCCGCCCTCGGGGAGAGGGCGGCAGACCCACCCCTCGCCCCCGCTTGCGGGGGAGAGGGTGGCCGTCAGGCCGGGTGAGGGGGTCCGCGGGCCCGCTCAGGGGCCCGGCCCCGTCCTCCGCTTGCTTCTCTCCGCGAAGCTCGGACAAGGCGCCGTCACCAGCAGCCCCTTCCGGACCTCATCCCATCGAGGGCGGGGCCGCCGCCCCCCGGTTGCCGAGCAGGAAGACGTTGCCGGCACCGACGGTCGACTCCAGGGCGGCGATCAACGCGTCGTCGTGCCTCACCCGCCACGCCGCCCCGGCGCGGAAGATCGCCCGGTGCGCGTTCGGCAGGCCGAAGACCTCGAAGTAGACCTCCAGGTTCCCCTGGTACTGCCCGAGCACCCGGCCCAGCCGGTCGAGCTCCTGCGCCCCGTGCGCCCCCTTGTTCAGGCGGACGACCAGGCCCCGGCAGAGCTCGGCCCCGGCCCGCTCGATGGGGATGATCCGGCTGACGATCAGCTCGGCCGGCTCGCGCTGTCGGCTGAGCTGGCCGCGGACGAAGCAGATCAGGTCGTCCCGCACCAGGTCCTGCTGCTTGGCGAACTCCTCGGGCCAGAGCATCGCCGGGGTCGAGCCGGTCAGGTCCTCGACCGAGAGCTTGGCCATCCGGGTCAGGCCCGACCGGCTCTTCTGGACGTTCCGGACCTTCACCCCGGCCAGAATGCCGCCGAGCACCACCTCGACCTTGTCCGGCAGCTCGCCCAGTTGCGCGACCGTGTGGGTGCGGAAGGCCTCGATCAGGGCCTCGTGCCGCGCCAGGGGATGGCTCGACATATAAAAGCCCAAGACCTTCTTCTCCTCGGCCAGGCGCTCGGCGTCGGACAGCTCGGGGACGTCGGGCAGGCTGGTGACGATCGTCTCCGGCTCGGCCACCGCCACGGCGGCATCAAACGCGTCGAACAGACTCTTCTGGCCCCGCTTGCGGTCTTCCTGCCGGGCCTGCCCCCCCTGGACGGCCCTCGGGAGCACGGCGAGCAACTGGCTCCGGCGCGCCCCCAGCGTATCGAACGCCCCGGCCTTGATGAGGATTTCGGTGACGCCCTGGCCGACCTCCTTCGACGGCACCCGCTCGCAGAAGTCGTCGAGGCTGGTGAACGGGCCGCCGGTGTGTCGGGCCTCGATGATCGTCTCGACCGCCTTGAAGCCGACCCCCTTGATCGACCCGAGGCCGAAGTGGATCGTCTTGGCCTCATCGGCCGGGCGGAAGCCGACGACCCCCTCGTTGACGTTCGGCGGCAGGACGGCCAGGCCCATCCGACGGCAGTCGTCGATATGCTCGACGAAGAACTTCTCCCGCTCCGAGCCGTCCATCTCGGACGTGAGCACGGCGGCCATGTACTCGGTCGGGTAGTGGGTCTTCAGATAAGCCGTCTGATAGGCGACCAGGGCATAGGCGGTCGAGTGGCTCTTGTTGAAGCCGTAGCCGCCGAAGAACTCGATCAGGTCGAAGATCTCCTTGGCCTTGGCCTTCTCCAGGCCCCGCTCGACCGCCCCGTTCATGAAGGCTTCGCGACCGGCCGCGATCACGTCGGTCTTCTTCTTCGAGATCGCCTTGATGGTCGCGTAGGCTTTGCTCAGCTCGATGCCGCCCAGGCGGTTCAAGATCCGCATGACCTGCTCCTGGTAGACCATGATCCCGTAGGTCTCTTCCAGGACGTCCTTCATGACCGGGTGCGGGTAGTCGGCCGCCTCCCGGCCGTGCTTGCGATTGACGTAGCTGTCGACCATGCCGCCGTTGAGCGGGCCGGGGCGGTACAGGGCGTTCGTGGCGATGATGTCCGCGAAGCGGTCGGGCTTCATCTTGATCAGGAGGTCGCGGATGCCCGCCGATTCGAGCTGGAAGACCCCCTTCGTCTCGCCGCGCTGGAGCAGGGCGAACGTCTCGGGGTCGTCCAGCGGCAAGGCGTCGAGGTCGACCGGGTTGTCCGGGTGCCGCTCGTTGATCATCTTGATGGCGGCGGCCAGGCTGGTCAGGTTCCGCAGGCCGAGGAAGTCGACCTTCAGGAGGCCCGCCTTCTCGACGTCCCCCATGTCCCACTGGGTCGAGACGACCTCCTTGCTCTTGTCCTTGTTCGGGATCTTCTGCAAGGGGCAGAGGTCGCGCAGGGGGCGGTCGGCGATCACCACGCCCGCCGCGTGCGTGCCGACGTTGCGGACCGTGCCTTCGAGCCGGCGGGAGAACTCGATCATCCGGCCGATGTCGGGGTCGCGATCGGCCTCGGCCCGCAGGGCCGGCTCCTTCTTCAGCGCCTCGTCGAGCGTGATGTTCAGGACGTTCGGCACCAGCTTCTTGACCGTCTCGACCTTCGCCAGGGGGATCCCGAGCGCCCGGCCGACGTCGGTCATCGCCGCCTTGGCCTTGAGCGTGCCGAAGGTGCCGATCTGGGCGACGTTGTCGCCGCCGTACTTCTTGCGGACGTACTCGATGACCTCGTAGCGCCGCTCCTGGCAGAGGTCAATATCGATATCAGGCGCCTCCGATCGGTTCGGGTCGAGGAACCGCTCGAACAGCAGATCATACGTCAACGGGTCGACGTGGCTGAGCTTCAGGGCATACGCCACCAACGCCCCGCAGGCCGATCCTCGGGCGGTGGTCGGGATCCCCTGCTCGTGGGCGTAGCGGACGAAGTCCCAGACGATCAGGAAGTAGGCCGAGAAGCCCATCCGGGCGATGATCCCCAGCTCGTGATCGAGCCGTTCCTGCGCCTCGGGCGGGATCGTGTCGCCGAAGCGTTCGCGGAGCCCGTCCTCGCAGACCTCGCGGAGGTACTCGTCGGGCGTCTTCCCTTGCGGCGGGTCGAAGGCGGGGAAGCAGCGCTTGCCCAGGCCGAAACTCTCGTAGTTCGGCTCGACCGACTCGGCGATCCGCTGCGTCAGGGTCAGGGCCTCGTCCAGCCCCGGCATGGCCGCGCTCATCTCCTCGGGGGAGCGGACGAAGTACTCCTGCGAGTCGAACTTCAGGCGGGTCGGGTCGTCGAAGGTCTTGCCCGAGCTGACGCAGAGCAACACGTCGTGCGACTCGGCGTCCTCGCGGGTCAGGTAGTGGGCGTCGCTCGTCGCGACCAAGGGGAAGCCCCGGCGGCGGGAGAAGTCGACCGACCGGTCCAGGTGCTCGGCCTGGACGTGATAGCCGTTGTTCTGGATCTCGACGAAGACGTGCTCGGGGCCGAAGATGCGTTGATACCAGGCGACGAGCTTCTCGGCCTCCTCGACGCGGTCGTTGAGGATCAGGTCGGAATACTCGGAGGAGACGCAGCCGGTCAGGCAGGTGAGCCCCTCGGCGTGACGTTCGAGGATCTCGTGGTCGATCCGGGGCTTGTAGTAATACCCCTCCAGGAAGGCGAGCGACGAGAGGCGGATCAGGTTGCGGAACCCCTCGCCGGTGCGGGCGAGCAGGGTCAGGTGGAAGTAGTGCTTCTTCTTCTGGACCCCGCCGGCGGTGCGGTCGGTCCGGTGGCGGGGGGCGACGTACGCCTCCATGCCGACGATCGGCTTGATGCCGGCGGCCTTCGACTCGCGGAGGAACTCGACGGCCCCGTACAGGTTGCCGTGGTCGGTCAGCGCGAGCGACTCCATGCCCAGGGCCTTGGCCCGACGGGTCAGCTCGGGCAGTCGGGAGCCGCCGTCGAGCAGGCTGTAGTGGCTGTGGCAGTGCAGGTGGACGAAGGGCGGGGCGCTGGGCATCTCGCTCTCCTCGGGCGGATCGCGGTCTCGGACTTCGGGGGGCCGGGCGGGCGGGCGGACGGGCAGGCCCTCGGCTCGGTCGGGCAGGGGGGCAACGCGGGCCGATCGACGGCACGTCGGCCCCAATCTACTGTACCGACGAACACACAAGAGTGTACCGAAAAATCCGAGGCCCGGCCAGGCGCACGGACGTGTCGCGGGCACGCCCGTCCAGTCCCATCGTACTCGGTATCGGCTCGTCGGCCCGGCCAGCTTCGGGAAGCTCGCGGCGAGGGGTGCGGATCATCGCGATGGGGGAGGATCGCGCGGGCCTGGGAGGGCGGGCGATCCGGCGGGGCGGGCGGGGAAGGCAGGCCGCTCCGCGGGCCGAGGTCAGCCCCAAGGCGGCGAATCGGGGGTTCTGGGCGTGTCAGCCAGGCAGAGTGGGGCGGACGCCGGCCAGGTCATGCATGGCCCCTGGCGAGCTGCGTTGGTCGATCGGCGGTGTCGGGTCGGGCGAGGCTGGTCGCGCCGCGCCGCGTCGCGGTCGGGCCGGGCGTGGCCGGAGCCACGCCACGGGTCGACCGGAATTGCAACAGGAGCGATCAGACCGAAACCAGTTCGGCCTCCTGCTCGGCGGCCACCGTCTCGCTTCCGGGCGTCTCGTCGTCCGAGTCTCCCTTGCCGAGGCCCTGGACCAGGGCGCCCAGTTGGAGCGCGAGCAAGCGATCCGAAGGGGTCTGGCAGCGGAGCAGTTCGAGGAACGCCTCGGCCCCGATGATCACCGCCTTGGGCTTGCTGTGGATGGTCAGGACGTAGCGACTGTCATTGTCTTCGAGGGTTTCGAGGACCTTCGGCAGGTCTCGGTGCAGCTCGCGGCTGCCGATGAAACGAACGCGGGATTGGGGCATGTCTTCCTCTGTTGCCGTTAAGTGGCCATGAGACGGCCAGGGGCGGAACGTCCGCGTAAGAGCGGAGTGGACGCTCCTTCGACCTCGCGATATGCGAGTTGAATCGTATCGAACGCCCCCCGGGGCGTCAATCGAGTCTGGGGCGAAGTTTCGAGACTTTCTCGGAAATTGATCGCTTCAAGGCCGGGCACGGGGAGCGTCGGGGGGTTCGTCCCCCCGATCGCGATCGGGGTCGCGACCCTCGCGCGTCGTGTCCGGTGCGTCGGGCGAGATGGGCAAATCAGATGCCTCCGTCCCCGGCTCGGATCGAGATTCCGGATCGCCCGGGGGCGGGGGGGGATCGTCGGCGGGGTCCGAAGCGTCGGCGGCGGCCGGCCCGTCCTCATCCTCGGCCTCGCCCAGTTGGTCGAGTGCCACCTGGGCGTTGGCGATGAGCTGGAGGAATTCGCGGTCCCCCTGGGCCGGCGTCGCGTAAGACGTGATCAATTGATGAAGCTGGGCGCGGGCCGGATCGAGCAGGCCGTTGCGTTCGTTGATGAGTGCCTGCTGATACAAGTTCAGGGCGATTTGTTTCTGCTCGCGGAGCGCGTCGATCTGCTCCTGCCAGCGCCGCTGGCCGAGCAGGAACCAACCCCGTTCTTCCGGGTCGTTGCGGCGCGCCAGTTCCTGGGTGAACCGCTGCCAGCGGGCCGCGATCAGGGCGTGCTGCTCCAGGCGTTCGAACGGGACGATGTCCGACAACACGGTCTTATAAAGGGCCTCGACCGGGCGGTCGGCGCGGGGGCGGCCCAGGGGGGTCGGGCTGGCGAGCTGCACGGCGCGGCCCTCGGCCTCGTCCAGGGCGATCCGGTCGCGCCAATCGGCGAATTGATCGCCGTAGGGGTGGTCGGGGAAGCGCCGCTCGATCGGCTCGACCGCCTCGCTGAAGGCCCGTTTCCAGTCGGGGCGGCTGTCGGACTGCATCAAGGTCTCGGCCCGGGCGTAGAGCGTCTCCATGCTCGGCGGCCACATCAAGTACGTGACCAGGCCGATCAGGGCGACGAGGGCCAGGGCGAGGCCGCCGGTCTCGAGCAGCCGTCGGCGCCTCGTGTCCGGATCCACCTCCTCGGCGGCGGCCCGGGCCCTGGCTTTTGCCTTGGCCCTGGCCTTGGGCTTCGAGACACTCCGAGGGCGAGGATCGTTCCCGGTGGGGGCCGAGCTGTCGCCGTTGTTCGAGAGCAGGACGGTGCCGCCCTCATTGGCCACCCTGGCCCGGGCGCGATCGAAGACCATCTCGACCCGATCGCCCCGGCGGTGCCGCTCACGGAGTTCTTCGAGCTGGTAGGCCACCTGCGCGGCGTCCCAGGCCCGGTCGCTCGGGGTCTTGGACATCAGGCGGACGACCAGGTCGTCGAGGGCCCGGGGGATCTCCGGGTTCTTCTCGCTCGGCCGGGGGGGAGGGGTGTTCAGGTGGGCCTGCATCAGGATGACGGGCGAGTTGCCGGCGAACGGCGTCTGGCCGGTGAGCATCTGATAGAGCAGGCAGCCGAGGGCGTAGAGGTCGGTCCAGTGGCTGATCGGCATCTTGCCGTGGATCTGCTCGGGGGCCATGTAGGCCACGGTGCCGAGCGTCCGGCCGGTCTTGGTCAGGTCGGTCGTGGCGTCGAGGTCCTTGGCGATCCCGAAGTCGGTCAGCTTGATCTGCCCGTCCTTCGTCAGCATCAGGTTCGACGGCTTCAGGTCGCGGTGGACGACCTGATGCTCGTGGGCGAACTGCAGCGCCTGGCAGAGCTGGATGCCCAGCTCGACCACCTCGTCCCAGGGCAGGAACCCGCGCCGCTCGATGACCGAGTCGAGCGGCTCCCCCTCGACGAACTCCATCGCGTAGTAGTAGATGCCCTGGGCCTTGCCGTGGGCGTAGTAGCGGACGATGTTCGGGTGCCGCAGCTGGGCCAGCAGCTCCGACTCGCGCTGGAACCGCTTCAGGGCGTTGTCCCGGGCGAGATACTCGGCCGAGATGACCTTCACCGCCGCGGTGCGCGTGCGGCCGTCCTTGAGGTGACGGGTGGCCTTGAAGACCTCCCCCATCGCCCCGGCACCAATCTTGCTCTCGATCTGGAACGAGCCGAGCCGCTGGCCGATCATGGAAACGAGACCTGTCGCGATCGAAGCGAGGGTCGGACGGCGAAGACCTCCGGGTCGCTTCCCTGCGCGCACGATTCCCCGAATGTCGTCAGGACTCAGTATAACGGGAAATCGAGCCCGGGAGCGACACCCTGGGCCGAGAATTTCCCGGACGAGGGCGCTCGGGATCGGCGGGACGGAGGCTTCAGGACCGCTCGGAAGGCCGACCGGTCCCGGTTCGGCATCTCCGGCCACCGCTCGCCGGGCGTCGTCAGCACGAGCGTCCAGGGGCCGATCCCCCTTGATCCGGGCCGGGTGCGCGGTTCGGTGCGCGGCCTCGTGCGCCCTTCGGTGCGCCTGAAGGCAATTGCGGAGGTGGTCTTCGGAGCACGACTTACGTCCGATTCGGCCGTTCGTTTCGGGAATCGACCGCGGCGGGTCGATCCGCAATCTCGACGGCCGAAGGTCGGCGGTCCGCGTACCGGCAGGCGAGCCAGGAGGAGCCGAGATGCTGGGAACGGTGCGCCGGCCCTTAGAGGGACCGGTGCGCCGAGAGGCAATCGCGGAACCCCTTCGCCATGCTTGACTTCGAGCCGAATGGGACGTTCGTTTCGGGAATCGTGCGCACCAAGGGGGCGCGAGGAGTCGCCGTCTGAGGAGGAGCCACCGATCGGACGAAGGGCACAGGAAGGCGCGGACCGGGTGAGCCGGCCGGTGCGCGGGGCGTGCGCGGTCCGGTGCGCCTGGGCCAAATCGCGAAGGTTGATTCATGGGAAGAAGTTACGTCAATAAAGCCGTTTCGTTTCGGGAATCAGGTCGGAGATCCAGGCGCTTCGGACTCGAATCGTCGGCGGCCGAGAGACGAACGACTTCTTGCAAACATGAATGCAAGAATGTTTGACGAAAGGGAAGCCAGGTCGGGCGGAAAACTGCCTCGACAAGATCATCGGGAAATCGCCGATCGGCAGTCACTTTGAATTGGGAAAACGATGAGGGGGGAGGGGGCCGTCGGCGAGAAAGGGGGGCGGGGGGGCGTTCAGCGCGGCGTCTCCCGTGGACCTGAGTCCGCGTCGGTGCGTCGGCCGGCGTCTCGGACGACGAGGACCAGCCAGACGACGGGGCTGAGTGCGCCGAAGACGAGGCCGGCGGTCAGGATCAGCCAGGCCAGGATGAGGGCGAAGCGGAGGCTCGCCAGGATGAAGGCCGCGGCGGCGACCACCCCGCAGAGCGACCCGATCGAGAGGCGGGGGGGCAGGCCGAGGGGTTCGGACAGGCGTTGCGCGACGGCGACCGACGCGGCGAGCATCGCCGCGATGATCGCCAGGTCGGCGGCCAGGGCCACGGGGGAGAACCACCCGGGAGGGCTTCCCGGCGGGGCCATCACGCGGGGCACGCTCCGGTACTCGAAGGGGAAGCCATAGATGGCGGCGTCCTCCTTGCCGAGGTTGCCGTCGATCGTGAATAGCACTCCCACGGCCATGCCCACCCAGATCAGGGCGAAGCAGCCGAGCGGCCCGGGCCATCGTACTCGCGATCGCGATTGCGAGCGATCGGCCCGGATCGAGGTCTCGGGCGCCTCGAACGGGTTGGCCCGGTCAGGGCCTGGTGGACGGGATTGCATCGGTGATTCTCGTTGCGTGGAACGGTCAGAGGTTCCATCACGGTGTACCTGGAGGAGACCCGTGCCGCCAGCCTCGGCCCCGGCACGGGTTCGAAGACGAACCCGCGGCCCCCGAACGATGGCCCCGATGGCCATCGATCCGGGCAATTCGGGATCACTCGGCTTCGCCCCCGCGGACGCCCTGGAGGAAGGCGTCGGAGGAGGGGACAAGCTCGGATCGCGGGTTTCGGGTTTCCCACGGGCCTTGACAGGGCGGGCCGGGCCGGTACTCTGTGGTGCGTAGTAGCGAACAGGGAGGGGATGGGGATGGATCGGTGGGAGACGCAGGTCCGGCGGGGGTTGGTGGAGCTGGCCGTGCTGGCGGCGGCGGCCCGGGGGGAGACCTACGGGTATCGCGTGGTCGAGCAGCTCGGGAGCCTGCCGGGCCTGGCGCTGACCGAGAGCACGGTCTATCCGGCCCTGACGAGGCTCGCCCGTGAGGGGCTGCTCGCGGTCCGGGTCGAGCCGTCCCCCGCCGGCCCCCCGAGGCGCTACTACCGCCTGACGGACGACGGCCGAGGCCGGCTCGGACGGATGGCGGACTCCTGGCGATCGCTGACCGAGTCCCTCAACCTCCTCCTGGAACCGGGGGGGAAGGAGCCCTTGGAATGATGACCCTTGACGACGCGGGACCGCTGACGCTCGACGCCTCGCTGCAGGGCCTGATCGACGCCCGGCTGGACACGATCGACCGGATGCTCGTGGGCCGGGTCCCCCGCGCCGACCGGCTGGCGATCGCCCGGGAGGTGGAGGCCCAGATCTTCGACCAGCTCGCCGGCCAGGCCCCCGACGGGATCGGCCGGGACGAGGTGCTCGCCGTGCTCGGCCGCCTCGACCCTCCCGAGGCCTACCTGCCCGAGGACGGCGAGGCCGGCCCGGTCGTTTCGGGACCGACCGGGATGAGGGTGCCTCCCAGGCCCATTCAGGCGCGACGATCGGGCCAGGCGAGCGGGATTGTCGGCATCGTGGCATTAGTGGTCACGGCCCTCGGTACGGTCCTGAGCTTACCGGTCGCAGAGCTTTTCGGCTCCAGGTTGATCCTGTTCGCCGGTTTCTTCGGGTTCGGCTTCGTGGGGTTGTGCGCGGGGGGCACCGCGGTGGTCCTGGCCGCCTTCGCCCGCCTGCGCGACGGGTGGTCGATCTGCGGCCTGGTCACCGGGCTCCTGACCATCCTCTTCGGGATACTCGGCCTCGCCTTGGGGGTGTTATTCGCGCTCGGTTTCTGATCGAAGCAAGCCCCGCCCCCGCCTTCCGGGGCGGGGGCTCACGGTCGCCGACGGCCCCGCCGGGCGTTCCCTTCGGCCTCGTCGGGTTCGGAACACCAAGACTCTCCCCGAGACAAAGGGTGCCCCGGGATCGGACGACGCTTCTCATGAGGGGAGGCAAAGGGGATGATCGTCCGAGCAAGGGTGCCCCGGGTTCCGCCCCAGCGGACCCCGGGATCCTCGGGCCCGGCGCCTCACCCGGGGTCCGCTGGCGCGGAACCCGGGCCACCCGGGATCCGTAGACACTTTTCATGATGATCGGAAGAGGGGATGATCGTCCGAGCAAGGGTGCCCCGGGTTCCGCCCCAGCGGACCCCGGGATCCTCGGGCCCGGCGTTTCACCCGGGGTCCGCTGCGCGGAACCCGGGCCATCCGAGCGTGGAAGCCAGGGAGAGCGAGCGAACGGAGGGGCGGTTGGCCCGGCCAATCGCAGAGGTTCTTGATTGAATGAGAGGGGTCCGATGCCTGGCAGAAGCTCGGGGCCTCGGCGCCGGCGGATCAACCATCCGGGAGATGCGCACGGGCTGACCTTCTCGTGTTTCCGACGGCTCCCGCTGCTGTCGAAAGACCGGACGAGGGGCTGGCTGATCGAGTCGATCGAGGTGGCGAGGCAAGCCCTCCGGTTCGACGTGTGGGCCTACGTGATTATGCCCGAGCATGTCCATTTGATCGTCCGTCCGAATGAACCGGAGTACGAGGTTTCCCGGATGCTCTGGCAGATCAAGAGGCCGGTGGCCCGGAAGGCGATCGCTTTTCTCGGGGCGAATGCCCCGGAATGGCTGGAGCGGCTGGCGAGACGCCGCCCGGACGGGTCGAGAACATTCCACTTCTGGCAGGCAGGGGGAGGGTACGACAGGAACATCATCGAGCCGACAACGCTACAGCACATGATCGACTATGTGCATCTGAATCCCGTTCGGCGCGGGCTGGTTGATCGGCCGGAACGCTGGGAGTGGTCGAGCGCCGGGTGGTATGCCGGGGTCCGGCCGGTGCGGCTGGAGATGGACCGAACACTGCCTCGGGTTTACGAGTGATGCGAAAAGTGATGAGTGGGCGGATCGGCTTTGTCCCTCGAAACCGCTCGGGAAGACGCCGGGCCTGAGGATCCCGGGGTCCGCTGGCGCGGAACCCGGGGCACCCTCGCTCCAACGATCATCCGCTTTTCCGATCAACATGAAAAGCGTCGGCCGATCCCGGGTGAGGCGCGTGGCCTGAGGATCCCGGGGTCCGCGGTGCGGAACCCGGGGCACCCCGCCGAAACCGCTCGGGGAGACGCCGGGCCTGAGGATCCCGGGGTCCGCGGCGCGGAACCCGGGGCACCCAGTTCTGGGAGATCAGGCATTCAGGCATGGGAGCGATCCCCGGGAGGGACGTCGGCCGGGCCTGAGGATCCCGGGGTCCGCGGCGCGGAACCCGGGGCACGCGGCGGGGCATCCAGGGACTTGCATCGACGATCCCACAGAGTCCCTCAGAAGCTCGGCATGGCGCAGGGCTGGCCGCCGCCGGCGGGGAGGTAGGCGTGCAGGGCGTAGTCCATGACCTGGCGGTCGGAGTTGAAGCGCCAGCCGAGGGTGCGGAGGTTGTCCTTGACGCGGGCGATCCAGCGGCGGGGGAGGCCGTCGGCGCCGCGGTCGTAGTAGAGGGGGATGACCTGGTGGGTGAGGGTGCTCATCAGGTCGAGGTAGTCGCGGTCGTCCTGGACCGAGGGGACGGCGTGGGTCCGGCCCGAGCCGATGGCGAAGCCGTTGCGGCCGTCGTACCCCTCGGCCCACCAGCCGTCGAGGATCGAGCAGTTCAGGCCGCCGTTCATGGCGACCTTCTGGCCGGACGTGCCGCTGGCCTCCTGGGGGCGCCTCGGGTTGTTCAGCCAGACGTCGACCCCCTGGACGAGGAACCGGGCGACGTTCATGTCGTAGTCCTCGATGAACGCGAGCCGGCCGCGGAACTGGGGGGAGTGGCTGATCTTGACGATCTGCTGGATGAATTCCTTGCCGTAGCGGTCCTCGGGGTGGGCCTTGCCGGCGAAGATCAGTTGCACGGGGCGGTCCGAGGCGTTGACGATCTCGGCCAGGCGCTCGGCGTCCTTCATGACCAGGGTGGCCCGCTTGTAGGTGGCGAAGCGGCGGGCGAAGCCGATGGTCAGGGTGTCGAGGTCGAACATCCGGTGGTAGCGTTCCAGGTCGTCGCCGGCGGCCCCCCGGGCCTGGGCCTGGCGGGCGAGCCGCTGGCGGACGAATTCGAGCAGGCGGGCCTTGAGGACCTGGTGGGTCTCCCAGAACTCGCCGTCGTCGATCTCCGAGGCGGTGTCCCAGACCTCGGGGTAGCGCATCCGCGATTCCCAGTTGGCGCCGAGGTGCCGGTCGTAGATGGCCTTCATCTGCGGGGCGAGCCAGCTCAGGGTGTGGACGCCGTTGGTGATGTGGCCGATCGGGACCTCTTCCTCGTTGCGGTTCGGGTAGAGCGGGTGCCACATCTGGCGCGAGACCTTGCCGTGCAGCGCGGACACGCCGTTGGCGTGCCGCGAGAGCTTCAGGGCGAGCACGGTCATGCAGAAGGGCTCGTTGTGGTCGCCCGGGTGGACGCGGCCGAGGCCGAGGAAGTCGTCGGGGGGCAGGTGGAGCTGCTCGCGGAGCGGGCCGAGGGCGTCCTCGACCAGGTCGGCGCCGAAGCGGTCGTGGCCGGCGGCGACGGGGGTGTGGGTGGTGAAGACGGTCATGCCGGCGACGTCTCGGACGGCCTCGCCGAAGGGGCGGCCCTCGGCCTCCATGACGGTCCGGGTCAGCTCGAGGCCGGCGAAGGCGCTGTGCCCCTCGTTGAGGTGGATGACGGAGGGGTCGATGCCGGAGGCGAACAGGGCGCGGACGCCGCCGACGCCGAGCAGCAGCTCCTGGCGGATCCGGATCCGGGCGTCGCCGCCGTAGAGCCGGCCGGTGAGCGAGCGGTCTTCCTCGTCGTTCTCGGGCACGTTGCTGTCGAGCAGGAGCAGGGTCGTGCGGCCGACCTCGACGCGCCAGACCTTGGCGTGCAGGGTGCCGGACCGGCTCTCGACGGCCACGCGGACGGGGTCGCCGCCGGGGGTGAGGGCCTCCTCGATCGGCAGGCGGGCGGGGTCGTTGTAGGGGTAGCTCTCGTGCTGCCAGCCTTCGCCGTCGAGCGACTGGCGGAAGTAGCCCTCGGCGTAGAGGATGCCGACGGCGACGAGCGGGATGCCCAGGTCGCTGGCGCTCTTGAGGTGGTCGCCGGCCAGGACGCCGAGGCCGCCGGAGTAGATCGGCAGGCTCTCGTGCAGGCCGAATTCCATCGAGAAGTAGGCGACCGGCCGGGCGCGGAGGGTCGAGGCGTGGATCGCCCCCCAGCTGTCGCGATTTTCGAGGTACTCGTTGAGGCGGCGGAAGGCGTAGTCGATCCGGGAGATCAGGGCCATCTCCGAGGCGCGCTGGACGAGCTGCTCGGGGGGGATCCGGTCGAGGAAGACGACGGGGTTGTGGTCGGTCTCCCTCCAGAGCACCGGGTCGAGTTCCCGGAACAGCTCGACGACGTGCGGCTGCCACGTCCACCAGAGGTTGCGGGCCAGTTCTCGCAGCTTGTTGATAATGGTGTCCTGGCTGACCATCTCCGCTCCTCGGGTCGCAGGGAGTCCAATCAAGGCCCCGGTCGATCCGGACGGGGGCGTGTGCCCAGTCATCGGGCCAGTTCGGGCCGTCAGTATCCTCAATACGCGACGAATCGCCAACCCCGTACAACGGGACGGCCAAATTTCGCGATTTTTCTCGGATGGCCCCCGAAGGCGTCGAGACGTAACCCAAGGTGAGACAGGCGGTTCAAGGGGAAACGGCGGCTCCGGATTCTGGTTCCGAGGCGGGAGCCGATGCCGCTCCGGGGCCCGGCTCGGCGACGGCCGGGGGGTCGAGCGTCGATCGGGCGAGCAGGTGGGGGATGCGGGCCGGGTCGGCCGACTCGACGACCCACTGGAGCAAGGGGCGGGCCTCGTCGGCCTGGCCGTCGATCAGGAGGGTGACGCCGGCGTAGGCCCGGGCCTCGGCCTGCTGGTCGGGGGTCCTGGCCAGGGCGAGCAGCTCGTCGAGCGGCAGGTTGCCGAGCAGGTGGTCGAGGATCGGGCCGGGCCAGGCGGAGAGGTCGCGGTCCTCGGCCGCGGCGGCGAGCAGGCCGTCGGCCTGGGCCGATCGCCCCTCGCGGCGGTGCTCGAGGCTCGCGAGCAGGGCGGCGTAGGGGGAGAGGGCCTCGTACCAGCCGACGAGCACGAGATAGGCCTCGGCGTCGGCCGCCCCCCCTTCGAGCCCGAGGGCGACGCCCAACGCGGCGCGATTGAACCGGGCGGCGGCGTGGTTCGGGTCGACCCGGAGGGCGAGGCCGAACTGGTCGTAGGCCCGCCTCGGGTCCTGCAGGTCGAGCCAGGTGAGCCCTCGGTTGTAATAGGGCAAGGGGTCGAGCGGGGCGAGCTGCGCGGCCCGGTCCAGGTCGTCGAGGGCCTCGTCCGGCCGTCCTGCGGCCCGGCGGAGGTTGCCCCGATTGAGCCAGGGGGTCCGCCATTCGGGCTCGAGCCGGATGGCCTCGTCGAAGTCGGCCTCGGCCAGGTCGGGCCGGCCGCGATCGGCCCAGAGGAGGCCCCGGGTGAGGTAATCGTTGGCCGACACATCGCCGGAGGCGATCCGCTCAGAGGCGCGTTCCAGCGCCTGGTCGAAGGGCAGGACGCGGTCCCCCTTGATCCAGCCGGCGAGGTCCTCGGCCTCGAGCCAGAGCCACGGGCCGTTGACCTTGCCCACGGTGTAGACGCGATGGACCGCCCCCGACGCGACGATCCGGGACACGATCTTCAGGACGTCGTCGACCGAGGCCAGCACGACGCGATCGCCCGGCTCGAACCCCTGCGCCATGGCCCGACCGGGGGCCAGGAGGCCGAGCAGGGCCGCCAGGGCAACGGCACGTCCGGGGCGGCGAGGAAACCATCGGCGGAGGGGGAGGTTCCGGAGGTTCATGGCATGCCTCGGCTCAAGCAAGGTGCGAATCGGCGGGGCGGGAGTCAGCAATCCGGAAGGTTTCCGGAGTGGTTCGACGCAGTCCATCGTATCGCCGAAAACGGCGAGGCCCCAGGGGGTTGCTCAGCGGAGGGGGGAGGACCGGACCCGGGCGCTGGGGTCGAGGCCGAGGATGCGCCCTCGGGGTCGGGGGATGTCGAGGACGATCGGGTCGGTCGTCTCGACGGCGTTCTGGTTGCCGACGGCGTCGAAGACGTCGAGCCGGACGTGGAAGCGGGCGGGGACGTTCGGGGGCAAGGGCCAGGCGAACCGGCCGGAGTCGGGCAGGGCGGGGGTGATCTGCTGCCAGATGGCGTCGGGGGCGTCGGGGCGGATCGAGATGACGACCGGGGTCTCGGCCGGGTGCGGCTCCTCGGTCCGCCACTCGACGACGAGCGACCCGGCCTCGTCCCCGCTGCCGATGCCGGCGGAGTCGAGCGAGACGCGGGGCGGGGTGGTATCGACGATCACTTCGAACTCCGGGGGGGTCCCCGCGGTGGGCCTCGGGTCTCCCAGGCCGTTCTGCGACTGGACGACGATCCGGAGCCCGTGGCGGCCGTCGCCGCCGAGGTCGACGTGGAAGGGGGAGCGGCGGTCGGGGTCGGTGCCGAGCGACTCCCAGGTCTGGCCGCCGTCCCGAGTGACCCACATCTCGACCACTTCCAGCGACTCGACCGAGGCGTCTTCCACGCCGTAACTGAGCGGGAAGCGGGGGCTCGCGATGATCCGCGTCCCGCCCGGATCGGCCGGGGGCTGGGACGGGGCGGCGGGGGCAGGACCCGGCCCCGGGGACGGTCGCGCCGGCGGGGATGCCGCCTGCGGCCGGGCCGGGGCCGAGGTGACGGTCCGGGGGGCGGCGGAGGGCGGGGGCCGGTCGTCGATCCCGGCGAACGGGTCGTCGGAGACCCCCGAGCGGCCGGGCGAGGGGTCCGAGGCGCGCCGGGCCAGGATCGGCGGCGGGGCGGCCCCGGCCGAGGGGGCGGAGCCCGCGCCGGGGGCCTCGGCCAGGCCGTCGGGCAGGAGCTGCTCGGCCGACCCCCGGTTGCCGGAGTGGTCGGCCACGGTCACGCGGACGGTGACGGGCAGGCCCGTGCCGACCTCCCAGCGGGCCTCGCCGACGATCCTCGGCGAGGTCCTCACCTGCCGCCAGGCGTTCGCCGGGGCCCCCTGGACCTGGTATTCGAGCATGAACGTCGAGAGGTCGAGGTGCTCGTCCTGCACCTCCCAGACGATCCCGACCACCCCCGCCCGGCGCGGCAGGGACCGCACGACGACCGAGGGGGCCGTCGTGTCGACGACCACCCGGAGCTTCGGCCGGACCTGCTCCATGTCGGGCGGGTAGAGCCGGTTCTGGCGGTCCCTCGTCCGGACGGCGAACCAGTACTCGCCGTCCCGCGACGCCCGGTAGGGGAAGGCGAGCTGGTCGGGGGCGGTGTTGCCGGCGTATTCCCACGACAGGCCGCGATCGGACGAGACGTACAGGTGGACCTCCGCGATCTGCTCCAGCATCGCGGGGTCCTGGATGTTGAACGGGATGCGGAACGACGGATTGTCGGAGTAGGTGATCCGCGGCTCGGCGTTCTGGGCCATCGGCGCGGCCCTGGCGAACGGCGCAGCATCGGGCGCGAGCAAGATCGCGGCAAGGGCGATCCCCAGCCTCACGACCCTCCGGCACGCTCGATTCGCGGCCGATGCTGCCACCTTTCGCCCTCCCTGGCCGAGCCGAGCCGCGGAGCCCGGCCTTCCCTGGCCGGCTCTTGTGTTGCGGTGTCTGCTTCGGATCGCTCTTGATTCGGTCCCCTCGGGGGCTCCCCGGGGCGCACGAGTTCGCCGCGCAGGGAAGCCGGTCGGTCGTCCCGAGGTCCGGTTTCAACGGGTTTATCGTCGCGGCCGGTTAGACGGCTTGAGATGATCTCGGGCCGCTCGGCGGAAGCCGGGCCCATCCGCCGGCTTTCGGTCGCGGCCCGAGGCCGGCGGGCGGGTCGTCGTGATCCGTCGCGAGGGTTCCCGATCGGGGCGGCCCGCGATCGGCCCGACCGGTCCCTTCGCCCGTCCGCGACGCGCCCGGGCCGATCAATCGGGGGTGGTCGGCCTCGGGCCTTCTTCCTCCGAATCGAGGAAGGCCTCGGCCAGCCGATCGCCGCCGCCGACCACCGGCAGTTCCAGCGAGGTCGCGTCGAGGTCGACCGTCAGCTCCGTCCCCGGCTCGGGCCAGAGCGTGAAGTCGCGGTCGCTGGAGAAGATCATCAGGGCGATTCGCTGCCCGGCGGGGATGACCTGGTCGTCGGGCTGGAGGTCGAAGCTCAGCTCGACGAACTCGCCCGGCGTCAAGGGCCGGCTCTCGGTCAAGGATCGGGAGTTCTGCGGGTCGGCCCAGCCCCGGGTGATGATGTTGTCGGTGATCGACGAGCGGGGGCCGGACTCCCAGGGCAGGGAGACGAGCCAGACGGAGAGGTTCGCCGCCGGCTTGCTCGCGGCCAATCGGATCGTCAGCCGAGGGGTGCCCGAGAGGTGGACCTCCCTGCTCAGCGTCGGCGAGGCGTAGAGCAGCCGGTGGTCGGTCCATTCGGCCTTCGCGAGCGTGGCGCCGTCGAACGAGACGTTGTCGACGAGGGTCTCCGTCCCCCGGGCGGCCTCGGGGGCGTCGAGCGCGAGCCCCCCGGCCTTCGGCGCGCCGGGGGTCGGGTGCAAGGCGACCGGCTCGGCGTCCGGGTGGGGATAGTCGGGATAGGCGGTCGGCGTCGAGCGGTCGTCCTGCTCGCGGACGATCCAGGCCCGGGGCTCTCCCTCCACGCCGTTCTCGACGTCGAGCAGGTACCGGGTGAACCAGCGGTTGACCTGCTCCGGCGGAGGGCCGCCGCCGTGCCCCCCTTGATGGACGAAGAGCTGCGCCGGGATCCCTTTGGCCTTGATCGCCTGGTAGATCCGGATGCTGTGCTCGGGCATCACGTTCCAGTCGTTGAAGCCGTGCGACATCAGGGTCGCGGCCTTCAGCGGGCCGAGGTCGTGGAGGTAGTCGCGGCCGGCCCAGAAGTCGTTGAAGTCGCCGGTCAGGCGGTCCATCTGCCCGGCCATCTCGGTGTCTCGGACGGCGCAGTCGCAGTGGGGGCGGCGCTCGGGGTTGCCGCTGCGGACGAAGTCGTAGAGGACGTCGATGTCCTCGCCGAGGTATCCGCCCGGCGATCGGACCAGGCCGTGGGACCGGTAGTAGTGGTAGTACGACGTGTTCGGCGCGATCGGGACAATCGCCTCCAGGCCGTCGACGCCGGTCGTCGCCGCGGCCAGGGCGAGCGTGCCGTTGTAGGACGTGCCGGTCATGCCGACCTTCCCCGTGCACCAATCGGCCACGACTTCCTCGTCGCCGTCGGGCGAGGTGAACCCCCTGGCCCGGCCGTTGAGCCAGTCGATGACCGCCTTGGGCGCGAGCGACTCGTTGTCGCCGCCGATCGTCACGCACCCCTGCGAGAGCCCCGTCCCCGGCGACGACGAGTGCACGACCGCGAACCCGCGCGGGAGCCACGTCCGGACCTCGTCGTTGGAGATGATCGGCCGGTTCTCGCGCCGGCGGATCTCGGGCGGCTCCGGACGCGCCGGGGGCTCGGCCCCCAGCTCGTGCCGGACGTCCCACATGAGCGACTGGGCCGAGCCCGCCGTGCCGGCGAAGTAGGGGCTGGAGACGTAGATGGCCGGCACCTTCAGGCCCTCTGTCTCGGTCTGCTTCGGCCGGGTGACGCCGACGTGCATCCGGTCCGGCTTCCCGTCGTCGTCGGAGTCGAACTCCGTCTCGACCCACAGGTCGTGCCGGACCCAGAGGTCCGGGTCGCTGAAGGCCGGCACGTCTTTCGCCATCCCGTCCTCGATCCGATGCGTCGCCTCGGGGGCCTCCTGGGCCGTTGCGTTGCCGACGAAACCGACCAGCGCCACCAGCAGCGCCAGCCCGAACGCCCGACGCCCGGCGCGTCGCCGTTGACTCGACAAATGCCGCGTGGTGGTCGGCTTGCGACCTGATCCGGCCTGAATCGCGAACATGAATCCTCCGGGTGTACTCGTCGGGGGCGGGGAACCGTCTGGCGTGCCGAGGGCGTCGGCGGGCCGCCTTGCTGCCTGACCTCGGGATCGAGACGGATCGTAGCCCCGGCCCTCGGCGCTTGCAAGGAGCTTCGATCCCTCCGCCCGGCCGGGACCTTGTGGTTCTTGCCCACAGGACTTGCGGACGACGGCGAGGTCTTGCCTGGCGAGGGAGCGGGGGCGGTCGAGGTTGCCGGCGCGGAGAGCCTCAGCGCGTTCGGCGATAGCCGGCCCCGCCCATCGCATGTCGGTCCCGGACCGCGATCGCCGGTCGGCACGGCATCAGCCGTGACGAGGCTGTCCGATCGTGACGGTTCGGGCGGGATGGCGCAGCGTGGCGATGCCGAGGCCCGATCGGCTCATCGGGCCTTTCGCATCGAGAATTCCAGGCGGACGGTCTCGCCGGCGCGGCATTCCACCTCCTCGCCCCTGGGCTCGTTGGGGACGTAGAACCGCGGGCTGAAGTCGTGGGCGATGCCGAACCGATGCTTGCCGGGCTCGACCAGGGCGCGGAGCGTCCCGCCCGCGTCGGTGCGGGGGCGATCCACGTGGGCGATCCGCGTGGCCACCTCCCAGGAGCGGAAGTAATACCCCTGACGGCTGCTTCGTTCGCCGGGTTGATGCCAGAGGTCGACGTCGGGCAACCCCTCGCCGGTCTCCGCGTCGACGACGGTGACCTCGAGGATCGCGGCCGGGCGGAGGGGCTCGACGATCGGCTCCGCCGGCGGGGTCGCCCCGACGTCGAGCCGGCCCTCGGTGACGAGGTAGTCCGTGCCCCGCTCCGGCAGCAGTGACAGCCGATAGTCGCCCGGCGGGACGCGCAAGGTGACGCGGCCCTCCTCGTCGCTGGTCTGGAACGTGTTCACGAACCCACCGGCGACGGACACCATGACCCGGGGGGCCGGCTCGCCGGTGTCGCCGTAGACGGCGACGATCGGGACGTCGAGCGGCGTCTCCAGCACGAGTTCGACCTCCCCGATGAGCACGGGAGCGCCGTCCTCGTCCGGCACGGGGTCGGCGGTCGTCGCGGCGTAAATCCAGCGGCTGGGGAAGCCCTCGGCCCGGAGGTCGATCCGGAACAGGAAGCCCTCGGGCAAGCCGGTGAAGGCGAACCGGCCGTCGGCGTCGGTGGTGCGGATCTTCATCGAGGCGGGGGCGCTGTCACGCTCGTTGAGCGTGTCGAACGACCAGCCGCGGACGACGTTGTTGATCGGCACCAGGTTCTCGCAACCGCGGATCTCCAGTCGGGCGTCGGGGACGGGATCGCCGCGGTCGTCGACGACCCGGCCGGAGAAGGCGGCCGCGGGGGGGAAGTTCAGGTCGAGGACGATCGGTTCGCCCGCCTCGAAGCGGCTGGGCGGGTCGATCATGTCCGGTACGTAGGCGATCTTCGATGGTTTCGGAAAAAACCACTTCACCGGCCGCCAGGCGAAGCCGAGCCCCTCGGCCTGGCCGAAGACCTGGAAGGCGCCGGTGTCGCGGCCGCCGAGGCGGTTCGGGTCGGCTCGCTCGATGGGCAGCGGCACGTCGAGGAACTCGTACCGGCCGTCGGCGTCGGTGGTCGTCTCGGCGATGCGCCGGTAGGCGGCCAGCCGCGAGGCCATGAAGATCTCGGCGCCGGCGATGGGCCGGCCGTCGGGGTCGAGGGCGCGGCCGGAGACGGTGATCGGGTGGGTCTCGGGGCCGGGCTCGTCCTCGTCGGGCGTCGGCTCGGGGACGAGGTCGGGCGTGGGGGAGGGGGCGGTCTCGATCGGCGCCGGTGGGCGGGGGTCGGGATCGGCCTGCTGCCCGGACGCCGACGGCCCCAGGCGGCAGGCCGCGAGGCCCGCCATGACGACGATCGCGCCGCACAGAAGCGCACTTGCGGATCGGGGGTCCAGGGGGCGGTGGCTCCGCCGCTCGTCGAAGAGGGCCATGATGCGATGCTCCAGGGAGGTCGTCCGGGCCATCGGGACCGCCAGCGCGGGGCCCGCCCCCCGGAGTGATCGGGCGAGCCCGACGAGTTGCCGGGAATAGTCGGTCGGCCGCACGCCGGCGCGGACGACGAGGTCGTCGCTCGCCTGCTCGCACTCGACGCGCAGGCGGTGCAGGGCGTACCAGGCCATCGGGTGGAACCAGAAGGCGGCGGTCGCCAGGCGGCCGACCGTCAGGAACGCCGCATCCGATCGCGCAATGTGGGCCAGCTCGTGCAGGAGCACGGCACGTCGGGCCGCTTCCGGCCAGCCGAGGCCCGATCGCGGCAGCAGGATCACCGGCCGCACAACCCCCCAGGTGACCGGGATCGGCCACGACGAACTCGACCGGAGTTCCACCCGCCGCCGGATCCCGAGTTCCCGGGCGAGCCCGCCCAGCAAGGCGATCCAGTCTCGATCGACGACCTCGGGAGAGCCTCGCCTCCGCCTCGCGTTGCCGATGATCCCCATGACGGCGTACAGGACGGACGCCAGGAACCCCATCGACCAGATGAGGCCGAGGCCGGCGATCGCCCGCCGGGCGGGGTCCGGCCTGTCGCGGGGATCGTCCGGCGGGGCGGGTCGCGTCGGATCGGCGGGAGCGTCGCCCGGATCGGGTGTGGTCCCGGAAAAATTGGCGTCGACAGGGTCCGGGAGGGCCCCGCCCGGCGCGGCGACGCGGGGCGAGGCATCGCGGTCGTCCCGCCCGATGTTCCCGACCTCGGGTGTGCGGTCCGTGAGGAACTCCGCCACAGCGGGTGGGACGATCGGGAACCTCCCGCCGGGGACCACCCAGGAGAGCGGAACGAGCACCGCCAGGCCGAGCAGCGACAGCCCCCACACCCGGTGCCGCACCGCGGCCGAGGCCCGGCCGAGCGCGAGGGCCGCGATCGCCGCCAGGGCCAGCAGCAGCGTCGCCTTGGCGGCGGCATCCGCCAAAACGAGGGCCGGGACGGCGTCGGAGATGGCCTCGAGGAATCGGCGAGCCATGTCACTTCCCCTCCCGCCGGGCGCGGTCGATGATCCCCTCGATCCGCCCCAGGTCCTCGTCGGTCAGTCGCGTGGCTGAGACGTCCAGGATGGCCGCCACGGCGCCGGCGGCCGAGCCGCCGAAGAAGGTCTGCATGAGGTGCGTGATCGCCGAGCGCGCCGCCGACTCTCGGGATCGCCTGGCGCGATACACATATTTGGTGCCGTCCCGGCGGTGCTGGAGCAGCCCCTTGGCCTCCAACGCCCGGATCATCGTGCGGACCGCCGAGTACGAGGGCGGGTCGGGCAGGTCGGCGAGGACCTGGGCGACCGACGCCTCGCCGAGCTTGTAGACGGCGTCCATGATCTGACGCTCGCGCGCCCCGAGGGCGTCCGGCCGCGGTTTCCTGGGCATGACTCCCCTCCCCAATCCCGCCGCGGGCGGCGAGCACCTCGGAACGAGTGGCAATTCATTGCCACATGGCATCCTATTGCCACTTCGGTCTGGGGTCAAGCCCCGAGATCCCGGCCGGCCGGGATCAACCGGGCCCCAGGTGTCTCTTCCGCACCGGGAGGAAGACCTCCGCGATGGCGGCCCCGAGCAGCCGGGGCCCGGGGAGGATTCCCTTTATGCGAGGATCTCCCGGACGACCCGGCCGGAGACGTCGGTGAGGCGGAAGTCGCGGCCGGAGTAGCGGTAGGTGAGGCGCTCGTGGTCGAAGCCGAGGAGGTGGAGGATGGTGGCGTGGAAGTCGTGGAGGTGGACGGGGTCCTCGGCGGGGAAGTAGCCGTAGTCGTCGCTCGATCCGTGGACGGTCCCCCCCTTGACGCCCCCGCCGGCGAGCCAGGAGGAGAAGACGTAGGGGTGATGGCTCCGGCCGGTCGGGCCGTCGGTGTGGGGGGTGCGGCCGAACTCGGTGGTCCAGACGACCAGGGTGTCGTCGAGCAGGCCGCGGGACTTGAGGTCCTTGAGCAGGCCGGCGATGGGCCGGTCGACGCTGCGGGCGCGGGGGATGTGGTCCTTCATCGCGCCGTGGGAGTCCCAGTTGTTGGACGAGCCGGAGTCGATCAGCTCGACGAACCGGACCCCGCGCTCGGCCATGCGCCGGGCGACGAGGCACTGCCAGCCGAAGCCGTCGGTCTGGCCGCGCTCGAGGCCGTAGAGGGCCAGGGTGGCGTCGGACTCGCCGGAGAGGTCGAGCACCTCGGGCATCTCGCGCTGCATGCCGAAGGCCGTCTCGAACGACCGCATCCGGCCGGCCAACAGCGGGTCGGAGGGCCGGGCCTCGCCGTGGCGTCGGTTGAACCGGGAGAGCAGGTCCAGCTCCATCTCCTGCACCGCCTCGCTGGGAGACCTTCGCTTCAGGTCGCGGATCGGTTCGTCGCCGGGCAGGAGGCGGATCCCCTGGTGGCAGGCCGGCAGGAAGTCGGACGACCAGACCTGCGTGCCGGCATAGGGCAGGTGGGGCGCCAGGACGACGAACGACGGCAGGTTCTGGTTCTCGGTCCCGAGGCCGTAGCTGACCCACGAGCCGATGCTCGGCCGCTTGACCGTCAACGAGCCGGTGTGCACGCCGAGCGTGGCCTGGAAGTGCTCGAAGTGGCTGCCGTGCAGCGACCGGATCACGCAGAGGTCGTCGGCGCAGGAGGCGATCTCCGGGAACAATTCGCTGACCGCCATGCCCGACCGGCCGGCCCTGGCGAAGCGGAACTGCGGCCCGAGCAGGGTCCGGCCGTTGTGGGTCCGGCCCGCGTCTCGGGCCAACTGGGGCTTCGGGTCGAACGATTCGAGGTGCGAGACGCCCCCGGTCATGAACAGGAAGATGACCCGCTTGGCCCTGGCGGGGAAGTGCGGCGGCCGGGGCGCCAGCGGGTCATCAGGGCGAGGGGCCGGGGCGTCGGCCGCCAACAGCTCCGAGACGATCCCGGGCAGCAGGAGCGACCCGCCGACCAGCGAGCCGACGACCTGGCGACGGTTGGGGAGCGCGTGCATCGGACCGCCTCGCAAGAATCAATCGATGAAAAGAAACGCATTGCTGCTCAGGAGGACCCGCAGGTAGCTCGACCAGGCGGCCGAGGGGCGGCGGTCGTCGGCGATCCCGGCGTCGCGCAAGGCGAGGTCGATGGCGTCGAGATACGCCTGCGCCTCCAGGACTTCGGCCTCGCGAGGGGGCCGGCCGAGGGCCAGGCGGAAGGCCCGGTCGATCCGGGAGGCCGGGTCGGGGACTTCGGCCGAGAGGCGATCGGCCAGGCGAGCGGCCTGCTCGTGCATGAACGCGTCGTTCATCGAGAACAGGGCCTGCTGCGGCGTCGTGCTGGTCTTGCGCCGGTCGGTCGAGGTGTTGGTGTCGGCCGCGTCGAAGATGGCCAGCAATGGCTGGAGCCGGATGCGTTGCTGCATCAGGTAGACGCTGCGCCGGGGGCTCGGGTAGTCGTCGACGAAGGGCTTGTGCTGCGAGTATCGCCATTCCCAGACGGGGGGGAACGGGTGGGGGCCTCCCGGGGAGGGGTCGAGGGCGCCGCTAATCCGGAGGACGGCGTCCCGGATCTCCTCGGCGTCGAGCCGGCGACGGTTGAAGGTCCAGAGCAGGCGGTTCTCGGGGTCGCGCTCGGCCGATCTCGGGTCGGCGATGCTGGCCATCCGGTACGAGGCCGACAGGACGATCTCGCGGTGCAGGGCCTTGATCGACCACCCCTGGTCGAGGAATCGGCTCGCCAGCCAGTCGAGCAATTCGGGGTGGGTCGGCGGGTCGCCCCGGGTGCCGAAGTCGTTGGCCGTCCGGACGATCCCCTCGCCGAAATGGTGCTGCCAGACGCGGTTGACCAGGACCCGGGCGGTCAGCGGGTTTTCGGGATCGGTGATCCAACCGGCCAGGGCGTGCCGACCGCTGCCGGGCTCCTCCGCCGGGACCTGCTGCCCCCCCAGGATCGTCAAAAACCCCCTCGGCGCGACCGCGCCGAGCCGTTCGTGATCCCCTTTCAGGTGGATCCGGGTGTCGGTCGGCTCCCCTTCGGAGACGGCGTAGGCCCAGCCGAACTCGGGCAGGGACTTCAACAGCTCGTCCCGCTCGCCGAGCAGTCGCTTGAAGATCGCCCGCTGCGCGTCGCGCTCCTTGCCCGTGTCGAGCATCTCGACCAGCGGGTAGGTGGCGTACATCTGCTCGTCCAAGTCGGCCATGCGATCGAGGTAGGGCTGCAGCTCGGTCGTCAGGCGGTCCTCGTCGACCAGGGGGACGAGGTCCTTCGGATGGCGGTAGATCTCGGTGCCGGGGAAGGCGAATCGCGAGCTCTCGAAGATGCCGTAGAGCGCGTAGTAGTCGGCCTGGGGGATGGGGTCGAACTTGTGGTCGTGGCATCGGGCGCAACTGATCGTCAGGCCGAGCACGGCCTTGCCGAGGTTGTCGATCGTGTCGTCGAGCGTCAGGTGGAATTCCTCGGCGACCGAGGAGAACCGCCGGCTGATCGCCAGGTAGCCGGTGGCGATGACCCGCTCGCGGCGCTGGGCCTCGGAGTCGGACGGCATCAGGTCGCCGGCGATCTGCTCTTCGAGGAACTCGTCGTAGGGCGTGTCGCGGTTGAACCGATCGATGACGTAGTTGCGATAGCGGTAGGCCTCGGGCATCGGGAAGTCGCCGTTGCAGCCCGAGGTGTCGGCGTAGCGCACCAGGTCGAGCCACCGACGGCCCCAGCGCTCGCCGTACTGGGGGGACGCCAGCAGCCGATCGACGAGGCGTTCGAAGGCGTCGGGGCCTTCGTCCCGGAGGAACGCCTCGACCTCCTCGGGGGTCGGCGGCAGGCCCGTCAGGTCGAAGCTCAGGCGTCGGATGAACGTGCGGCGGTCGGTTTCGGGGGCGGGCCGCATGCCGTTGGCTTCGAGTTGGGCCAGGACGAAGCGGTCGATCGGGCTGCGCGGCCAGTGCTCGTCCCGGACCTCGGGCGGATCGGGGTTTTGGACCGGTTGAAAGGACCACCAGTCGGCCGCCTCGACAGACAGGGATTCGGCCGCCCCGCCCGGTCTGGCCGCCTCGGGATCATCCGGGGGTCCGGGAGCGCCCGCCGCGACCCAGGTTTCCAGCACCTCGATCTCTCGGTCCGAGAGCCGCTCATCGGGCGGCATGCGGAACAGGGGGTCGTCGTAGCGGACGGCCTCGATCAAGGGGCTCTCGTCGGGCCGGCCGGGCACGACGGCCGGCCCGAATCCGCCCCCCTTGAGCAGGCCCGCGCGCGAGTCGAGCACGAGGTCGCCCCGAATCCGTTCGGCCCCGGCCGAGTGGCACGAGTAGCAGCGGTTGGCCAGGATCGGCCGGACCTCCTTCTCGAAGAATTCGAGCTGGGCCGCGGTCGGTCGGCTCATCGGCTCGCTTTCTGCCGTTTCCTGCCCGGGCAGTTCCCCGGGCAGGGCGGTCACGAGCAGGCCGAGCAGGAGCAGGACGCGGGCGTCGATGAGCCGAGTCATGATGAACAGCACCGTGGCAGGAGCGGAAGATACGGGACCGATCTTCTTTCGATTCGCACGCAACGGGTGACGACCGGCAAGGCAACACGGGGCGATCCTCCTTCGGCGTCGGCAGCTTTGCGAACACGAAGGTTCGCCGGAGGATCAATGGATCAGCCTATCAGAAGCCTCACGGTCATGGAAGCATCGGATCGATCCGGGCACAGGGGGAGGGGACCGGGCGCAGAGCACCGGAGCCGCAGAGAACGAGGCGGTCGAACGCCCTTCGATCTCATTCTTCTCCGCGACTCCGCCCCTCTGCGCCCGGTCACTGCCCGCGGAACTTGCGGACGATGGCGACGTACTGCTCGGCGAGGGAGCGCAGGCGGTCGAGGTTGCCGGTCCGGATCGCCTCGGGCTCGACCATCGAGGAGCCGACGCCGAGGCAGCAGGCGCCGGCCTTCAGGAAGGCCTGGGCGGTGGTCAGGTCGACGCCGCCGGTGGGCATCACGCGGACCTGGGGCAGGGGGCCGCGCAGGGCCTTCAGGTAACCAGGGCCGCCGACGTCGGCGGGGAAGACCTTCACGATGTCGGCCCCGGCCTCCCAGGCGGTCAGGACCTCGGTCGGGGTGAAGGCGCCGGGCATGATGGCCTTGTCATAGCGCCGGCAGAGGCGGATGACCTCGGTGTTGACCGTCGGCGAGACGAGGAACTCGGCCCCGGCCAGCAGCGCGGCCCGGGCGGTCTCGGGGTCGAGGACCGTGCCGGCCCCCAGGACGATCCGGTCGCCGAGCGCCTTGCGGACGACCCGGATCACCTCGGTGGCGTCGGGGACGGTGAAGGTGATCTCGGCGGCCGTCACGCCGCCATCGGCCAACGCCCGGACCACGTCGGCCAGTTGCTCGCCCGATTCGGATCGGACGACGGCCACGATGCCGCAATCCAGCACGCGCTTGAGGGTCGCTTCGCGGGACATGGACGGAGGGTCTCCGGGCTGAAGGAGTGGTGCAACGGGGGCATCCCGAACCTGGGATCTTCGATTTCTTCGCGAAGGTCCTCGAAGCGAGGAGCAGCGTCGCGGATCGCGATCGACGATCCAAGGCCCCGAGGAGATCGAACCGGCCCCATGAAGGCCATCATCGCGTCTGAGGACGGTCGAGGTCCAGCGCGAGGCGGGGCGTCCGGCACTTCGGGCGGGGGTTTCCCGTTCCCGAGCCGGCGGTTAGGGTAGTATCGCGTCGGGCGTCACCCGGGAGCAACGATTCGATTCCGATTCGGGCGGGCGATCAATCGCGTGGTGGTGAGCATCGAGACGATCGGGCCGTTGCTGCTGTCGATCCGGGTGGCGTCGCTGGCGACCCTGGCGATCGTCGTCGTCGGCCTGCCGACGGCCATCCTGCTGGCCCGGGGACGGTTCCCGGGCAAGGGGTTGCTCACGGGGATCATGACCCTCCCCCTGGTCCTGCCGCCGACGGTCCTCGGCTACGTGCTCTTGCTCATGCTCGGCCGACAGGGGCCGGTCGGGAAGGTCCTGGAGCGCCTCTTCGGCGGGGTGCCGGTCTTCCACTGGACGGGCCTGGTGATCGCGGCGACCGTGGCGGCGTTTCCCTTGTTCCTGCTGCCGGCCCGGGGGGCGATCGAGGCCGTCGACCCGGGCCTGGAAGACGCGGCCCGCCTGCTCGGCCGCCGCGAGTCGAGCGTCCTGCTCCGGGTGACGCTCCCGCTCGCCTGGCGGGGCGTGCTGGCCGGGGCCTTGCTCGCCTTCGCCCGCGCCCTGGGAGATTTTGGTGCCTCCCTGATGGTCGCCGGCGACATCCCCGGGCGGACGCGGACCGCCGCCATGGCCATCTACGACGCGGTCGAGGCCGGCCAGCCGGCCAACGCGGCCTGGCTCTCGGCCCTGATCGCCTCGGTGGCCGTCGTCCTCCTGATCGTGGTCAATCGGGTCATGCCCGGATCGTCCCCGCCGGGGCGCCCGCCGTCGAAGTCGGACCCATGAGCCAATCGCTCCCCCTCTCCAACCAAGGGCCCCCCCGGGCCGGCCCCCCCGCACCGTCGGGGCGGGACGACCGGGGGCCCCGTCCGTCGGCCGGATCGCCGCCCGACGCGGGCGATCGCCCCCCGATCCTGGAGGTGTCCGTCCGCCATCGGGTGCATCCCGGCCTGTTCCTCGAAGTCGATGTGACCGTCGGCCGCGAAATCGTGGTGCTCTTCGGGAGGTCGGGGGCGGGGAAGACGTCGTTGCTGCGGCTCATCGCCGGGCTGGATCGGCCGGACGAGGGCCGGGTGAGCCTCGGCGGGCGGCTCCTGTTCGATCGCGCCGAGGGCGTCTGCATGCCCTTGCGGGCGCGGCGGATCGGCATGATCTTCCAGCACGACCGGCTCTTCCCCCACCTGAGCGTCGCCGGCAACCTCCGCTTCGGCCTGGCCGGGCGGCCTCGCCGCGAGGCCCGAGACCGGGTGGCCGAGGTGGCGAGCCTCTGCGGGGTCGACGCCCTGCTCGATCGGCGGCCGGGCACCCTCTCGGGGGGCGAGCGGCAGCGGGTCGCGCTGGCCCGGGCCCTGGCGCCCAGGCCCGAGCTGCTCCTCTGCGACGAGCCGTTCAGCGCCCTCGACCTGGACGCCCGAGACGCCCTGGCCGACCGCCTCCGCCGCATCCAGGCCCGCGAGGGGGTGCCGGTGCTCTACGTCACCCACAGCCCGGCCGAGGCCAGGCGCCTCGGCGATCGCCTGGTGTTGCTCGACGGGGGCCGGATCGCCGCCGAAGGCTCGCCGGGCACGTTGCTGGGCCGTCGATCGGGCCGCGAGGGGGACGACGAACCGTCGGATGACCTCCACGCGACCACCCTGCGCGGGGTGGTCGTCGGCCACGACGGGCAATCGACCCGCCTGGCGATCGACGGCGGGCCGGAGCTGGTCGTCCCGAGGCTCGATCGCCCGATCGGGGCCGAGGCGGTCGTCTCGGTCCCGGCCGACGACATCATCCTGCTCCTCGGCCCGGTCGCCGGGCTCAGTGCGCGGAACCTGATCCCCGGCACGGTGGAACGCTGCCGGCCGACCGGGGCCGAGACCGAGGTCGTCGTCGCCTCGGGAGCGGTCCGATGGACGGCCCGGATCCCGGCCGCGTCGGCCGAGGCGATGGCGTTGCAACCGGGGCTCTCGGTCCGGATGATCGTCAGGGCGAGGAGCGTCCGGGTCCGGCCCGTCCCCCCCACCCTCCAAGACACCTTCACTCCGCTCAATCGACCCTCCCCCTGACTGGGCCGCACCGATGGAATCGCCCCGATCCCGACAGTCCCTGGACCCGACCGACCGCCTGGCCGAGACCATCGACCTGGCCACGGCCGAGGCCATCGAGCGGGGCGAAGCGACGGTCAACGGCCCGGAATCCGGTTCGCAGTCCGGGTCGGGTCGCGCGACCCCGCCAGACGGCCGGCCGGTCGAGGTGGTGGAGGGGTCGCTCGACCTGTCGGACGAGACTCGGCTGTTGCTCCGGGTGCGGCTCAGGGCCGTGGCCATCATCCTGCTCTCCGGCTTCGGCGCCTTCTTCGTCCGCAACCAGTTCCTCGACCCCGAGGCCGCCGGGATCAGCCTGTTCGTCCGGATCTTCCACGCCGTCGCCCTGGTCACGCAAGGCGGGCTGATCGCCCTGCTCTCGGAGCGGAGCGACTGGTCGATGCGGCGGCTCCGGCAGTTCGAGTTCGCCCTGTTCAGCTCGGCCTTGGCCTTCTTCGGCACCTTGCACTTCGCCTCGACCACCAAATGGATCGAGCGGGGCGACACGGTCATCCGCAACGCGCTGGCCAGCCGGGCCCCGGCCGACCCGGAGACCATCGCCGCGTTGGTCCAGGCCGCCGGCCGGCTGATCGCCAGCGTCGAGATGACGCTCATCTACGTGATGATTTTGATTATTCTTTACGGCCTGTTCATCCCCAACACCTGGCGTCGGGCCGCCGTCGCCGTCGGCCTGATCTTCTTGATCACGGGCCTGGCGCAGATGTCGGTCATGATCCGGACCGCCGGCCAGCGGTCCCTGGTCGAACAACTTGCGACCTTCGAGCAGATCTCGACCAACGTCCTCGTCCTCTTCCTCTCGGCCTTGATCGCCGTCTACGGCACCCGGCTGATCAACGCCCTGCGGGTCGAGGCGTTCGAGGCGAGGCGACTCGGCCAGTATGTCCTGCGAGGCCGGATCGGCGGCGGGGGCATGGGGGAGGTCCACCTGGCCGAGCACAAGCTATTAAAACGTCCCTGCGCCATCAAGCTCATCCGGCCCGACCGCGCGGGCGACCCGGTCGTCCTGCGACGGTTCGAGCGGGAAGTCCGCGCCATGGCCCGCCTGACCCACTGGAACACGATCGAGGTCTACGACTACGGCCGGACCGAGGACGGCACCTTCTATTATGTGATGGAATATCTCAGGGGCCTGCCCCTCGATGCTTTGGTCGAACGCCACGGGCCGCTCGACCCGGGGCGGGTCGCCTACCTGCTCCGCCAGGCGTGCGACTCGCTGGCCGAGGCCCACTCGGCCGGCATGATCCACCGCGACCTGAAGCCGGCGAACCTGTTCGCGGCCATCCGAGGGGGGCGCTGCGACGTGACCAAGGTGCTCGACTTCGGCCTGGTCAAGACCGTCGGCGGCGAGCCGGGCGACGCGGGCATCGACCGCCTCGACGTCGTCACCGGCACGCCGCTCTACATGTCTCCCGAGCAGGCGACCGGCGACCCGAGGCTCGACCTCCGGAGCGACCTGTACGCCCTCGGCGCCGTCGCCTACTACCTCCTGACCGGCCGGCCGCCCCACCTGGGAGACACCCCCTTGCGGGTGATGGCCGCCGTGGCGAGCGAGCCGGTCGTGCCCCCGTCTCGGGTTCGCGAGAGCATCCCGGAGGACCTGGAGCGGGTGGTGCTCCGCTGCCTGGCCAAGGACCCGCTCCGCCGGTTCGCCTCGGCCGAGGCCCTCGAGCAGGCCCTGGCCTCCTGTTCCTGCGTCGGGCAGTGGGACGCGGCCGCCGCCTCGTCCTGGTGGCGATCGCTCGAGCCGAAAACCCTGGCGCAATCCTGATCGGGCGGCTTCTTCTTTCCCTCGTTTATTCTTTTGATTTAGAAGCGCACTACTCATGGACCCTGAAACACCGATCGACGCGATCATCCACCTGGCCTTCGCCTTCGACCTCGGCTACGAGATCGACCTGGAGCGGGCCCGGCCGTTGCTCTCCGGAGAGGCCGGCGGCCTGACCCGGAGGCGTCGGACCCCCGAGTCGATCCGATACCGGCCCGCCCCGCTCCGGCTGGCGCTCGACGCCTCGGGGGTGGCCCTGCCGGCCCCGGCCCGATCGATCGAGCCGCCCCGGGCCGACCTCTCGCTGTTCGACTTCGGCGCCATCTCGCTCGTCTTCCGGTTCCCGGTCAGCATGACCCCCGACGAGCTGCTCGCCCTGGCCGGCGAGCTGGCCGAGCCGACCGAGCTGACCGCCTCGGCCCGCCTGGTGCTCGCCCCCTGGCTCGACCGCATCCGCCCGGTCGTCACCGAGTTCGAGGTGAGCGACCTGAGCGAGGAATACGTCATCTTCCAGCTCGGCGAGGCGACCCCCGGCTGGCTCGACGCCCGCCGCGAATGGCTCGCCGGGCTGGTCCGGCTCGAGACCGGGCCGATGTCGCCGCAGGAGATCCAGGAGGCCACCCGGCGTTCCCTCTCCTATGCGCCGAGCGACGCGATCGTCATCGACTGGGCCGCCGCCGTGGTCGCCGACCGCGACTGCGACGACACGATCCAGGTCCTCGAATTCGCCAATGTCCAGTTGCTCGAATATCGGCACATCGACGACCGCCTCGACGACCGGATCGAGCGCGCCTACGCCACGATCCACCCCGATCGCCCCCGGGTCCGCCTCCGCCTGCCGATGGTCTGGTCGCCGACGCACAACGACGCCGTCCGCCAGGTCCGCGAGCTGGAGATCGAGGCCACCAGCCTGTTCGAGCGCGCCGACAACGCCCTGAAGCTGATCGGCGATCAGTACCTCGTCCGCGTCTACGACCTCGCCTCCGCCCGCTTCCACCTCCCGGAGTGGCAGAACTCGATCCGCCGCAAGCTCGAGACCGTGGGGAACGTCTACGACCTGCTCCTCTCCCAGGCCGGCCACCGCCGCGCCGAGTTCCTGGAGCTGATCATCATCCTTTTGATCGCCATGGAAATCGTCCTCGCCTTCTTCCGCTGACGCCCCTTCTCTGACTTTCTCCTCCCCCTCTCTTTCTGCCTACTGCCTCCCGATCTGAATAATCTCCAGCTCGCCTTCGAAGAACCGATCATTGAGCGCCTGCGCCATCACGGTCCGATGGCACCGATTCGCCTCGGCGCAGGCGCAGAGCAGGCAGACGGCCTCCCTCGGCTCCCGGACGCGATCGGCCAGGCGGGCCAGGCCGCGATGCACGGGCCAGTCTCCCGAGGGGTCGGCCAGATGAGCATGTAAGACGGCCATGCTCGGGTCTTGCCGTTGCGGATTGCCCAGCTCGACAATCCACTCATACGCAATCCCCGATCGACCGAGCAGGGCCACGATCCCCGCTTCGCCGGACGCCTGCAGGTGCCAGGGGCGCGGGCCGTAGGTCCGGGCCGGGTCGAGGTCGGCCGAGCAGGGGGCGAGCCTCACATCCACCAGCCGCGTCATTCCTTGATCGGCCAGCGCCTTGACCAGCCGGTCGGCCCGCACCGGGGCCGCCCACGCGCCATAACCAACCGTCCAGATCTTCCCACGAGCCGCCATGCGTCCCGCTCCCTTTCTTCGCTTCGACTGGCCCCCGGGGCGGTCGTCGCCTACCATGATCGGCGGGGGACCGGGTCGCCGGCCCTCGACGATCCCGAGCCGAGAGGATACCATCATGCCCCGCCTCGCATCGCCGATCCGCCTCAGCCTGGTTCTGATGCTCCTGTTCCTCGCCGGTCCCGCCCCCGCGCAGCAGGCCCGGACGCCCGCCAACACACCCCGACCGCAGGACCCGCAGCACGACCACGACCACGACGACCACCACCATGACGGCACCTACCGCGGCCGGGTGATTGCCGAGGTGATGAGCTACCTCGGCGCCAACTGGCTGATGCGGCCCACCCGGGTGCAGGAGGAGCGTCCCGACGAGATGCTCGACTCCCTCGAGATCGAGCCGGGCATGACCGTGGCCGACGTCGGCGCGGGGGTCGGCTATCACGCCCTGAAGATGGCCCGGCGCGTCGGCCCCGAGGGGGTCGTCTACGCCACCGACGTGCAGCCGCAGATGCTCCGGATGCTCAACCAGCGCGCGAAGCAGGCGAAGCTCGACAACGTCAAGCCCGTGCTCGTCACCCAGGACGACCCCGGCCTCCCCCCCGGCGAGGTCGACCTGATCCTGATGGTCGATGTCTACCACGAGGTCTCCGAGCCCGAGGCCACGCTCCGCGGCCTCCGAGCGGCCTTGAAGCCCGGCGGCCGATTGGTGCTCGTCGAGTTCCGCGCCGAGGACCCGAACGTCCCCATCAAGCCCGAGCACAAGATGACGATCGCCCAGGCCCGCGCCGAGGTCGAGCCGAACGGCTTCCGCTTCAAGGAAGTGCTCGACTTCCTCCCCTGGCAGCACATCATCATCTTTGAAAAACCCGAAGACGACGCCCCCGCCGCCGATCCCGCCGAGGCCGAGGCCGAACCCGCGGCCGAGGCCGAACCCGCGGCCACCCCCTGATCATTCGTTGCCTCTTCCCCCTCGCCACGAGGCCCCCGCCCATGCCCCGCGAGCAGACCCAGAGCCTCTTCGACGAGCCCGACGAGGACGACGACCCTCAGTCCGACGCCGTCGACCCCAACGCCCCGCTCGCCGACCGCATGCGCCCCCGGTCGCTCGACGAGTTCGCGGGGCAGGAGCACCTGATCGGCCCCGGCAAGATGCTCCGACGGCTCGTCGAGGGGTCCGGGCGCATCCCGTCGATGATCCTCTGGGGCCCCCCCGGCACGGGCAAGACCACGCTGGCCCGCCTGCTCGCCCGGCGCGATCGCTCGCGATTCATCCCCCTCTCGGCCGTGCTCTCGGGGGTGAAGGAGGTGCGGGAGGCGATCGCGAAGGCCCGCGACGCCCGCCGCCATTTCCTGCACACGCTCTTGTTCATCGACGAGATCCACCGCTTCAACAAGGGGCAGCAAGACGCCCTCCTGCCCGCCGTCGAGGACGGCACGGTCACGCTCCTGGGCGCGACGACCGAGAACCCGTCGTTCGAGGTCAACGCCGCCTTGCTCTCCCGGTGCAAGACCGTCATCCTCCAGCCGCTCGACGAGTCGCAGATCGTCGCCCTCCTGCGCCGGGCGCTCGACGACCCCGAGCGCGGCCTCGCGGCGCTCCACCCCGACGTGCCCGAGCCCGAGCTGGGCCGCCTCGCCCGCTTCTCCGGCGGCGACGTCCGCGTCGCCCTCTCGGCGCTCGAGGCCGCCGTGCTCTCGATCGCCCCCGGCAACGACGGCAAGCGCCGCGTGGACGAGCCCACCGTCGTCGAGGCCCTCGGCCGCTCCCGGTTCGCTTATGACAAGGGGGGAGAAGACCACTACAACCTGGCCTCGGCCCTCATCAAGAGCCTGCGCAATTCCGATGCGAACGCCGCCCTCTACTGGCTCGCCCGGTTGATCGAAGGGGGGGCCGACCCGGTCTTCATCGCCCGCCGGCTGTGCATCCTCGCGAGCGAGGACGTGGGCCTGGCCGACCCGAACGCGATGGTCCAGGCCCATGCCGCGGCCGAGATCACCCGCCTCATCGGCCTGCCCGAGGCGCTCTACCCCCTCTCGCAGGCCACGCTCTACCTCGCCCGAGCCCCCAAGTCGAACCTGATCAAGCGCGCCTACCAGGCCGCGGCGAGGGACGCCGCCGAGACGGCGAATGTCCCCGTGCCGCTCCACCTCCGCAACGCCGTCACCCCCCTGATGGCCTCGGCCGGATACGGCAAAGGGTACCGATACGTCCACGACGACCCGGCCGCCCGACGGGCCATGACCTGCCTGCCCGACGGGCTGACCGACCGCTCGTACGTCGACCCCGAGGAACTCGGCGGGCCGGCGTGACGCCCTTCGATCTCCGGGGCGTCTACTCGCCCCCCTCGAACGCCTCGACCGCGTGTTCGGCCACGCGCACGACGTAAGGATTCGCATCCTCCAGCGCCGCCCGGAGCGACGGCCCGGCCCCGGTCGCCCGGTCATCAAGCCGATCGAGCACGTTGATCGCCGCCAGGCGGACCCAGTCGTTCGCGTCGCCGAGCGCCTGGATCAGGGCCGGCACGGCCTCATCCGTCCGGTCGAGGCGGCAGAGCGCATCGGCGGCGGCCACCCGGACCCAGGGGCTCGGGTCGTCCAGCGCCGCCACCAGGCGGAGCGACACCGGCAGGCTCGACGCCCCCCGGATCGCCAGGCCGGTCGCGCCCCACCAGCGGACCCCCGGGTCGGCGTCGTCGAGCAGGGCCGCCAGGGTCGCCACGTCCGAGGGGTCGCCCCTCCCGGCCAGCTCGGCCGCGTCGAGCACGCGGTCGATCGGGTAGCCCCCCCGATCGCGCCTCGCCCCGTCATAGGGCGAGCCGGCGCCGAACCGGGTGCGCATGTCGGCCTCGTGCAGCAGGCCGAGGTCGATGATCTCCGCTTGCCAGCGTCGCAGCTCGCCCCGCAGGCGGTCGAGCGTCTCCCGGTACTCCGGGTCGAGCGCCAGGTTGTTCACCTCGAACGGGTCGACCTCGACGTCGTACAGCTCCTCGACCGGCTTCGACAGGGTCATCCAGTTCGCGGCCGGCCCGGCCAGGTTCCCGGCATCGGCCAGGGTCTGCCAGTCCTGCATCGTCGGCATCAGGTACATGTACCCGATGAACTGGTGATGGAAATAGGGCATCTGCGACAAATAGTTGCGGATATACTTATATTTCTCGTCCCGGACCATCCGCAGCAGGTCGTAACGCTCGTCCATCCGGTCGCGGAAGCCATGCACATAGGTTCTCGGCTCTTCCTGCTGTTCGCCCAGGAAGGCGAGGCCCTGCATGTGATCGGGGACCTCGACCCCCGCCAGGCTCAAGACCGTCGGCGCGAGGTCGACGAAGCTGACCAGCCGGTCGGTCGCCTCCCCCGCCCCGGCCGGGGCCAGGTGGGCGTACTTCTCCGGGAACCGGACGATGAACGGCACCCGGGTGCTCGAGTCGTACAGCCACCGCTTGTCCCGGGGCATCCCGGCGCCGTGGTCGGAGTAGAAGAAGACGATCGTGTCGTCGGCCAGGCCGTCGTCCTCGAGTTGCCGGAGCACCTCCCCGACCTGCTTGTCCATGAAGGTGATCATGTCGGCATAGCGTGCCCAGTCGCGCCGGACGGCCGGCGTGTCGGGGTGGTAGGGGGGGACGGGGGCCTCGGCCGGGTCGTGCAGCTCCTCGGGCGAGAAGTCGGCCACGCGCTCCTGGTACTGGGCCTCGGGCAGCCGGATCTGGCTCTCGTGGCAGCTCGTGAAGTTGAAGATCGCGAAAAACGGTTGCCCCTCGCCCCGGTCCCGGAACGTGGCCCGGTTGCTCGAATCGTCCCAGGTGTCGGGCGGATAGGTGAAGTTATAATCCGTCTTGACGTTGTTGGTGCAGTAATACCCGGCCCGGCGGAGGTACTCGGAGAAGCACCGCACCCCCTCGGGCAGTTGCCCCTCGCACCGCATGTGCTGGGTGCCGATCGACGGGGGGAACATGCCGGTGATGATCGTCGACCGCGCCGGGGCACACACGCCGATCGGCGCGAACGCGTGCCGATACCGGATTCCCTCCGAGGCCAGCCGGTCGATGTTCGGCGTCACCGCGTAGGGGTCGCCGTAGCAGCCGAGGTTCGGGCTGATGTCCTCGCAGGTGATCCAGAGGATGTTCGGCCGATCGCCTCCGGGCCGGGGCATGCCCCCGGCCGTGGCGGTCGACCCGCCGACGGCCAGCGCGATCAGGACTCCCAGGCCGAGCAATCGGGGCCGGCTCGCTCGATGCGTCATGGCGAAGCTCTCGGGTCGGTTCGAGGTTGGAGAGATGTTCTCGTGCTGTCTCAAACGATCGGTCCGGATGCCGCGGCGGGCATCCCCGGGGCGCCGCCCGGGGGATGCCCGCCGCCGATCGATCGCCCGATGCAGGACTACCAGATGAAAGGCCCCCCGGCAAGGTTCCCCGCCCGTTGCGTTCTGCCGGGCCGCGGGCTACAGTAGACGCGTCGGCCGTCCGAATCCGAACGACCCGGGGACCTCCACCCCCCGAAGCCCAGGAACCGCCCGCTCATGTCCGACGCCTTCGAGCCCCAGTTCGTCGCCGAGGATGTGAACCAGGCCACGGTCGCCCGCCTCAAGGCCCGCGAGATCCGCCATCCCGAGGTCGCCGTCGAGCTCGGTTCCCAGCTCCGGGCGCTGGTCGAGCAGCACCAGCGGACCCGGATCGTCGTCGACCTGCAAGACACCCGATACCTCAGCAGCACCGCCTTCGCCACCCTGCTGAACCTCGGCCGGTTGCTCCAGCAGCACCAGGGCAAGATGGCCCTCTGCAACCTCGATCCCGACGTCATGATCGGGGCCCGGATCATCGGCATCGCCCAGGTCGCCCCCATCTTCGACTCCGAGGACGAGGCCGTCGCCCACGTCTCGGCCTGATCGCCCGGCCCGGCCCGGTCCGTCCGGCCGGACGCCGCCGGCCACCGGGGCACGACCCGGGAAGTCCGCTGGGGATCGGTTCACCCGGCGAGGCCCCGCGTTCGACTCGGCTCGGCACGGTTGGTCCGGTCCGGCTTGGTCCCGTTCGCTCGGACGCGATCCGGACCGGCCAGGCCCGTTTGCAAGCACGTCCGAACCCGGATGCCCCCATCGGTCGCTCGCCTCGGCCGATCCCCCAGGCCGGCCGGGCACTCGCCCTCCCGAAGCTCCCCCGCACACCGAAGGACCGACCCCATGCCGAACACCTCTCACTCTCCGCGACCTTCGACGCGATCGGCCCGGGCCTTCGGCGGTGTGGTCGTGATGGCCGGCCTGATCATCACCCAGGCCGAGGGGATCGACGCCGTGATCGACCCCCTCGGCGCGGCCCAGTCGCCTCTCCCCGTCGCATCCCAGACCGTGGTCGAGGATCCCGCGGGCGTCGACGAGCCCCCGGCGGCCGATGCCCCGGCCTCGGCCGCCCCCTCGAACGGCCCCCCCCCCTCGGCCGATCCGGCCGCGGTCCCCCCCCCCGTGCCGACCGGATTCCAGGCCGACGACGCCGAGATCATCGCGCGGCTGGAGCGCATCCTCCGCAGCAATCGCGAGGAACTGGCCAAGCAAGAGGCCATGCTCGACGACGGCCCCGATTCCGACTACCACCGCGCCGAACAGGAATTCAACCAGCTCGACCAGCAGTTCGCCGAGACCGAGAAGGCCCTGCAGGCCGCCCTCGAGGCCGGCGACGAGGAGGAGGCGGCCCGGCTCCAGGCCGAGCGTGACGACCTGGGCCGCCGCCGCCAACTGGCCAAGGACCGCTTCGAGCTGGAGGTCCGCGAACACAAGGCGGCTAGGGAACAGGTCGAGATCCTTTCAAAGGCGATCGCCTCCGACGAAGCACGCCTCCGAGAACTCCTCGGCGACGAACCCGAGCCCGCCCCCGACGAGCCCGCGGCGGCCGAACCCGCCCCGATGACGGCCCCCCCGGCCGACGCCCCCCCGGCCGACACACCCACGGCCCCCGCCGCCGAGCCCAAGCCGGCCGGCGCCGAGACGGCCGAGCCGGCCCTCACGCCGACCCTCCCCGGCCTCCCCGCCCCGCCGGCCGGCGCCGAGCCCGAGCCGGCCCCCGCCCCCCCCGAGCGGGAGGAGGTGGCGAAGGCCCAGCAGGAGGTCGAGGCCCGGGCCGACGTCGCCGCCGAGGCCGAACGCCGATCCCAGTCGCTCGACGAACGCCTTCAACTGATCGAGCGCAAGATCGCCTCCATCCGGGAGCAACTCGCCACCGCCCAGCAGAAGTCCGACAACGCCCGAGAGACCCGGAACGTCCTGGCCGACGAGTTCCGCGAGAAATCCCTCGACGGCGCCCCTCGCCAGGAACTCCAGGCGCTCCGCGACCGCATCACGGAGGCCGACAGGGCCGTCCGGGAGGCCACCGCCGAGGTCCGCGACCGCACCGCCCGGCTCCAGGAAGTCCACGAGGAACGCGCCCTGATCGGCGAGGCCCGCGAGGCCGTCATCCGGGAAGCGGCCGAGGCCCGCCTGGCGCTCGAGCTGGCCCAGGCCGCCCTCCGCAAGACGACCAACCCCTTCTCGGTCCAGAACCTCACCCGGTGGCTCGTCGAGCGCGGGCCGGGCCTGGTCATCATCATCGGCGTCGCGGTCGTCTTGATCTGGCTCATCAACCGCTTCGGCAACCGGATCGCCGCCCTGATGGCCCAGCGGAGCACCCGGGGGTCGATCGCCGAGCGGGAAGACCGGGCCAAGACCCTGGTGAGCGTCTTCGAGAACGCCTCGTCGGCCGCCATCCTGATCGGCGCCATCCTGATGACGCTCGACTACGCCGGCGTGCCGATCGGCCCCCTGCTCGGCGGTGCCGCGGTGCTCGGCCTGGCGATCAGCTTCGGGGCCCAGAACCTCGTCTCCGACTTCTTCTACGGCTTCATGATCCTGCTCGAGAATCAGTACAAGCTCAATGACGTGGTCCGGATCAACGACCACTCCGGCCAGGTCGAGCGCATCACCCTGCGGATGACCGCCCTGCGGGACATCGAGGGGAACCTCCACTTCATCCCCAACGGCCAGATCACCTCGGTCATCAACATGACGCACGGCTGGTCGCGGGCCCTGTTCGACATCGGCGTCGCCTACAAGGAAGACGTCGACCGGGTGATGGAGGTCGTCATGGACCTGGGCAAGGAGCTGCGCAAGGACCCCCGCTTCCGCCCCTTGATCCTCGAAGACCCGACCATGCTCGGCGTCGACGGCTTCGCCGACTCGGCCGTCATGATCAAGTTCTTCCTCAAGACGCGCCCCCTGCAGCAGTGGGCCGTCAAGCGTGAACTGCTCCGACGCATCAAGAACCGCTTCGACGAACTCGGCATCGAGATCCCGTTCCCGCACCGGACCGTCTACCACCGGACCGACGACCCGGCCCTCAGCCGATTCTCGATCAGCACCGAGCCGTCCCTCGGCGGCGGCAACGGCCACTCCCCCAGCGAGCAACCGGTGTCGTAACCCGGTACGCCCGGCGGCGTGACCGGCCGGCGACCGCGGGCGGGGGCCGCGGATCCGGGCGGGCGGAGCACCAGCCCCCGCCCCGCCTCCGGCCGACCGCCCGTCACCTCGTCCGGGCGGCCCGGTCGGGGTCGTAATCCGGATTCGGGCGGGGCAACTGCGCCTCGACCTCGACCCGCCAGGCGTCCAGCCGGTCGCGCAGCTCGGCCGCCTTCTCGGGCATCGTCGCGGCAAGGTCGGTGGATTCGCCGATGTCTTCCGCCAGGTGGTACAGCTCGACCCGATCGTCTTCGAAGAACTCGATCAGCTTCCAGCCGCCGGCCCGGATGGCCGAGTACGGGGTCGCGCCCCCGGGGTGATAGTGCGGATAGTGCCAGAACAGGGCATCGCGGCCGAGGGTCGCCCCGGGGTCTCGGAGCAAAGGGAGCAGCGACCGGGCATCGGGCAGGTCGGCCTCGCCGTCGGCCCCGGCCACGTCGAGCGCCGTGGCGAACAGATCGTTGCTGATGACCGGCTCGTCGCAGGAGGTCTCGGCCGGCACCGTCCCCGGCCACCGGACGATCAAGGGCACGCGGACGCCCCCCTCATAGGCCGATCCCTTGCCGGCCCGCAGCGGGGCGTTGCTGGTGATGTCGCGCAGGGTCAGGCCGCCGTTGTCGGACGTGAAGACGATGAGCGTCTCCTCGGCCAGGCCCAATTCGTCGATGACCCCCACCACCCGGCCGATCGCCTCGTCCATCGTCCGGACCATCGCCGCGTAAATCGGATTGGTATGCCTCAGATCCGGCGTAAGCTTCTCGCGGTACGCCTCAACCAGCTTCCCCTTCGCCTGCAACGGCGTATGGACCGCGTAGTGAGGCATGTAGAGCAGGAACGGCCGGTCCTTGTGTTCCTCGATGAACCGCACCGCCTCCTCGGCCAGCCGATCGGTCAGATCTTCCCCCTCGGGTCCATCCTCCAGGGTCGGGATGTTGTACGGCGAGAAGTACGACGGAGGCTGACCCCGTCCGTAACCGGCGACGTTGTGGTCGAACCCGTGATGCGTCGGCCACTGCCCCGGCTCGTCGCCGAGGTGCCATTTGCCGATGCTCACCGAGGCATACCCGAGCGGCTTCAGCGCCTCGGCCATCGTCGTCTCATCATGCGGCAGGGACTCCGTCCACTCCGGGATCGCCAGCTTCGCGAACGGCCGTTTGTGGCCATGAATCCAGTCGGTCAGGCGCAAGCGGGCCGGGTACTTGCCCGTCAGGACGGCCGCCCGCGTCGGCGAGCAGACGGTGCAGGCGGCGTAGGCGTCGGTGAAGGTCATCCCCTCGCGGGCCAGGCGGTCGACGTTCGGCGTCTCGTACAGGTCGCTGCCGGCACGGGAGAGGTCGGTCCAGCCCAGGTCGTCGATCAGGAACACGACCACGTTCGGCGGCCGGTCGGCGGCGGCCTCGGCCACCGATCCCGTCCAGCCGACCATCCCGAGAACCAGCGCGGCGATCACTCGATGCGACATGGTTGCAAGACTCCTCGAATCTTCAGATCATTTTATCTTAACGAGTGTTCAATCGAGTTCCCTGTCCCACATCGCGTCCGAAGGGGGCGGGGGCGGGAGCGGCTCCTTCCCCGCCTCCCACCGCACGACCTGCACCGGGCACCCTCGGACCGAGAGGCTGAACCAGAAGCCCGTCCCCACCCGGACCAGGCACTCCAGCTCGGCCTTGGGCTTGTCTTGAAGCCAGACCCGGTAGATCACGTCACCCGAGCCTCGGGCCAGCGAGAACCATTCGATCGGGTTCGCGTTGCGTCTCCGGAGGATCCGATACCCCTCCTCACCGGCCCAGCGCCCCAGCGCGGCGGGAGCGACGTGCCCGTAGAAGAAGAGGTAGCTCCCCATCACCGCAAGCCACACGGGGATGAAGACGGCCAGGAACATCACCACAGACCAGGTCATGCGTGTTCATCCCTTTGGCCTCGGCTCGCCAACGAGGAGAAGGGGGTGGCTCGGCCCCTCGGGGTTGCACGGCCGGCGATCCGGCCGGCCGTGCCGAGGGGCCAGCCGATCCTCGCTCATTCGTTGAAGTAATCGGGCCCGTTGCCGGCCTTCCACTTGATGTTGCAGCCGATGCTCGGCTTCTGCTCGGCCGGGACGGCTTGGCCGGAGAGGACGGCCTCGACCGCGGCCTTCAGGTCCTTGCCGGTCAGGGGGATGCCGTTGCCGGGCCGGCTGTCGTCGAACTGGCCGCGATAGACGAGGGTGTGCGAGCGGTCGAAGACGTAGAAATCCGGCGTGCAGGCCGCCCTGTACGCCTTGGCCACGCCCTGCGACTCGTCATAGAGGTAAGGGAACGTGTATCCGACCGTTTCCTTCTCGACCTTCATCATCTCGGGGGAGTCGTCGGCGTAGGAGGTGGCGTCGTTGGAGTTGATGCCGACGACGGCCGCCCCCTTCGCCTGGAGCTCCTCGGCCACGTCTCGCAGGGATTCTCGGAGATGTTTGACGTACGGGCAGTGGTTGCAGATGAACGCCACGACCAGGGCGGGGGCGTCCTTGAAGTCGCCCAGTCGGACCGTCTGGCCGTCGGTGTCCGTCAGGGCGAAGTCCGGGGCGGGGGTCCCCAGGGGAAGCATCGTCGAAGGTGTCAGGGCCACGAGAGTCGCTCCTGTTGGCTCGCGGGGGCGACACGTCGGCCGTGTCGCCCGCAGGGAAATTTTCAACCGCATTCAGGATGGTTCAGGGTAACGCGAGCCCGGCCCAGGCGGTAGATCAAGGCCCCGGAGCGGGGGCCGTGACAGGGCACCAGCGACTCTCATCAAAACGAACTTACACCACACGAACCGGCATAACAACGCATGGGCAGGAAATCGGTTCGGCCCGCTCAGCGGCGGAGCAGGCGGCGCAGCTCGGCCAGGGGGAGGGCGTTGAGCATCGCCAGGGTTCCGAGGTAGACGGCGGCCCCCCCGAACACCCCCAAAACCACGTGCCATTGGGCCAGCAGCAGGCAGGCGGGTGCCATCAGCATCGAGGCCAGCAGCGGGGGGCCGAGGTGGTGGTGCCAGGCCGGCGCCCGCCCCTCGGCCCGCAGGCGGCGATACCCGGCCCAGGTCAGCAAGGAGGCGACGATCAGGACCGCCTCGGCCGCGCCGACCAGGCCGAACTGGAGGCGGAAGGCCGCCGTCAACGGGCCGATCAGGACGGCCGCCCCGATCAGCATCCGGACGCCGGCGGCCTCGCGGTTCAGGGCGATCAGGGCCGACTGGTAGAGGAACGCCAGGGTCAAGAGCGGGATCCGCCAGGCGCCGACGGCCAGCAAAAGCCCCGCCCCGGCGTAGTCGGGGCCGAGCAGGAGGGCGATCAAGGGGTCGGCCAGCACCGTGGCCCCGACGGCCACCGGCACGAGGCCGAGCATCAAGACCCGGACCATCCCGTCGAGCGCCGCCTGGCCCTCGGCCGGGGAGGCCCGCCAGCATCGAGCGAGCATCGGGAAGACGACCTGCCGGAAGATGATCCCGAAGGTGAGGATGGCCGCCACCACCCGGTGGGGTGCGCCGTAGAGGCCGACGTCGGCCCACTGGCTCAGGAGGCCGACGATCAGGAGGTCGGCCGAGCCGATGACCGCCTGCGAGACCTGGATCAGGTAGACCGGCCGCCCGCGTCGGAGGATCGTCCGCAGGGCGCGGGTCCCCCGGAGCGTCAGGCGGGGGGGGCCGTAGGAGCGCAGGTAGCAGGCCCAGACCAGGGCGATCCCGCAGAATTCCCCGGCGACGAGGCAGATGGGCACCCACTCGATCCGGGAGACGTCGGTGACCCAGAGGCCGACGCCGACGGCGTAGATGGCCGTGCGGATCAGGAGCGAGACGGCGACCAGGGTCATCCGCTCCAGCCCCCGGTAGACGAAGTCGAGGCCGATGGCGGTGGTCAGGAGCATCAGGCCGTAGAGGGAGAGGATCAGCCACTCCGACGCCTCGGAGAAGGAGAACCAGCCGACGACGACCAGGCCGGTCAGGAGCGCGACGGCCAGGCACCCCCGGATGGCGAGGATGTGGTTGACCAGGGGGCGGATCAGCCTCGGGTGGCGGGCGATCTCGCGGGTGGCGATGACATCCAGCCCCTCGCGGACGAGCAGGACGAGCCAGAAGACGACGTTGAAGGCGAACTCGATCCGGCCGTACCCCTCGCGGCCGAGCCGCTGGGCCAGGGCCAGGGTGACGACCATCGAGATGGCCCGGCAGGCGACCTCGGCCACGCTCAGGGCCATGAAGTTCGAGGCCATCCGCCTCGAGGAATTCGGGGCGGGGGGGGGCTTGATGTCCCGGGGGGCGGCGGCCGTCGGGGGGGTCGGGGCGATCGCGGCCGTGGAGCGATCCGGCCCCGGCGGCGGGGCCGAGGGGCGGGGGGGTCGGACGGGGCTCCGCAAGCTCGACGTGCTGGGCATGCGCGATCGCACTTCCCTGTGTTGCCCGGCGTCGGTCCCAATCCTTTGGGGGTCTGACGCCCTGTTCGGAGGTGTCCGGCACCCGTCCTGGCGAGTGCGAGTGCCGAGGCCCCGAGCCATTCCGTTGAACCCTAGGACGCCGGAGCGTCCGGACGAACCGGTTTCTCTGGGAAACCTTGGAAAAAATCGAAACGGAGGGAAACCGCCCCGGGTTGACGGCAGAGGCCGGCGGCTCCTGTCCTCGGGTGGTCCGGCCCTTCGGGGGCTTGAGGATTGGCCATCCTAGACCGGCCTGGGGGGGCCGTCAACGCAAGGTTCGACCGGCGACGGCGGGGAACTTGAAGGCGATTGCACATTCTTCCATCGCGGGGCCGCCGCCGGGCCCGGGAGGGCGGCCGTCACTCGGGGCTCTTGATCTCGAAGACGACCTGGACGGAGACGCTCAGCTCCTCCTCGCCGGGGGAGACGGGGACCGACTCGGCGGCCATCATCATGGCCCGGCCCATCATCGGCTGGGGCGGGGGCATGAAGCCGCCGGACTCGGTGATGGAGACGGGATCGCCCAGGACGACGCCCAGCTCACCGCAGAGCTGCTCGGCCTTGCGTTTTGCGTCGGCGACGGCCCGCGTGCGGGCCTCGTCGAGCAACCCCTGGGACTCCTCGATCCGGAAGCTGATGCCGTTCATCTGGTTCGCCCCGGCGGTGACGACGGCGTCGAGCAGGTCGCCCAGCTTGTCCAGGTCGCGGACCGTCACCCGGACCGAGTTGGTCACGGTGTAGCCGACGATCCGGGGGGTGAACTCTTCCTGGATCGGGCGGGGCTGGCCGGGCTGGGGGGGCTGCGGTTGCGAGTAGCGGGGGTTGAGGTTGATGTTGGTCGTCTGGATGTCCCTGGCGGCGACGCCCCGGCCCTTGAGCTGCTCGGTCAGGGTGGCCATGGCCTGGTTGTTGGCCGAGAGGGCGTCTCGGGCGGTCTGGGCCTCGGCGACGACGCCGACGGAAATGTCGGCCACGTCGGGGGCGGAGGAGATCTTCCCCAGGCCGGAGACGGAGACGGTCCGCCGGTCGTGCGCGTGCATGCCGTGCTCCTGGGCGTGGGCGTCGAGCAAGAGGCCGAAGAAGGCCAGGCAGAGGGCGAGGGCCGGGGGGGTCGGGCGGTTCATTCAGTCGTCTCCCGTTCGGATCCGAAGGCGATCGTTACAGAGGGGTTCGGAAAGGGTGCGATCGAGGCGACAGGGGTCGAGGCCGAATCGCGGCCCTGCGCCCGACCAGAGGACGACGCGGGGCCGCCCCGGTTTCTTAGGCGTCTCCCCGGTGGCGGAGCCGGTCGAGGGTGACGGCGGCGATGATGATGACGCCGATGATGATGTCCTGAACGGGGTTCGGGAATCCGGCGTGGACGCTGCCGTTGTTCAGGACGGACATGATCAGGACGCCGATCAGGGTGCCGAGCACCCGGCCTTCGCCGCCGCTGAGGCTCCCGCCGCCGATGACCACGGCGGCGATGACCTGGAGCTCCAGGCCCTCGGCCGTCGTCGGGTCGCCGGTGCCGCCGAGGTAGGTGAACTGCATGACCCCGGCCAGCCCGGTCAAGAGCCCGGCGAGGCCGAAGATGGCCAGCTTGATCCCCGAGACGCCCAGGCCGCAGAGCCGGGCCGTCGCCTCGTTCGACCCGACGGCATAGGCGTAGCGGCCGAGCAGGCTGGAGCGGAGCATCAGGGCGATCAGGACGCTCAGGGCCAGCAGGATCCAGACGCCGGGGGCCAGGCGGGCGACCTCCTGGACGACCGGCCCGGCCGCGCCGGGGATGCGGCCGAGCTGGGCCTCGACGCCGGGGGGCAGGGCGGCGTCGGTCGCCAGGAGCCCCTTGAACCAGGGGGCCTTGTCCGCGTCGTCGATGTAGACCGACGTGCTGCCGGCCGACCACTTGGCCAGGCCCCGGAACGCCTTCATGGTGCCCAGGGTGACGATGAAGGGGACGACGTTGAGCCTGGTGATCAGGGCGCCGTTGACCAGGCCGCAGAGGCCGCCGAGCAGGACCCCGGCGACCATCGCCACGGGCAACGGCACCGGCGGGACGGCCAGCGAATCGCCGCCGGCGAGGCGCCGGAGCAGGTCGCCGCCGAGGGCGCCGGGGAGCAATGGCACGGGCAGGTCGAAGCCGCCGACGAGCGAGGCGGCCAGCACGGTGACCAGGGCCACGGCCGAGCCGACCGACAGGTCGATCCCGCCGACGATCATGATGAGGGTCATCCCCAGGGCGGCCGTGCCGACGATGACCGACTGCACGGCGATCGTCCGCCAGTTGTAGGCGGACATGAAGGCCCCCGAGTCTCGCGTCAGCCAGGCGAACAGGGCGATGATCAGGACCAGGCCGACGAACGGCCCGAAGACGGTCCAGACCCAGCCGAGCGTCCCCCGGAGACGGGCGGCCCTCTGGCCGGCGGCCGGCGCGTTGGGATCGGCAGCGTGAGACACCCGGACTCCTCCTCGATTCGAAGCGGCCCTCGCGGGCCCGGCGAGGCCCCCCATCCCGAGCGAGCAGTCCGGGAGGGGGGCGGCTTGAGGGATCGCGATGCGTTGCGGTTTGTCTCCGGCCCCTCACCCCGGCCCTCTCCCCGCGTGCGGGGAGAGGGGGACGGAGTCCGCGTGACCCTCGCCCCTGTAATCGGGGGAGAAGGGGACGGAGTCCGCTCGACCCTCGCCCCCTGCGGGGGAGCAGGCGGCCGAAGACCGAGTGGGGGGGAGCCTGGCCGGATTGCAAGGTGTCGCGACCCGGCCGGGGACCCTTCACCACGGCCTGATCCCCGGGGGCGGGGAGAGGGGGGCGGAGTCGCCTCGACCGTCCTCGATCGCGAGTCGCCGCGGTCGCCCGGGGCCTCGACGGCGCGGAGGTTCCTCGACCTCGACCGATCGATGATCGGGGATCGAGGGCCGGGGATCAATGGCCGAGGGGGGATCGGGGCCTGGGAATCGGGTCGCATGGAGGGGGAGGGCGTCCGGTCGGGGTGGTCTGCGCTCTGGGTGTGGTGGGGGCGGTCGATCAGCGGTCCCGGCCCCTTTGGGGGGTCGGGGAGATCGGCGGAGAGGAGGGGGCGGGGCCTGATCACGGCCGGGGCGGGTCGGTCCGGGGGCCGTCGGGGGCCATCGGGCGGCCGGGATCGGGGACGATCGGGCGATCGGAGGGGGAGCAAGGGGTGTCGAATCGCGGCTCGGTGCGCCTGTCGGCCGCAAGGGAGCGGCCCGAGCCGTCGTGACGTATCTCATTGCCCGAAGATGGATTGAGGCGATCGACCGGCGCATCGGGGGCGGTTTGCGAAGGTTCGTTTCGGGAATCGGCCGGGCGAGGCGCGGCGTGAGAGGGGGCGGGGGTCGGGGAGGGATCGGGGGCCGCACGGTTCGGGAGGCCGGCGCCGGTGCTCGGGGTGTCGGCGAAGCGTTTGCGGGAGGCGTGGGGGTGGGCCTGGTGCCACTGGCGGTCCTGGTCCCTG
>NZ_JBFEFH010000014.1:0-162634 GCF_040717455.1 Tautonia sp. JC769
CAGGCCCCGGCCAAGGTCGCCCCGGCCCCGCAGGCTCCGGCCAAGGTCGCCCCGGCCCCGCAGGCCCCGGCCAAGGTCGCCCCGGCCCCCCAGGCCCCGGCCAAGGTGGCTCCGGCCCCGCAGGTGGCCCCGGCCCCGCAAGCTCCGTTCAAGGGCTGAGCACGATCGGCCGATCGGAAACAATGACGTGACGCGACGAAGCCACCCGTGTATGCGGGTGGCTTCGTTCGTTTGGTTGATGAGGATTGATATTGGAAGGGACGGATCGTTAGAGCGGCTGATGGGCGGTTTCATCCTGGCGGAAATCGCCCGACGGGGTGGCTCCCGGGTGAGCATTCGGGTTCGGCGAATCGTCGTGCCAGTCGGGGTACTCCTCGCCCCGGAGGTGATGCGGGGGGAGCACGGAAGGTCCCGAGGTCACCACGTCCCCATCGTGTTCCGCCTGACGACCGTGGCCGACCAGGCCTTCAAGGTATCGGCCGACGTTGGGGATCGCCGGCCCTCGGACGACGCCGAGGCCGCAGCGCCGGGCGAGCCCCTGGTAATTGAGCAGGCTCCGACCGCCCACGAAGATCGGCGCGCCGCGGAGGCTTTCCAGCTCGTCGAAGCGTTTGCGGATATTGCGCGAGAGGCTGAGAGAAACCCCCACGGCGACCGGCTGCCAGCGCTCGATCCCGCGCTGCACCTCGTGAATCGGCAGGTCTGCTCCGAGGAAGAGGGATCGCCAGCCCGCCAGTTCGAGGGCCAGGCTGAGCATCAAGGCGCCGCCTTCGTGGCGGTCTCCCTGCATGACGAAGACGATGACGCGCCCCCGGGGGGCGGCGTTGGCACGCTGAGCGTCGTCGACGAGGGCCGCCAGCTTGCGCAGGAAGAACATGGTGGCCAGGCGTTCCTCGACGAGCGAGCAGTCCTTGCGGAACAGGCGTTCGCCGGCGTCGGTCAGGGCGGGGGTGAGGATGGCGTTGGCGATCTCCTCCGGCGAGAGGCCGCCGGTCAGCCGGCGGTAAATCGCCTCGGCGGAGCGGGCGTCGGCACGCTGGAGGGTGTCGATCAGCTCGGTCATCAGGTGGCCGGTGACCGGAGGGGTCTGGGCCTGCTGATCGACCGGCGACGGCGGGGGGGGATGCCCCGCCCGGGCCTCGGCGATGTGCTGGGCGATCGAGCCGCCGAACTGGCATCGGCGGGCGACCTGACAGATCAGGTCGACCTGCTGGGCGGGATAACGACGATGACCTGACGCGAGCCGTTCGGGTATGGGGAAGCCATAGCGCCGTTCCCAGACCCGGAGCGTGTGACAACTGACGCCACTCAGCTTCGAAACGGCCGCGATCGAGTAATGGGCCTGGGAGAGAGGGTCGGCCTTCACTCGTCTGCGCCTCCCGTTGAGAGGGGCCCTGGATGGGGGGAGGTCCCGCTGCAAGCGTTCCCTGACCATCACAAGGGGTGATTCAACCACCCACAGCCTCAGATTCAGGATGTTGCAGGGTGGGATTCCACAACGAGTTATGATCCGGGAAATCGGGCATCAATTCAAGAACGCCATTGCCTGGATTTCGAGTTTTCCGGGATCGTCGGCCCGGGGGGTGTTGATGCCTGGATCGTTCGCCCGGCAGGCGACGGGGGAGGACTCGGCACGCGTCCGGCCGTCGGGGCGGCCCGATCGTGCGGCGGGGGCCTGAGACGGCCGAGTCCCGAATTGGGGATTGCGGGGGAGATGTTGCCGTGAAGCAACACCGTTCGGCGTCCGAGTTTTTGAAAGCAAGGAATGAACTAGGTTTCTTTCAGAGGCGTGTTGAACAGCTCAAAAACGCCGTCGCGGCGGGCCTGGAAGAGCCGTCGCGGCGGAGGCAGAGACAGAACGGTGCCTAACGCTGCGTCTTGTTCCCACGAGACGAAAGGATGATCCCCGATGTTTGGAAGCAAGATGCAACACCAATCCGTCGAACGTCGGCACGGTTCCGCCGGCCGGAAACCGCAGCTTGAGGGGCTGGAGCAACGCTTACTCTTGTACTCGACCCTCGGGGGGCAGTGGGCCTACGGCAGCCGGATCTCCTACAGCATCCCCGCCGACGGGACGAACGTGGGAGGGGTCCCGAACCAGATGAACCAGTCGATGGCGAGCCGGGGTATCTCGGAAGCCGACTGGAAATTCGCGATCCGACGCGCGGCCGCGCTCTGGCAGTCGGCCGCGAATCTCAACATGGCCGAGGTCCCCGACTCGGGTGCCCCGATGGGGGTCTCGGGGAACCAGCAGAATGACCCTCGGTTCGGCGACATCCGCTTCTATGCCACGCCGATGGCGCCGCAGGCGCTGGGGCAGGCGTTCTTGCCGCCGCCGTTCCACGGGGGGACGCTGGCCGGCGACGTGATCCTGAACAGCACGTCGAGCTGGAACGTCGGCGCGAATTTCGACGTTCAGACCGTCGCGATCCACGAGCTCGGTCACTCGCTCGGCCTCGGGCACTCCGAATTCAGCACGGCGGTCATGTATGGCACGTACAACGGGGTCAAGCAGGGGCTGACCTCGGACGACATCGCCGGCATTCGGTCGCTCTACGGCGTTCGACAGCACGACTGGGTCGACCTGTTCCAGAACAACCAGACCCCCTGGTCGGCGGTGAATATCTCCGGCTTGATGGACGGGAACCGCCGGGTCACGCTGCCGAACCTGGACATCACCTCGAACCAGGACGAGGACTGGTTCTACGTCCAGGCGCCGGGCAATACGAGCGGGGAGATGGTCATCACCATGCAGTCGAGGAACCTCAGCTCGCTGAGCCCTCGATTCATGGTCTACAACTCGGCCATGCAGCTGGTCGCCTGGACGGTCCCGCCGAGTGCCGGCTCGACCTTCGGGGCGACCGTGTCCCTGAAATTCACCGGGGTCCCGGCCGGCACGGGTGTTTACATCAGGGCGATGGGCTGGAATGGGTCGAACAGCGGGGTGAACGGGATCGGGGCCTATGCCTTGCGGGCCGACTTCAGCGGCGGGCCGATCCCCTCGGCCATCGTCGCGCCGCCGAATACGACCGTCCCCGAGCAGCCGAGCCAGGGGGGAGGGTTCATCAATCAGATGATGGCCTCTCCGGGTCAGGCGAGGGTCCCCTGGTCGCAGGTCGTGGCCGCCCCGCCCTCGGCCCTGGTGCAGAACGTCGGGATGCAAGGCCTGGTTCATCGCTGGGATGCGCAGCCGAACCAGGAGGCCTCGTACGGGGAGGTGGAGTTCGTCCAGCCGACTCGCGCGGCGATGGGGGGCTTTGCCACGGCCGCCTTCTCGGGAGCGGCCCCGCTCTGGTTCACCCAGGTGATCGACCACGCGGTGGACCTGGATGACGACGATCGACTGGTGCCGGGCTCGGCGGCCCGGCGATGGCAAGGGAAGATGGACGAGGTCGGCCCGTTCGGCCTCTCCTGACCGGATCGCTCCCGGAGCCGGGAGCGTGCTGCGGGGTCCCCTCCTGATCTCGGCTCCTCTTTCAGGAGGGGACTCCGCACGTTTTTCCCCCCGATGACGGCGCGAAGGTCGGGGGTGTTCCCCGGTCTCGGCGCCCCCGTGGCGGCGAAGGTGGTTCGAAGTGGCTCCATTGATCGGCAAGCGAGCCAAGTCTTTCCCGAATTGCGATCTAAGGTTGGGTGAATGAACCCCGAACGATCGGCTGACGCGTTCTCCGAAATCCTCGCCGAGTGCCGGGAACCTGGTGTCGGGGTACGAAAGGCGTTGAGAATGGCACACCCACGCGACGAGCAACGAGCCAGACGCCCGCCCGGCCGCCCTCGAGTCGAAGGGCTGGAGGTCCGGGTCGTGCTCTCCAGCGATTCCCTGTCGAGCGTCGAGGTGGCTCCCTTCCCGGACCCGACGAGCACGTTCTGGGAGCCGATCGGTGAGGATCTCGGCGGGGCGTTCGGCGGGGAGGAGACGACCTGGGACGAGATCTTGCCCCCCGTGCCGCCGCTCGGCGGCGAGGACCTCGCCGGCGCGATGTTCCCGGGCGGGTCGACGGTGATGACCACGCTGATGGACTGGGAGGATCCCTGGTTCGATGGTTCCGAGCCGAGTCCGAGCGAGGGAGACCCGATCGTCTGGGACCCGGAGCTGCCCGACCCCGGCTCGCCTCCGCCCGTCGTGCTTCCTCCTCCGGGGCAGCCCGCACCGGCGTCGATCGCGATCGAAGGGGTCGATACCGGGGGTGAGGACGCGCCGACGGCGGGGCAGATCAAGGAGCTGGCCGTTCGCTTCAGCGTGCCGCTCTCGAACGAGGCGCTCGCTTCGTCGGACTTCACGCTGGAGCGGACCGGGCGTGACGGGCGTGTGCAGACGATCTTCGGCCCGGGCCGGCCGCCGACGCTGAGGCTCTCCGGAGACGGCTCGGTCCTGCTGCTGATCCCGGATCAGCCGCTCGAGGCGGGCGACTATCGGCTGACGCTCTCCGGCAATGCCCGCTTCGTGGGGCTGGGGGGGGAGATCTATGACGGCGATGGGACGGACGTGATCCTGTCGGAATTCCGGGTCGTCGCGGCGGCCGTCGAGCCGCCGGCCCAGCCGAAACCAAGCCCGGTCGAGCCCCCGGTCACGCCGACCGGCCCGAGGCTGTCGGACGCAACTCCCCTGGGCACGCTCGGGCCGAACCTGGTGGAGGTGGGCGGATCGCTCAACCTGGACGCGGATCCGACCGCCGTGGCGCTGTATCGGTTCGAACTCGGCCCGGATCATTTCTGGAGGCTCGGATTGGAGGTGTCGGCGGGGCGATTGGGGTCGCCCTTGCTGAGCCGGCTCTCGCTGTTCGATGCCGAGGGGCGATTGCTCAGGACCGGGACGCTCGGCATGGCCGATGTGCCGTCCGACCCCTTCCTGTTCGAAGGGCTGGAGCCGGGGACGTATTACGTGGGTCTTTCGGGGGCGGGGAACGACCCGTCGCTCGGCGGTTACGACCCGGTGACGGGGGCCTTGCCGGTCAACCTGTCTGCCCAGCGAGGGGGGGCTTACTCGCTGGCCCTGGTGGCGGACGTGGCCGATGCTCCGACCCGGGTGACTGGCGTGGAGCTGGACCGGGTCGATCCGGCCGATCCGGTGCCGACCGGGTTGACGATCCATTTCGACGGTGTCGTGCGGGTTGGGGCGTCTCACCAATCGGACTCGACCCTGCCGGGTGGCCCGATCGTGCTGGTCGATGCCTCGGGCAAGGTCTGGAAGACGGGGATCGTGGCGACGAACCGGGCGGGGTCGTCGCTGTCGGTCGTCTTCCATGATCGGCTCCCGCGGGGACGGTACGAGATCCGGCTCGCGGAGTCGGGGGGCCTGGTCGATCTGGTCGGCCGCGACCCGGTGGCCGAGGGGCAGGGGGAGGGGGTTCTTGGCCGGTTCGAGGTGACGACCGAACCGACCGGCCGTCGGCCGAACGATCTGGGGGTCTTGTTGCCGACGCGATCGCTCGATCCCGTCGAGCACTCGGTGTCCGTCGTGCCGGGCTCGTCAACCACCGTCCGGTTCGTGGTGGCGTTCGAGGCCAACTATGCGTTGACCCTGGACGACCCGGGCGGTGGATTGACGGTCGAACTGATCGGGCCGACCGGCCGGGTGGACCTCGGGTCTGCCCCCCGGGCGATCAACGGGGTCCATCTCCAGTTGAAGCCGGGCGTCTACCTTGTCCGCCTCGTCAACAAGACGGGGCAGGCGATCGATGGCCGGGTGGACCTCAGGTACATCTGGTCGATCCTCGACTCGGTCCCGCTCAACGGGGTCGGCCAGGGGCCGGCCCTGGGGATGCGGCTGGCGGCTCCGGCTGCCGGGTTGCCGCAGGTGGGGTTCGATCCGCCCACGTCGCAACTCGACCTCGGGATGGGGGAGGTCACGGTCTCGCCCCTCTTCCAGAGCCCCTCGAATGCCCTCGCCGGGGGGGAGGGCGTCTTCTCGCCGACCGCCGCGATGGCAGGGGGCGGGGTTGGGATGCCCGTGGGGCCGATGCTGACCCCGGAGATCGCCCCGATCGGGTTTCCCACGGTCGAACCGCTGCGGATCGTCGCGATCGACCCGGATCTGGGCGGAGCCTTGACCGCGACCGCCTCGCTGGCGGAAGGGACCGAGCTCGGCCAGATGGTGCCGATCGGAGTCGGTCAGGGGGTGAGCCGGGATCGTCTCGATCCCGGGAGCGGGGGCGGCTCGACGGTCTTGCCGAGATCTCAGGCCGATCCGAGCCCGGGACAGCGGATCGCGACCGACCCGCAGGCGAGCCCGGAGCCGGAACCGCTCCGCCCCGCTTCGTCCGAGGCGATCGACGCCGCGCTGGCGATGATCACCTCGGCGACCCCCTGGGTTCCGAAACCGTTGACCGCGACGCCCGGGGGTGATTCCGGGCTGGAACGCCTGGCGTCGGGACTTCCGACCGAATCGGAGGGAGATGGGGAGCCGGAGCGGACCGAGGTTTCCTTGATCCGGGCCCTGGGAATCGGGCTGGCGGTGGGCTGGACCGCCCGGGTCATCTCGCGTCGGCAGCAGGAGAAGCCGCCGGGTCAGATTCGAGTCATGATGTCCGAGGCGGGCGTGCGCGTGGACGACCCCGATCGCCTGGAATCGGTCGACGAGCTGATCGAGAGGCATCCGGGATCGCCCGCCTCGAGCCGGGGGGCGACGGCCGACCGGAATCGGTAGGCCCGGAACCGGCCGAGGCGGCCGACCTCGACGGCGGCCCCGGCGATCCGCAAGCAATAGGCCGCGCGGCGGGCGATCCAGTCGGGTCGGCCCGTCAGCGCGGCCAGTTCGCGGCTGGAGAACGGGTCGGGGAGGCCGGGGGGGAGCAAGGCGAGCAGGTCGTCGGGGGCCCGGACAGCGGTCTCGGAGAGGATCCGACGCAACCGGCGATCCAGGATCACGGTCGACCGGCCGCGCGACCCGCAGCGACGGAGTTCATCGATCTCGACGGCCGTGATCGTGATGTCCAGGTTCGGATGGGGAATCAGGCCGGCCAGGCCGACCAGGTGCTCGAAGGCGTCGAACGGGAGGCCGCGCTTCGGGCTGAATCGGGCCGAGATGTCCGGGCCGTCGCGATGCGATCGGCGGACGATCCGACGGGCGACGACGACCGGGAGGACGACCCGGACCCGGGAGCCGTCGAGCCATCGGCCGAGCTTCGGCCGCAAGGAGGCCGTCGGCCCGCACTGGACCTCGACCAGCCGCCCGTCTCCGGTGAGGGCATCGGCCCGGTCTCGCCCCACGGCGACCTCGACCCGGCCGCCGGGCCCGCCGGCATAATGCTGCTTCAGGGTGCGATGGAGGCTCGATTCCACTCGACTTCGCCCGTCACTCGACTCTCACTGCGCCGGTTGGAGCGGCTCGACGCCGAGATCCCGGATCGTCAGCAACGCTCGGAATTCGACGCCGGCCCGGGCGAAGGCGTCGGCGGCCCCTTCCAGGCGGTCGAGCATGACGAGGACCCGGGCCACGGAACAGCCCATCGCCCGGACCGCCTCGACGGCCTTCAGGGAGGAGCCGCCGGTGGTCGCCACGTCGTCGAGGATGGCGACCGTCGACCCCGGTTCGAGGGGGCCCTCGACGAGGTTGCCGGTGCCGTGCCCCTTGGCCTCTTTCCGGACCAGGAAGCCCTTGAGCTGGGGTATCGAGCCCATGCCCGCCGCGGCCAGGGTGGCACCGACGATCGGATCGGCCCCCATCGTCAGGCCACCCACGGCCTCGACCTCCGGGATCTCGGCGAGCAAGGCCAGCATCCCCGCGCCGACGATCGCCGCCCCCTCGGCAGAGAGTGAAACCCGCCTGCCGTCGACGTAGTAGTGCGACGACCGGCCGCTGGCCAGGGTGAATTGCCCGAGCTTCAGGGCGTCTCGCTTCAACAAGGCGATCAACCGATCGCGATCCCAACCGCTGGCCATTGCTCCGGCTCTCCGATTGCTCGTCCCGGGAGACGAGACGATCCGTGCCCGATCTTGCCGCGCCCCGGTTGCCACGTCGGCATCCGGAGGCCTGGCGCAAAGCATAACGGCCGCCCGGGTCGGGGACCAGTCCTTCGATTTTCAGTATTTTCTGAAATTTCAGCAGGAGTCGAACATCGGCCTCCTCGCGAACGAAGAGAAGAGCAGGAGGCCACGAGACGCCGATGCGATCTCCGGAAGCTGCCATCCTCATGGGCCGACCCTGGGATGGGCCGAGCGATGGGGACATGGTCGGAGGGAGACCAGCTTGAACGATTTTCGAGCGGTCACGCCGACAGGCCGTCCACGAAAAGCGTTCAAAGCATCCGTGGCTCGGTCGGGACATCGGGGGAATTGTGAGTTTTTCCGAAAAGAGTTCGTCGAGGCCTTGTTTCGGGAGCGGTTTCACCCTAGGATGAAATCGTTCAAAACGTCCAATCGAAACCGCTCATTCGGTTATTGCTGTGGTCGATATCCTCCTCAAAACTCGACAACTGGCTGATCTGCTGGACGTGAGTGTCAGCTCGATCAAGCGCTGGGTCGATCTGGGAGAGTTGCCGGCGAGGCGTACGGTGGGGGGGCATCGTCTGGTGCCGCTCTCCGGAGCCTTGCAGTTCGCCCGGGAGCGGGGCTTGCCGACGGATCGCCTGATCCGGGTGGCGTCCGAGTCTTCCGGCGAGGATGAGCTTCCGGCGACCGGGCCCAGCACCTGGGAGCATTTGGAGACGGCCCTGAAGCGGGGTCGGGCGTCGGTGGCACGCAAACTGCTTTTGCAGGCTTACACGACGCTTGGCGGGTCGGTTGCATTGGCGGACGATTTCGTCAGGCCGGCGATGCAGGCGATCGGCCACGACTGGGAACGGGGGTCCCTGGACGTTTATCAGGAGCATCGCGCATCTCGGATCGTCGAGTCGGCGTTGCTGGAGCTGATCCGGACGCTCCCGGCACCCTCGGAAGAGTCTCCCCTGGCCATCGGTGCGGCTCCGGAAGGGGACCTGTACACCTTGCCCGGCCTCCTGGCCGAGCTCTCGCTGCGAGAGCTGAGATGGGACGTGGTCAATCTCGGCCCGAACCTCCCGCTGGCCTCGCTGGCCAGGGCGATCCGAGTCCAGCAGCCCAGGCTGGTCTGGCTCTCGGTGAGCCACCTGGAGGACGAGGCGGCATTCCTCCACGATTATCAATCCTTTTATGCCTCGGTCTCCAGGACGGAGACCGCGGTGGTCCTGGGTGGGTCGGCACTGACTCCCGCATTGAGGGCTCGCGTGGTCGCCGCCAGTTTCGGCGACCGCATCGCCCACCTGCGCGAGTTCGCCAGGCGGCTGCACTCGACGGACACGGGACCAAACCCTTTTGGATCGATGGAACGCCCGAGTTCGACCCAGCCCTGAGGAGCCCCGAAGGGGGTACAGCCATGCGTTCGGCACGACAGATCGGCGAGACGGATGGTTTTGCGGGCCTCGATGGCGCCGTCACCCGAGTCCTCGCTCCGGCCGAGGAACGTGAATTGCTCCGAGAGCTGGGTGATTGTAAATCGAAACTTGCGAAATCGATGGCGGCGATCCCGGAGTTCGCCCCCCCCGAAGGGGCCCCGGACAACCCCCAGGCGATGGCGCTCTACATCGCGGCGACCTGCACGCAGGACCCCCGGCTCGAGACGCGCCTCGGTGCCGTGTATCAGCGGTATAAGGAACTGCGGTCGAAGCTGGCCCTGGCCAACCTGAGGCTGGTGGCCCACGTGGCGAAGCGGTTCCGCGATCGGGGCGTGTCTTACGGCGACCTGATGCAAGAGGGCTTTTGCGGCCTGCTCGAGGCGATCGACCGCTTCGACCTGAATCACGAGACGAAGCTGGCGACGTATGCGACCTGGTGGATTCGCCAGTCGATGCAGCGGGCGGTGGCGTCGGGGGCCTACCCCGTGAAGCTGAGCCCCAGGCACCTGCGGCAGCTTGCCCAGAATCAGGACGAGGTGGGGGTCCGCCCGGCGGGGGACGAGGATGGGGAGCTGGAGCAGGCCCCGGCCCGACCGTCGGGGGGGCATGGCCCCTCGGCCGAGATGATCCGCCGCATCCATGCCGCGACCCGGCCGACGATCTCGCTCGACGCGACGATCGACACCGACCGGAGCTTCAGTCTCCTGCAGACGATGAGCGATCCCGACTCGGACCGGACCGACGACGTCGATACGGACGAGACGATTACCCTCTTGCTCGAATCGCTCCGGCCTCGCGAGCAGCAGGTCCTGGCGCTCCGTTTCGGCCTGGGAGGCAAGCAACGGCTCTCGCTGAGCCAGGTGGGCAAGGTCCTCCAGGTCTCGAAGGAGCGGGTCCGGCAGATTCAGGACCGGGCCCTCGAGAAGCTTCGGGCGGTTGCCGCCGACCACAACCTGGCCGACGCCTTGCCGGTCGGCTGACCACCGTGAGGGGGAGCCGGGCCGGGGTCCCGAGAATGGGAGGTCACCGTGATGGCCTCCTGTCTCATTCTCGCGGGGTTGGCTTCAAGCGACGGCGCGTTGCAACCGATCGACTCCTACCAAGGGGCTGTGCCTGAGTCGCAGCCGGAGAGGGCAGGAGCGAGCGGTTGGCGATGAACCCTGATCCGCAGGCGAAGCGAAGACGTCCGCCGAACGTGCGATTGTCCCGGGATGCGGACCCGCTCGGGCCGTTCCTGCACTTCCTGATGGCTGAGTGCCGGGTCTCGCCGAACACCCTGGCGGCCTATCGGGCGGACATCTCGAAGTTTTCCCGGTGGCGGGCCGAGCATGCGCCAGGCCCCCTGGAGGCGATCGGGATCGGCACGCTGGCCGGTTATGTCGATTACCTGGGGCTGCTGGATCTGGCCCCTTCGAGCATCTGTCGGCACCTGGCCAGCCTCTCGACCTTTTTCCGATTCCTGGTCGATGAAGGACGGCTCTCGGAGAACGTGGCCAAGCTGCTCGTGGCTCCGAAGCTCTGGGAGCGTTTGCCGACGGTCTTGGGGCCGGCGGCCGTGGAGACATTGCTGACGACCCCGAATGCCGACTCGATCCTGGGGCGCCGAGACCGGGCCGCGCTCGAAACCCTCTACGCGACGGGATGCCGGGCCTCGGAGGTGACCTCACTTCGGCCCGGGGACATCGACTTCCATTCGGGGACGGTCCGTTGCATCGGCAAGGGAGACCGCGAGCGGATGGTGCCGATCGGGTCGCGTGCGCTTGCGGTCCTGGAGACGTACCTTCGGGCCGATCGGCCCCGGCTGGTGTCTCGATGCCCCGAGACGGAGACGGTCTTCGTCGCCCGGTCCGGTCGGCCCCTCTCGCGGACCGGGCTCTGGCGGATCGTGAAGACGCACGCCCTGGCGGCGGGCCTGCCGACCCGGGTCAGCCCCCACACCCTGAGGCATAGCTTCGCCACGCACCTGCTGGCGGGTGGGGCGGATCTGCGCGTGGTTCAGGAAATCCTGGGGCATTCGTCGATCGGGACGACGCAGATCTACACCCGAGTCGAGATCAGCCACCTGCTCGCGGTGCACGCACGCTGCCACCCGAGGGGGAAACCTCGGAAGGCAGGCGAACAGGACGATGGGGCGAGGGCCGGTTGACGGCGGGCGGCAGGCGTTCGGGGCCCCGATCTTCCGATCGCGCGGATTTTCTTCGAGCGGTTCTGGTAGAATCGTGCCGCGTGGTTCTGAGGCCCCTGAGTCTCCCGAGGCCGATCGACCCTAATCATGAGCGGTGCGCTGCGCTATTTTCGCCTGTACGCCCAGCTTGCCCGATACACGCTGGTTCGCGAGCTGTCATTCCGGGGGAACTTCCTGGTGAAGGTGTCGGTGGAGGTGCTCTGGCTGGGCATCTTGCTGGCCTTCTACCGGGTCGTGTTCTCGAAGACGAGCGTGATCGCGGACTGGTCGGAGCCGCAGTATCTGTTCTTCGTCGGCTGCTACTTCGCCATGAACGGGCTGCTGGAGACGCTCTTCCTGGAGAATTGCAACGAGTTCGCCGAGCTGGTGCGCAAGGGGGACCTGGACTTCCTCCTGCTCAGGCCGATTGACGAGCAATTCTTGATCACATGCCGCCGGGTTGACTGGTCGACCGCGCCGAACGTGTTGATGGGCGTGGCGGTGATGGGGCTCTCGCTCGTGAACCTTGATTGGGCCTTCGACCCGATGCGGGTCGCGGTCTTCCTCCTAGTGTTCGGCTGCGGGGTGATGCTGGCGTACAGTTTCATGGTGCTCCTGACGGCCACGGGGGTCTGGCTGGTCAGGAATCAGAGCATGATGGAGCTTTGGTGGCTGTTCAGCAGCCTGACGCGCTATCCTCGCGAGATTTACCTGCGCGTGAGTTGGGCCGAGCCGATCGGCCTGTTCTTCACGTTCATCGTGCCCTTCCTGCTGGTGGTCAACGTGCCGGCCGAGTCGATGGTGAAGATGCTTGACTGGCGGCTGGTCGGCTTTACGCTGTTGGCCACGGCGGTGAGCTTGTGGGTCAGTCGCTGGTTCTTCCGTCGTGCCTTGCGATCGTATCGGAGTGCGAGTAGCTGAGACGGGTCGATCCGACGTCATCCCCGGGGTGAGACCGATGAGTGATCGCCTGGCCTGGTCGAGGTCGACGGGCTTCCTGATCAATCTGGCCGCGTTCATCCTGATCATCGCGGGCATTCGAGCCGCGTCCGACCTGATCGTGCCGTTCTTGCTCGCCCTCTTTTTGGCCGTGATCATTTCGCCCAAGATCGATCAGATCGCCCGGTGGGGGATGCCCCGGTGGGCGGCCGTGGGATTGGTCACGCTGATCATCAGCGTGATCCTCGTGCTCGGGTTGGCGTATGTCGGCGTCTCGCTCAACGAGCTGCTCTGGAGATTGCCGCAAATCCAGAGGCAGCTGTATGGCCTGCGGGAAGACGTGTTCGACAAGCTCGACTCGATGGGCCTGCCCGTCCCTCCGGAGCGGAGCGAGGGGGCGATCTTCGACCCGGCCTACGGGGTCCGGATGCTGGGGGGATTGCTGGCGGGCATGAGTAATCTCTTGAGCAATGGCTTGTTGATTCTCATCACGGTGGCGTTTATCCTGCTGGAGTCGGGGGCGTTTCCCGCGAAGCTGCGGGCGATCGTGGGGACGGAGAGCCCGGCGATCAGCCGGACCGTGAAAATCCTGGCCGACCAGCGGCGCTACATGGTGATCAAGTCCTGGATCAGCCTGGCCACCGGGATCCCGGTGGCGATCGGCCTGGCATTGATGGGGGTGGATTACCCGGTGCTCTGGGGGGTGCTGGCGTTCCTGCTCAACTTCATCCCGAACATCGGCTCGCTGATTGCCGCCATCCCGCCGGTGATGCTCGCCCTGGTCCAGAATGGGTTTCCGGTGGCGATGGGGGTGGTGCTGCTCTTCTTGGCGGTGAACTTCGTCATCGGGTATCTGGTCGAGCCGCCGGCGATGGGCAAGGGGCTGGGCATCTCGACCCTGGTGGTCTGGATCTCCTTGATCTTCTGGGGGTGGGTGCTGGGGCCGGTGGGCATGTTCCTGTCGGTCCCGCTGACCATGGCCTTGAAGATCGTGCTGGAGGGGTCGGACGAGACCCGGTGGTTGGCCATCCTGCTCGGCCCGCCCAGCGCGGCGAAGGGCGAGGCGATTGAGGTCGAAGGCGGCACACTGTCCTGATCGGATCGAAGGGGAGATTGACGGTCGTGCCAAGCACTCCGAGCCGGGCCGCGCTGAAGGCGATTCTCGAACGGTGTGGCCTGCCGCTGGGCGAGTCGCAGTATGACGCGCTCTGGGCGTATCATCGCCTGCTGCGCGAGGCGGACGCGGAACTGAACCTGACCCGCATCCGCAACTTCGAGAACATGGTGCTCAAGCATTATGTGGATAGCCTGCTGGTGCTCAGGCATGTCGAGCTGCCGAGCCCGCTGGTCGACATGGGCTCGGGGGCGGGGCTGCCGGGCATCCCCCTGAAGATCGCCAGGCCGGGCGTCCACATGATCCTGGCCGAGCCCCGAGGGGCGAGGGCGGCGTTCCTCCGTCACGTTTGCGAACGGCTGAACCTGGATGGCGCGGAGGTGCACGCGGGCAAGGTCGGCCCGCACTTCACCCGGCCGGTCGAGGGGGTGATTTCGCGGGCCGTGGCGACGATCCCGGAAACCCTGGAGCGGGTGGCCTACTGCCTCCGCCCGGGTGGCCGCATGATCTTCCTCAAGGGGCCCGATTGCGATGACGAGATTGCCGAGGCACGCCGGAGCCTGGGAGCGGCCTACCGCCTGGTCGGCGATCATGCCGACCGGATCCCGGGCACCGAGCATCGTCGGCGGTTCGTGGTGTACGAGCGGCTGGAGGCCCCGGTCGTCTCGGCGACGCTGCCGACGGCGGAGACTCCGCGGGCCCGGGCCTTTTCCGGGGCGGTCAAGGAGGTCTCGAGCGCCTCGAACCCGTCGTTCCGGCTCGCGCGTGACGTGCTGTCCGGCCGAGGCATCCGCAAGCACGGCCGGGCACTCGTCGCGGGACATCGGATCGTCACCGAGATTGTCGATCGGTTCCCCGATCGGATCGAGGCCTGGCTCACCGGCCCCGAGGGTGACCCGCCCCCGCAGGAGATCGGGCCTCGGGTGATCTGGTGGCGGCTCGATCCGGAATTGCTCCGGGAACTCGACGTTTCCGGGACCGGAGCCCCGTTGCTGCTGACGCGGGTGCCGGAGATCCCGGACTGGTCGGCGGAGGGAGATTGGCCCGACGGCTGCTCGCTGTTCGTGCCGTTCCAGGACCCGGAGAACGTGGGGGCAGTGATGCGATCGGCGGCGGCCTTCGGGGTGGCGCGGGTCGTCCTGTTGAAGGAAGCGGCTCACCCGTTCCACCCGAAGGCGGTCAGGGCGGCGGGGCCGGCGGTGTTCCAGGTCCCGCTTGCGTTCGGGCCGTCGATCAACGACCTGGTGAGTGATTCGGTGCCGATCATCCCGCTCGATCTCGACGGGCCGGCCCTCGATGAGGAGCCGTGGCCCGATCGTTTCGGGTTGCTCCCGGGCGTGGAGGGGCCGGGATTGCCGACGCGATGGCGGGGGCATCCCCGTCGTCGACGAATCCCGATCGTGCCGGGGGTCGAGTCGCTCAATGCCGCGACGGCCGCGGCCGTTTCGCTGTTCGCCTGGCGGAGCAAGGCGGGCCGGCTCGCGTCGGACGGATGAAGATGAGGGCGGCCGTTGCACATGCCCGTCGAGGGTTGCGGCAGTCGGGACCGTTGGCTGCGCTGCTGGTCGCCTTGTTGGTGGGGTTCTCGGGCCTGGTGTCGGATCCGGGCGCACTCATTGTCGATGGTGAACGATCCTGGATTGACGAGGGGTATCGACCGGGCAAGCGGCCGATCGGGAATGACCTGACGGGCCTCTTCCTCCCTCGGTTTCTCTGGCAGAGCGAGCACTGGCGGCAGTCGGGCACGATCCCGCGGTGGGACCCTCGGGGCTTCGCCGGTCGGCCCAACGCGGGCAATCCGCAAGCGGGCCTCTGGTATCCGCCGGTCTGGCTTGCCTGGTCGTGGGGCGGGCCGTCGGCGCTGGGCTGGCTGACCGTGCTGCATTTGCTCTGGCTGGGCCTCGGCGGTTTCGCCCTGGCCCGGGTGGTCGGACTCGGTCTGCTGGCGGCGACCGTGACCGGGGTGAGCGTGATGATGAATCCCTACATCATCGCGCAGGTGATCGAGGGGCACTTGCCTCACGTCTGGTCGGTGAGCTGGTACCCCTGGGCCTTGCTCGGTGCGCTTTTGTTGCGAACAGGGCGACGGCCCGGCGGCGTGCTCTTGTCGCTGGGCCTGGGCTGCTCGGTCATGACGGGGCACCCGCAAGAGGGTGTCTATCTCGGCCTCGCGCTCGCGGGCTGGGCGGCGTGGGATGCGTTGACGCTGATCGCGGCGAGACGGCGGCGGGGACGAGAGACGACGCGGCCGACCGGCGAGGGTCGTGACGCGGTTGGGCGGTTGGCGCGATGGGGGGTGGCGTTCCTGCTCGCGCTGGGGCTTTCGGCGGTGGAGTGGGTGCCGGCGCTGCATGCGAGGCCCTGGGCGGCGGGGCCGATGGGAGGGGAAGGGGGGGGAGGTGCGGGCGTGTACCACCTCTGGCCGTCGAACCTGATGCAACTGGTCTCGCCGAGGGCGCTGGGAGGACCCTTCTCCTACTTCGGGCGGGGGAACCTGTGGGAAACGATGGTGTCGTTCGGGTGGGCACCCTTGGTCCTGATGGCGCTGGGCATCGCGGCGTTTCCGGATCGTCGATCGGCCTGGGGTTGGTCCGCGCTGCTGGGCCTGGGCCTCTGGTTCGCTGGGGGACGGTCCCTGGGGTTGGCTGCGGTCGTGGCGGGATTCCCAGGGATGGAGGCCGCCCGGGTGCCGGCCCGATCCCTCTTCCTGGCTGCCACGGCGGCTGCGGTGCTCGCCGGGATGGGGGTGCAGGTGCTCGGGTCGGCCGTGGATCGCCGACGTTCGATGCGATGGGTGAATATGTATGGACGAGTATTGGCGGTTGTCGTTGCCTGTGTGCTGGTGGGGCTCGTGGGCAGTCTCATGGCGGAAGCGGGCGAGGACCGGGCGGGAGGTGCCGCTCGGTCGCGGTGGCTGCTCGCCTGCGAGCAGCTTGCCCGGGACGAGCTGGCCCTTGCCACGATCGCGGCGGTGGGGGCCGTCTTGTGCTGGTCGGTGTCTCGTCGGGGCGATGGAGAGCGCACGGCGATCGTGTTCGCGGGGATCGTGATCCTTGAATTGTCGCTCTCGGCCGTGAAGGTCGTCCCCACCGCCCCGGCGGATCGATTCCTGGGAGGTGATGCGGTCTCGGACGCCTTCGATCGGCATCGCCCTGAGGAACCCTTCCGCGTCCGGGCCAGGGACAGGTTCTATCTCGACCTCCAGGCCTGGCGTGACGACATTGAAAAAACAAACATAAATGACCTGTTCCAGGTTCGTCATGCGGCGGAGGTGATCCGGCCGCTCTATGCGATGGTTCGGGAGTCGGAGGCCGCTCCAGCCGTTCGAGCGCTCGATACGGGGCTGATCCGGGCGGTCATGGACCGTCTGGGCGTCGCCTTCGTGCTGGCCGATCGTCCCCTCCGACTGGGCGTCGGGCCGGTGATCGAGACGGGGAGCAGGGGGATATCGCGATTCGAGTTGATGAGGAATCCGACGGCCTTGCCGAGGGCCCGGATGGTCCCGGGCGTCGAAATTGTCGAACCCGCTCGGGCCTTGCCGCGTCTGGCCGAGGTCGACCCCCGGTCGTGCGTCGTGATGGCGAGCGACCCATTGCGGGGGATCGAAGGCCCCCGGCAACCGTATACACCGGCCGAGTACGAGCAAACGCATCCCGATCGGGTCGTCATCCGCGTGACGACCGAGGCGCCTGGCCTCCTGGTCGTGGCCGACACCTGGATGCCAGGATGGCGAGCGACGGTGAACGGTCGTGCCGTGCCGATCGATCGGGGCGATCACGCGTTTCGGGTCGTGGCGCTGCCGGAGCCGGGGAGGATCGAGGTGGAGATGACGTACCGGGCACCGGGGCTGATGGCCGGGGGAATCATCTCGTCCGGGACGGCGGGGCTGCTGGTCCTGATCGGCGTCACGTCTCTGGGGCGGAGGGCGGTTCTTCCGCGGGACTGACCCGGATCTTGTGGACGCGATTGGCCGAAACATCAACCACGGTGAATCGGTAATTGTTCCATTCGAGCGAGGCGCCGACGGCGGGAATGTGACCGAGCTGGGTGATGACGAACCCGGCGACCGTGTGGTAGTCGCCCGGGGGCAGGTCGCGGTGCATGACGTGGTCGCGGAATGCGTCGGCGGGGAGCATCCCGTCAACGATCCAGGAGCCGTCCGGATGAGGCACGGCCCGCGGTCCGGGAGACTCCCCCGGGCCGGGCAGGTCGCCGACGATGGCTTCGAGCAGGTCGGTCAGGGTCAGCACCCCTTCGACCGAGCCGTATTCATCGAGCACGACCGCGAAGTGATGGCCGGTTTTCTGGAAGGTGTCGAGGATTTTCAGCCCTCGGGTCCCCTCGTAGAGGAAGAGGGGGATGGCGAGGCGACCTTTCAACGAAACAGCATGTTCGGAGAGGCCGAGGGCGAGCAAGTCCTTGACCCGGACGATCCCGAGCACGTCGTCGATCGAGCCGTTGCAGACCGGGAAACTGGAATGCGGGCTGGCGGTGACCTTGCGCCGGATCTCCTCCGGGGAGTCGTCGATGTCGAGCCAGACGACCTCGCTGCGGGGGGTCATGAGCACGCCGGCCCGCCGATCGCCGAGGCGGAGGACGCCGCGGATCATGTCGTGCTCGACCGGCTCGAAGACGCCGTGCTCGATCCCCTGGAGGATCATCTGCTTGACGTCGTCGTCGGTCACGGGAGGCTCGCTGGTCTGCCGGATCCCGATCGCGTAGAGCACCAGGTTGGTCGACCCGCTGAGCAGTCGGACGAGGGGGACCGTGATGCGGGAGAGGAGCCGGAGGGTCGGTGCCGTGAGCCGGGCGATGCGCTCGGGGGCTGCCAGCGCGATGCGCTTGGGGACGAGTTCGCCCAGGATCAACGTGGCGTAGGTGATCCCGACGACCACGATCCCCAGCGCGATCGGCTCGGCCGAGTCGTCGATGGCCGGGAGCGGGCGGAGCGACTCGGCCAGCGGCTTCGCCAGCGTGGCCCCGCCGAAGGCCCCGGCGAGCGTGCCGATCAGGGTGATGCCGATCTGCACGGTGGAGAGGAACCGGTTCGGGTCGTCGGCCAGTTCCAGGGCGGCCCGGGCGCGTCGGTCTCCGGTCTTGGCCAGCGCGTCGAGCCGCCCTTTCCGAGCCGAGACGATCGCCAGTTCCGAAGTCGAAAATGCACCGTTGGCCAGGATCAAGGCGAGCAGGCCCGCCAGTTCGAACCACGGCACGAGGGTTTCTCCGAAAGGGGGGGATCAGGGGCGGGCCATTCGGAGGCCGGCCGCGGGGTGACGCCGTGCGAGCGGGATCGAGGATCAAGGATCGACGATCATACCCATCCCATCCGCTTCCGGACAAACCATTCAACGCCGAGGGTGCCGACGAAGCAGATCAAGAACGGCCAGTTGTCCCAGAGGCGATACTCGACCTGCGTCTCGACCCGGCTGAACGACTCGGGATCGAGGTCATTGAGATAGCGGTCGAGTTGCTCGGGGCGGAGGAACTGGCCGCCGGTCAATTCGGAGAGTTGCTGCAGGAGCGCGATGTTGGCCGCGGGATTCTCCAGCTCCTGGTCGTCTTGGTAGACGAGGAATCGGGAGGTGGCCCGTCCGATCTCGTTCCCGTCGGATCCCCGGGCGATGACCTCGACGCCGTAGATCCCGGGGTCGCCGGAGGCGGCATAGGTGCCCCGGGCGCGGTCCTCCTGGAAGAACAGATCGACCGGCACGGCGGCCTCGCCCCCGGGAGGGCGAACGATCGCCTCGTAGCGGGCGTCGGGGATGGGGCGGTCCTGATCGTCTCGGGCGAGGGCCGACAGCTCGACGGCCCCGCCGATGGGGACGCGACGGCGATCGAGGCGGAGTTCCACGCGCGATTGCCCCTGGTCTTCCTGGTGGGCGAGCCAGAGGATCGCCTGCCGCCAGAACTTGCGGTGGGCGTCCTGGCTGGCTTCCGAGGCGCGATACCAGGGCCAGGTCTCGCCGCCGAAGGCGATGACCCGTCCGCGGCCGTCCTGGGCGACCATCAACGGCTCGCGATCCGGGGTCTGCGCCCAGACGACGGCCGACTGCTTCGGCCGGCCGAGTCGGCTGGCGCCGGGAATCGGCGGGAGCTCTTGCCAGGTGCTCGCCGTCTCGGCCTGACTCGGCCCGAGCTGCAAGACATAGTTGTCGAGCGCCTGGGGGTTGGGGATGACCTGCAGGCCGCCCTCGGGCTCGATCTGGCCGTCTCCCTGCCGCATGATGGTCGGGAGGATCTCGGCCAGGGGGGTCCCCCCCCAGCCGCCGTCGCCGAAACTGTCGCGTCCGCCGAGCATGATGAGTCCGGCCCCGGCCTGGACGGCCCGGGCGAGCAAGCGCTGCTGGTTCGGGGAGAGGAATTCGGCGGGGACGTCGCCGAGGATGTACACGTCGTGAGCGCCTGGCGCGAAGGCCTCGTCGGGGATCGCCGGCTGTCCACCCCGACCGGGCCCGAGGATCACATTCAGGTTCGCCTGGATTTCCCGGGAGGCGTCGAGCGCCCGGGTCACGAATTTGCCCTCCCAGATCGTGCCCGGTCCCTGGAGGTGCAACACGTTCAGCCCGCCGGGCAGGACGCTGACGAAGGTGCTGAACGCGTTGTTCGAGTCGATCAGCTCTCCCTCTCGCGAGGCGACCTGGACGGTCAGCAGCTGCTCGCCCGCGACCTGCGGGGCGAACCGCATGGGAGGGGTCGTCACCACCTCCGAATCGGCGGGCACCTGGATGGTCGTCCGGGCGACCGGCTGCCCGAACCCCTCGGCCCGCAACTCGACCTCCAGCTCCTGGCCGGCGTATCCCCGGACGCGGAGTGCCCCCCGCACCTCCATCTCGTTCTTCACGAAGACGGCCTCGGGGGCCTGCACGCCGGTCACGGCGATGTCCCGGGACCCGGCCCCGGCCGCGGCCGAGCCGAAGCCGACCGCCGTGATCGGCACCCCCTGGGCCCTCAGATTCTGCGCGGCCGTCAAGGGGGCGACCCCGCCATTCGATGCCCCATCGGACATGACCACGACCGAGGCGATCGGTGAACCACTTTCGCGCCGCACGGCTTCCAGCAGCGAGGGGCCGAGGGCGGTCTGCAAGCCGTCCGGCTCGGTCATGTCATCCGAGGGCAGGCCGGGGTGCAGTTCGCGGTCGAAGCGGTAATACTTCACGGCGAGGCCCGAGTCGGCATCGGCCGAGGTGTCGCCCAGTACTTCCTGCGCCCGGTCGAGGGCGCGACGGGCCATCTCCCATCGGCTGCGGTTATTGGCCTCGTCGTTGATCTTCATGCTGGTCGAGCTGTCGACCAGGAAGATCAGCGAGACCTGCTGCTTGACCCGTTGCATGATCAGGACCGAGGGCCTGACGCTCGCCAGCAACGCCATGAGGACCGCGACCATTCGCAGGCCCACGACCAGGTATTTGCGCCGGTCGGTGCTGTCGCGCAGCCGTTTCCGATACGGCCAGAGCGTCAACGCCACCACGGCGGCCGCGGCCAGGACGACCACGGCCCAGTGTCCGATCGGGCTGAGACTCAGGCTGATGCGTTCGCTCATCGCGTCGGTCTACAACGGGGTCGGGGAGTCGAGTCGAGTCGATCGGTCACGGCGTTCGGGGAGGACGACGGCCCGATCACGCGGCGACGCGGGCGGGGGCCGGGCTCGCGGCGGCGGGCTCGCGATGGAATCGGTTGGCCAGGTAGTTTTCCGCGGTCAGCAGCACGAGGATCAGGATCATGAGCCAGGGGAAGATCTCCCGGCCGACCCGGGCGGTCCGCTGCACGCGATCGATGGCGTCGGGCGAGTCGGCCAGGGCGAAGGTCTCGGGGTCGCCGAGCATCGCATTCAGTTCCTCCGCCTCGAGGGGCCGGAAGTTCGCCTCCTCGGGCCGGGGGTTGATGCTGAAGCCGAGTTGCGGCCGCTCGGAGGCCTGGTCATTCCCGCGGGCCGGCAAGACGCTCCACTGGCCGAGCGCCTCGGGCCCCTCGACGATCAGCTCGGAGACGTCTCGGTCGGGGTTGATCCGTTCGTTGAGCTGATCCGTCGGCCCCCGGACGAGGTAGCTCGCCGCCCGGACCGAGGGTTCGAGGGGGAGAATCACGATCTCCCCGGCCTCGTAGTTCAATCGCGATCCCGAGGCACCGGCCAGATACGGGACGGTGCGCTGCATCAAGGCCACGAAGGACCACCCGGCCAGGGGGTTCGGGAACTCGTTCCAGGCGTCGGGGTCGCCGGGGGTCGGCCGGCGGGACAGGGGGGTGGTCCAGAGCAAGACCCGGCCGACCTGCGGCCCGTCGAAGGTCGCCTCGATCAGCGCGGGGGCCCCGTCCTGATAGGTCAGGAGCGGACGGACATACGGGGCCTCGATCGGTCGGAACGCCCGATAGGTGAAGACCGGGATGTTGGCCAGGTCGGCGGCGATTTCCCGGGTATAGGGGAAGAACAAGGGGTGGCTCGGATCGACCATGTCGCCGAAGGCGGTGCCCCCGGCGGGGGAGACGGGGGCTCCCGGCTGGCCCGGGATCACGGCCCGTGCGGCCTCGGAGGTGTATTCCGCCGGCTCGGTGTTCCGGCCGAGGGCGACCACCAGTCCGCCGCCGTTGCGAACGTAGGCTGCCAGTTGGTTCCAGGCCTGGGGCGAAAGGCGGGCGACATTGTTCAAAACGAGACAGGCATAATTCGACAGCTCTCGGGGGATGCGGTCGTCGAACTGATCGGTGCTGAGCGTCTCGACCCGGTTCGGGATGCCGGCGGCCTGGGGGTCGAGGGCGCCGGCGACGAACGTGGCGTCGATGAACCGGGGCTCGTCGTCGGGGTCGGGATCATAAAGGACCAGGACATCGAAGGCGGGGCTGGATTCGAAGGTGACGAAGCGTCGATCGTCGAAGGGGAGGGGGTCGACCCCTTCGAGTCGCACTTCGGCCTGATGCAAGCCCGCGTCGAGGCTGGCCGGGGTGCGGAAGACGACCTCGACCTGACCTTCGGCCGGCAGTTCCACGTCTTGCTGACCGCGCTTCGAGCCATCGAGGATGAGCTCGGCGAGCCGAGTCGTCGACGGGCCGGTGTTGCGGACCGTGGCGACCAGCTCGAAGGGGCGCCGACCGTCGGCCTCCGGCTCCGACGCGGGGCGAGCTTCGAGGCCGATGACCGCCGCGTTGCGGAACTCGTCGGGGGCGAGGCGGATGAGGTAGGTCGCGACCTCCCGGCCGGAGCGTTCCTTGACCCGGTCCCGCCCGGGGATGGTCTGTCCGGGCTCCCACGACGATCGGGCCAGATCGGTCAGGACATACGCTTCGAGGCGGGGCAGGTCGCGTCGGCTCTCGGCCAGGGCCTCGTACGCCCGTTCGAGCGAGAGGTTGAGCGACCGGTTCGCGGCCCGAAGCTCCAGGCCCTCCAGCCGATTCCGGGCCGCCGACGGGGAGACCGCCGCCGGGATGGCCGGCACTCCCGAATCGATCAGGTAGACCTGGCTGGACTCGGGGAGTTTGCGGAGGACCTGGTTGGCGACCTCCTTCGCCTCGTCGAGCCGGGTCCTGCCCTGCTCGACGTAGCCCATCGAGAGGCTCGTGTCGATGACCATGGCCAGCGCGGTCGGCACCTCGCGGTCGCCGAGCGGCACCCGGGCATTGAGCGCCGGCCGGGCCAGGGCCAGGGCCATGAGGGCGACCAGGGCCATCCGGGCGAGCAAGAGGAGCCAATTCTTGACCTTCAGCCGCTTGGTCGATCGCTGGTGCCGTTGCTGGAGCAGGCGGAGGGCCGGAAAGACGACGCGCTTGGGCGTCTGGCGCATGACCAGGTGCAGGATTAAGGGCACGACCGCCAGGGCCGCGCCCGCCGCCAGGCCCGCGTGGATCAGGGAAATGTCCATGAGTCGTCGTCGTCCCGATGCATTGCCTTGCGAGGGGTCAGCCCCGGGCCTGCCGGCTGAGGAGATAGCTCATCAACGCTTTATCAAATGGCATGCCGGTATGGAGCGGCACGTAGTCGATGCGGGCCGCGAGGCACTCCTTCCGGTATCGCTGGCGGAAGGCCGTGAGTTCTTCCAGGTAATCGGCCTTCATCGCGTTGGCATCGACGAGGAGTTTCTGGTGCGTCTCATTGTCTTCCAGCTCGACCATGCCGTCGAACGGGAACGAGTCTTCCGCCTCGTCGAGGACGTGGAAGAGGATGACATCGTGCCCGGAGTAGCGGAGGCGGTACAGGGCCTTGAGGATCGGTTCGGGATCATCGAGCAGGTCGCTGAACAGCATGATCAGACCTTTATGGCGGATCATCCCCGCGAGCTGGTGCATGCTCTTGGCCACGTCGGTCACGTCGGACGGGCGGAGCCGGGCCAGCAAGGAGAGGATGTTCGTCAACTGCGTCCGCTTGCTCTTCGGCGCCAGGCTCTGGCGGATCTTGGTGTCGAAGGCGACCAGGCCGACCGGGTCTTGCTGGTGGACCATCAGGTACGCCAGGGCCGCGGCCAGGCTGATGCAGTATTCGAACTTCGTGAGATCCTGCCGGTAGGTGTAGCCCATCGAGGCGGAGAGGTCCATCGCCAGGTAGCCGGTCAGATTCGTCTCGGCCTCGAACTTCTTGATGTAGAAGCGGTCGGTCTTGGCGAAGACGTTCCAGTCGATGTCGGAGATGTTATCGCCCGCGGTGTACTTGCGGTGCTCCGAGAACTCCACGGAGAAGCCGTGGAAGGGGCTGGCGTGCAGGCCGGCGATGAACCCCTCGACAATGAACCGCGCCCGCAGGTCGAGCCGAGCCACCTGGCGGATGACCTCGGGCTTCAGGTATTGTTCGGCCGTGACGGCCAAGGCTCGTCCTCCCGATCGGGCTAGGGTTTGCGTCGTCCCGCTCGTTATTGTACCGGCAGGAAACGGGATCGGCTCGCGCGACGCGTCAAAAAGTCGCGTCAGAAGACATCGTCGAGCGGGATCGCCAGGCCCGGCAGCAACGGCGACTGATACACTTGCCCGCGACGCAAGGTGCGGCGGCGGTAGGCATGAGGGCCCCTGGTGAAGACCGTCACCGCGCGACTCGACGGGTCGATGACGACGTACTCCCGGATGCCGAGCTGGAAATACTCGCGTCGCTTGGTGACGTAATCCCGTTTCCGAGCAGGGCGGCCGGGGCTGACGACCTCGAACATCAGCTCGGGCACGCGATCGGGGATCGGCGGGACCGGACGGTTGGTCACGAGATAGACGCCGATGTCACCGATCCGGTCGTTGGCGTCATCGACGCGGACCCAGGCCTGGACAGCGAGTTCCTCGACGATCTCAGGGTGCTCGAGCCAGTACCGGCTGAGTCGTTGACGCCAGGGTTTCGAGTCGTCGAGATGGCGTTGGCCTTCGGGCGACACGACGACCAGCCTCCCGGCGTCACGTTCGTAAATCCAGGGTTCGACGAACTCGGCCTCGACGAACTCCTCGGCCGAAACGAATCGGCCGGCATCGTCGGGACCGAGGAGCAGGGAGGTTCGCTGGGTCGCCATGGACGGGACTCCCGACTCGGCGGGGGGGATCGAGCGGAGCTGAAGGCGCTTGCGATGGCGATCAGGCGGCGCCACCGCGGCGGTCGTACTTCGGCACGTCGGGCTCGCGGACTTCCTTGACGAGGCGGTTGATCAGGTCGTCGGGGCTCATCCCTTCGGCCTGGGCCTGGAAGTTGGTGCTGATCCGGTGGCGGAGCACCGGGACGGCGACCTTGCGGATGTCGTCGAGCGAGACGCTGAAGCGGCCGTCCATGGCGGCCATCGCCTTGCCGCCGAGGATGAGGTTCTGGCCGGCTCGGGGGCCTGCCCCCCAGTCGATCAGCTCCTTGACGAAGGCCGGCGCCTGCGGGTCACCCGGTCGGGTGGCCCGGACGAGCTTGGCGACATACTTGACCGCGTAGTCGGAGATCGGCACCGAGGTGATGAGCTTCTGGAGGTTCACGATCGCCTTGGCCGAGAGCACCTTGCGGAGCTCCGGGAATTCTCCCTTCGTCGTGGCCGAGAGGATCTTCTCCTCCTCCTCCTGGCTCGGGTAGCCGACCCGGATGTCGAACATGAAGCGGTCGAGCTGGGCCTCGGGCAACGGGTAGGTCCCTTCCTGCTCGATCGGGTTCTGGGTGGCGATGACGAAGAACGGCTCGGGCAGCTTCATGGTCTCCTGCCCGACCGTGACCTCGCGTTCCTGCATGGCCTGGAGCAGGGCGGCCTGGGTCTTCGGCGGGGTCCGGTTGATCTCGTCGGCCAGGATGATGTTCGAGAAGATCGGGCCGGGCACGAACCGGAACGATCGCCGCCCGGTTTCCGGCTCCTCCAGCACGTTCGTCCCGGTGATGTCCGAGGGCATCAGGTCGGGCGTGAACTGGATGCGCTTGAAGCCGACGTCGAGGATCCGGGCCATCGAGCTGACGATGAGCGTCTTGGCCAGGCCCGGCACGCCGACCAGCAAGCAGTGGCCCCTCGTGAAGATGGCAGCCAGGATCAGCTCCAGCACCTCGCGCTGGCCGATGACCGACTTGCTCAGCTCGGTGATCATCACGTCTCGGGAGTTACGGAACTCGTCGAGCAATTGCGAAATCCGGTCGCCGGAGCTGGCCATACGTCGAGGTCCCAAGGGCTAGGGAGAAATCGAGGGCAACGGGCAAGTCCCCGGCGCGATGAAACGCAAGAGACAATCCCAACGGACGGGTCGGACCATTGTAGAGGTCACGCAAGACCCGATTCAAGGACGGCATCACGGCCAAACCGCCTGCCTCGGAACAGGCAGCACTGCCTAGACCTCGGGCGGTTGACCTCGGCAGGGGCGTCGTCGGCCTGTGAGCAGGACCAGGGCCCCATCATGGATGGGCCATCGCGTTAACGGTTGCGAGGGCTGAGTTTCGGGCGGGCAGGCGTGGCGAGGCCGGGCCGTCGCTCCGGTATTCTCGCGGACCTCCTCGGGCCTTGGCCCGCTGATTGCGAAGAGTTTGGGCACCGGACGCGGGCCGACACCGGCCCTCGACCGGCTTGCCAGGCCCCGGTGTCGAGGGCCTGCTCCACGCCCGTTTCTCCCCGATTGGGCCAACGGAATCGGCCTGATCGCGGACCCTCCCGCCTGCCAGGTCGGCTGCCCGTCACTCCCCGGGCAGTGCGCCGGGCCCTTTGCCTGTTCCCCGCGCTCCTCCGCGAGGGACGGGCGAACCTCAATGTGCTTTCCCGCATCGCACTCCGCTCGCGGTGTCTGCAGCGGACCCTGCCCCAACCCCGCCTCGTCAGCTACGAGTGGTTTTCATGCTTCGAACGGTTCATTCGATGATTCGGCTCGCCTCGATGATGGCCATTCTCCTCTCGATCGGCGCGATTGGCCTCGGCAAATTCTCCCCCGACGGTTTCGGGAGGAGCCCCTGTTCGACCCACTTCCTCGGCGTGTCCACGTGCTATCGGGGGGCGGTGAACGAGGGGTTGCACCTGTTCGACCTGACCGGCGGGTCGATGCGATCGCTGCCGCTCGGCCCCCGGGAGGGGGTGGATTTGGCGAGCAGCTCTCCCTGGGTCGATGCCTGGGATCAGGTCCACGTGGCCGGCCGATGGAAGGTGATCGACCCGGAGTTGGGGCTGAAACAATGCGGCCTCACCCGCGTGGCGATCCCCTCAGGGGACGTGCTTGATCGCGTCTCCCTCGATCATTACCCGGTCTCGCCTCCCTGCTGGGGGGCCGGAACCACGGCCCGCGTCCTGTTCGTGTCGGGGGACGGCAATCTGTATCGCTACGATTTCGAGCCGATCGCCGGCTCCAGCGGACTTGGCCTCAACCCGGTCCGCTGGGATCTCGACTCACCCGGGACGGAGGACCTCCAGCTCATCGATGTCATGCGCCCCGATCGGCTCCTGGACCCCGATCTCCTGATCGCCACCGTCATGACCCGGCGCCCTCAGGGCGATCGAGACCGCGCGGACCATTACGAGATCTGGTGGCTCCGGCTCAGCGACGACGAGCAGCGCATCATCGATTGCGGGCCGATCACCCGTCCCGACCCGGCCGGGCTCGACGTCAGCCGGCGTCGCCCCTCGCTCGGCGTCCGGGGCGACGGGACGCTTTGCCTGGCATACCTGAGCTGGAAGGGGACCCCCGAAGACCTCTATCTCCGCGTCTTGCCGATTCGGCTCGACCCGGAGACCGGCATCCCGATCGCCGAGGCGACCCGCGGCCGGATCCTGGCCGATTCCTGCCTGAATCACGCCCCGGCGTTCGTCGATGGGGGGGCCTCCTTGCTCGTCCAGACCCTGCGGGATCGCACGCCGATCCCGCTCCGGATCCCGCTCGACGGCATGGCTCCTCCCCCGACCCTGACGGCATCGCGAGACCGGGAACCATGATCGACGCCGATCCGGCTCGCACCGGACGTTGACCCCTCGGTCGCGAGCGTCTACACTTGGACAGTTGTCAGTGAGGCGCTCGGGTCGATCCTGCAGGGAGGTCACGCGGTCATGCGAGGTTCCAGTCTTCGAGGAATCGGGCTGCTCCTGGTGGCCTTCCTGATCGGGGGGGGCCTCTGCCCGACGACCCCGGCGCGGGCACAGGTGACTTCGGAGCAGGTGGAGCAGGCGATCCGGGACGGGATTCGCTTCCTCAAGGGGGAACAGCGAGCCGACGGTTCGTGGCCGGAATTCAACCCCCGGTACGAAACCGGGACGACCTCGCTGGCCGCCCTCGCCCTGATGACGGCCGGGGTCCCGCCCGACGACCCCACGATCGTCAACGCCCTGGCATTCCTGGAGCAATACTCCGCCAGGCGCCTGGGCCAGGTCTACACCGTCTCCCTGCAGACGATGGCCTTCGCCGCGGCCGATCCCGACCGCTACCGCGTCCGGCTGAACGAGAACGTCAAGTGGCTCGAAGGCGCCCAGATCCTCCCGGAAGACCGGGTTGATGGGGTCGGCGCCTGGTCGTACACGATCCAGAAGGGGCAGTCGGCCGACAATTCCAATGCGCAGTACGCCCTGCTCGGCCTGAACGCCGCGGCCGAGGTCGGCATCCCCGTCGACGATCGGGTCTGGCAACTGGCCCGACAGTACTGGGAGCAATCGCAGCGGCTGAGCGGCGGCTGGGGGTACACGATGACCCCCAATAATCCCGTGACCGCCAGCATGACCACCGCCGGGATCTCCAGCCTGGTCATCACCGGGTTGCGTCGCATCCAGAGCCGCGAACTCCTGGTCGGCGACGAGATCCGCAATTGCGGCGAAGGGGGCATCAACCCGAACATCCAGCGGGCCCTCGACTGGATGGGGGCCAACTTCCGCGTCGACACGAACCTCGGACGCGGGATGACCTGGAAATACTACTACCTCTACGGCCTGGAACGGGCCGGCCGATTGAGCGGCCAGCGCTATTTCGGCAGCCACGATTGGTACGTCGAGGGGGCCGAGGAGCTGGTCCAGCTCCAGGACAAATTGCTCGGCAACTGGCCGAGGAACGCCGGCGAGGACAGCCCGGTCATCACCACCAGCTTCGCCCTCCTGTTCCTGTCGAAGGGCCGGGCCCCGGTCCTGATCAACAACCTCCGGCACGGCGTCGGGGACAACTGGGACATCCACCGCGAGGGGGTCCGGAACCTGGTCGAGGCCGTGGCCGAGGACTGGGGCACGCTGCTCACCTGGCAGTCGGTCAATCCCGACTTCTCCTCGGTCGAATCACTGCTGCAAGCTCCCGTCTGTTTCCTGAACTATCACGAGCCGATCGGCATGGGAGAGGATGGCAAGGCGAACCTCCGTTCGTACGTGGAGCAGGGCGGCTTCCTGTTCGCCGAGGCCTGCTGCGGCCTGGCCGAGCACGACCGCGGCTTCAAGGCCCTCGTGCAGGAGATCTTCCCCTCCGAGCAGGGCTACGAATTGAAGCCGTTGACCGAAGATCACCCGATCTATCGGTCGAGGCACAAACTGAGCCCCGATGTCGCGCCGCTCTGGGGGATCGACCTGGGATGCCGAACCGTCCTCGTCTACAGCCCCAAGGACCTGTCAGGGTTCTGGAACTTCATGGCGGCCCAGCCGGACAACCCCGCCGTCCTGCGAGCGACCCGGATCGGTGAGAACGTGATCGATTATGCGACCGGTCGCGAGCCGCCGCCCGACAAGCTCGTGCCCCGAGAGGTGATCGACTTCGAGCTGGAACTGCCGCGGCGGGGGGCCTTGCAGATCGCCAAGCTGCGGCACGCCGGCGGCTGGAACGTCGCCCCGCTGTCGATCCCGAACCTGACGACGATCCTCCGCGAGCGGGTCGGTTACGACGTGGTGATCAATCACCGCGACCTGCTGCCGACCGATCCGAATCTGATCAATTTCCCCCTGGTATATGTCCACGGCAATGCCGCCTTCAACATGTCCGACGCGGATGTCGACGCCCTGCGCGCCCACCTCGACCCCGGGGGCGGGACCTTCTTCGCCGATGCCGCCTGCGGCAGCCCCGCCTTCGACGCGGCCTTCCGGCGCTTCGTCGAGACCTTGCTCCCCGGCAAGGAGCTCGAGGTCATCCCCCCGGACGACGACCTCTACACCACCCGGGTCGGCTTCGACCTGTCGGACGTCCAGTACACCAAGGCCGCCGGCGGCGGTCAGGACCGACCTCGTCTGGAAGGGGTCAAGATCGACGGTCACTGGGCGATCATCTATTCGCCTTACGACATCGGCTGCGCCCTCGAACGCCAGCAAGGGCTTGATTGCAAGGGGTACACGCACGAAAGCGCCATGCGGATCGCGGCCAATATCGTGATCTATTCCACCTTGCCCTGATCGCGGACTGGGGCGTGACGCAAGGGCTTGCTGCGTCCTTGCGGTCCCCTTCCGCTCTGCTCGATACTGGTGCCCCTGAGGTCATCGGGCGAGTCGAGGTGCCTGCCTCGGCCGCCCGTTCGCATTGGCACTCGGGAGAACATCCTCATGCGACATGCAACAGGTCGAACCGTTCGAACGTGGATCGCGGTGATTCCGGCCCTGCTGGCGGCCGGATTCCTGGGCACCCTCCCTCGGCAAGGGCTCGCGGGAGAGCTTCGGGTCGGCACGGCGACCACCAGCATCACGCCCGATCGTCCCGTCCCGCTCTCCGGGCAGATGACGACCCGCATTGCCCGGGACGTGGAAAGCCCCGTCACGGCCACCGCCCTCGCATTGGAATCGCGGGAGGGAGACACGGTCGTCGATCAGGCGATCCTCGTCTCCTGCGACCTGGTCGCCATCCGGGAAGGGATCATCGAGCACGCCCGCGAGCAGCTCGAGGATCGTCTCCCCGATTTCGACCCGACGAAGCTCGTCCTGAGCGCCACCCACACCCACACGGCCCCGGTGATGGAAGAAGGCCGCTTCGACCTGCCCGATGACGGCACGATCATCTCCCCCGCCGAGTACGTCGCCTTCCTCGTCGATCGCATCGTCGAGGCCTCGTGCGAGGCCTGGCAGGCCCGTCGGCCCGCTGGAGTCGGCTGGGGACTGGGCCATGCCGTCGTTGCCCAGAATCGTCGGTCGGTCTATGCCGATGGTCGGTCCGTCATGTATGGCCGCACCGATCAGGATGACTTCGTCGGGATCGAGGGCTACGAAGACCACGGCGTCGAGGTCCTGTTCTTCTGGGACGAGGACGAACGCCTGATCGCGACGGCCATCAACGTCGCCTGCCCCGCGCAGGAGGTCGAAAGCCGGTCGGCCGTGAACGCCGACTTCTGGCATTCCGTGCGCGAGCAGCTCCGCGAACGCCACGGAGACGACCTTGCCATCCTCGGATGGATCGGGGCCGCCGGCGACCAGTCGCCCCACCTCATGATCCGCAAGGAGGCCGAGGAACGGATGCGGAGGCTCCGCGGCCTCGATCGGCTCGACGAGATCGCCCGCCGGGTCGTCCTCGCCTGGGAAGAGGCGTACGAAGGCGCCCGTCAAGAGATCGTCACCGATCCGCGCTTGGTCCATACGGTCAAGTCCCTCGAACTCCCGGCCCGACGCGTCACGGACGAGGAAGCGGCAGAGGCGGCCCGGCAGGTGGAGTCGCTTTCCGCCGACCCGGCCCAGAAGCGCCGGATGCTCTGGCAGCAGTCGGTGCTCGACCGCTTCGAGGAGCAAAAGGCCGGTGCCGTCGCCCCGTATGAGATGGAGCTGCACGTCATCCGGCTCGGGGACGTGGCGATCGCCACGAACCCGTTCGAACTGTTCACCGAGTACGGGATCCGGATGAAGGCCCGCAGCCCCGCCCTGCAGACGTTCGTGATCCAGCTCGCCGGGCCGGGGTCGTACCTCCCCACCCCCTTCGCGGTCCGGGGGGGCGGATACAGCGCGATCGTCCAGAGCAGCAAGGTCGGCCCCGAGGGGGGCGACGAGCTGGTCGAGCGCACGGTCGAGGAGATCAACGCCCTCTGGCCCGAGGACTGACCTCGCCGAACCTCGGCATCGGGCGGGGCGTGTCGGGCCGGGCCGGTTTGACCGCCCCGTCCGATCAGGATTCGAGCGACTGCACGCGGCGGATGTAGCCCTGCGAATCGAATTTCTTCCGCGTGCTTTCATAGCTCATGAAGCGAACGGTGCCGAAAATCGGCCGCTCGGGCCAGGGGCGGTCGTGCGTGCCGCCGATCGCCCACGACACGCCGACGTAGCCGTTCGGGTCCCGTCCGTCCATCTCGTAGCGGTCGTTCAGGTCGAGGGCGATGTCGAAAGCGGTCTCGGCGTCGGCGCTCCATTCGAGGATCTTCTTGGCCCAGTACATCCGAAGGTAATTGTGCATGCGCCCGGTCAGCACCATCTCCCGTTGTGCGGCATTCCAGAGCGGGTCATGGGTCTCCCCCGCCTCCAGCTCCTGGGCCGAGTAGCGGTGCGGGCGAGGGTCCTTGGCATGCTTGGCCAGGGTCTTGAGCGCCCACTCGGGGCAGCCCTCCAGCCGGTCGTAGTTCGGGTTGTGGGAGGCGAAATTGATGGCGAGTTCGCGACGGACGATCAATTCTTCCAGGTAGGCGTCGATGTGCTCCTGAGCGGCGCCGCTGTCCCTCGCCGCCAGGGCGCAGGTGATCGGGCTGATGTGGCCGAAGTGCAGGTGCGCCGACAACTCGCTCGTCATGTACGGGGTCGGCTCGTTCCGAGCGGTCGCATAGCGCGGCAGGCGATCGCTGACGAACCGATCCAGGCGAGCCCGGGCCTCGCGAGATCCGCCGCGATATCCCGGCACCTCGCCGATGCCGCCGACGTTCAACGCCTTCAGCAGGGCTTCGGGGTCGATCGCCTCGCCCCGGGGCCGCCGACGGCCTCGCCATGAGGTGTTCGCGACGCTCGGTGGCCCGAACGGCTGGAGGTACGTCTCCCAGACCCGATGGATCTTCGGCCGGATCGTCCGCGCCGCGTATTCCTGTTTCGGGAAGAGCGACGACGGCACGACCACGTCGCCATCGACGCAGCGGAACGGGAGGTCCACCGACTCGGCCACGCGGTCTCGCCAGTGTCGGCCGACCCTCAGCGGGTTCTCGTCTCCGATGAGGACCGCGGGCGAGACTTCCTGGCAGAGCGAGGCGATGACGTCGTCGGGCGAGCCAAGCCGCAGGACGAACGGCACGCCGCGGGCCTTCAGCCCTTGCTCGATTTCGGGCATGGCGTCGAGCAGGAAGCGGTAATGCCGACGCTGGGCTCCGGGATAATCCGCCGTCAAACCGAAGGCGGCCAGGACGGGGAGGTTCAGGGCGTTGCCCAGCGCGATGGCCAGGTCGAGCGCCGGGTTGTCCTCCGCTCGTTGCGAGCGTTGCATCCAGTAGACGACGCACGACCCTGCAGGCGCCGGCTCGCCGGGCCGAACGACCCGGACTCTCGGGTTGTCTTGCAGGAGACCTTCAATGCCAGCCACTTCCGCACCTCTCCCCGAGAAGCCCTCGCCGGCTGCCGGGCCGGATTCCCGCGACCCATCGATTGTAGGACCGGGGCAAGCGCACGTGTTGACAAAGATCGTCGAGAGGGGAGGGGAATTGACCGCGGCTCGTGTGAATTCACATAATTTTCATCACCTCTCCTGGATTCGACGTTTACAATGTTCGCGACCTGAGATCGCGGTCAAGGACGATCGCCCCGGCCTCCTCCCTCTCCTGACCTCGGGCGTCGTATGCCCGATCTCCCATCATGATCTTGAGCCCCGCTCAACCCTTCGAGGTTCCAGGATTGATGTCCTCCAGCGATCGTTCCGGCTATCGTCGCGGTTTTACGCTCATTGAATTGCTCGTGGTGATCGCCATCATCGGCGTGCTCATCGCCTTGCTCTTGCCGGCGGTGCAGTCGGCCCGAGAGGCGGCCCGACGCGCCCAGTGCACGAACAACCTCAAGCAAATCGGGCTCGGGCTGGCCAACTACGAGAGCAGCCACAACGCCTTCCCCCCCGGCCGGCTCCAGCCGGATCGGACCGATTCGGCCGGCAACCCCGTCACGTCTCGGTACACCAGCTACGCCTCGGTGCCGGGCAACTGGACCGGCAATATCGCCGTCCATGCCCACCTGCTGAACTTCATGGAGCAGACCAACGCCTATAGCGCCATGAATTTCTCGGTCGCGACCGCCAACCGCTTGACCACGGGGGGCGTGGTCTCCAACCCGAATTTCACCGCCTATTCGATCGCCTTCAATGTGTTCATCTGCCCCTCCGACGCGAACACAGGGCGAGTCGTGGGGGAGAACAACTATCGCTACAACTTCGGCGGCTCGCTGACCCACGGCGGCTCGGCGACCTGGGATAACAACGCCGAACGCACCGCCCCCGGCAACGGGGCCTTCACCTACGGTTCCGCCCTCCGCGTGGCCGACTTCAAGGATGGCCTGAGCAATACCGCGGTCTTCTCCGAGCGCGTCAAGGGGAGCGGCGCCAACCTCGCGACCACCCCTCCCACCGCGGCCGACATGATCACCTCTCCCCAGCGGCAGACCACCGCGGTGTCCGAGGCCGATCGCGACCTCCACTTCCAGGCGTGCGGCGGCTACGTCCCCGCTCCCGACGGCTTCCACTTCAATTCGATGGGGCGGTTCCTCGACGGCAGCGACTATGTGAACGGCTGGCCCACGGCCGCCTACTCCGGGTCGCTTTACAACCACGTCGCCCCGCCGAACTGGAAGGGGCAGGACTGCGGCATGGCCAGCGCCATCGCCGACGTGCCGGGCGAGCATGCCATCGTCTCGGCCCGGAGCGACCACCCGGGCGGCGTCAACGTGCTGCTCGGCGACGGCTCGGTCAAGTTCGTCAAGGGCACCGTCGACGTCTTCACCTGGCGGGCGCTCGGCACCCGCAACGGTGGCGAGGTCATCAGCGCCGACCAGTATTGAGCGTCTGGCCCCTCTCGGTCGTCCGAGGTTCCGGCCACGGCAACGCCCGGCCCAGGATCGATCCTGGCCGGGCGTCGGTGCTGACCAATCCCTGGTGCCCTTTCCCGAGATGAACCCCCTCATGCCCGCGTTGCATCCGATCTGTCCATTCCGAGCGATCCGATTCGCCCTGATCGCGTGCGTGCTCGCCGGTTGCGGCGGCCCTCGCGAGGTGAAAATCAACCCGGAAGACAACCCGATCTTCGGCCCCCATGACGGGCCGCTCGTGGCGCTCCCCGATGACGGCGGCTCGGTCGAGGTCGCCACCGAGCAGGTCGGCGCCCAGGCCCGCGTCGTGGCCTACTTCTACGCGGGGCCGGAGGGAAACACTCCGCTCGCTCCGGTCCCGACCGACGTCTCGGTGGATCTGGCCCTCCCTGGAGGGGAGGCCACGAACATTGTCCTGACTCCCGGCGGGGGCGACGCCCGTTTCGCCTCCAGTCCCGGGGATTATGTGTTCGACCCCTTCTTCGGGACGATCAACGCCACGGTGCAAGGGCAGCCGGTTTCCGTCCCGTTCCGCGCGGGACAGTGAACGAGCAGGCCCGATCGCACTCATACTCATCGAGCATCGTCACACCGTCGCACCAGCCCGCTTCGCCCGGTTGGCCGCGACGGTGTCCGGGTCGTTGTAGGGGCGCAAGGGAGCATCGCCGCGGAGCACCCGCACCACGTCCTCGGCCACCCAGGTCGCCATGTTCTTCAGGCTCTCGATCGTCTGCGCCGCGCTGTGAGGTGTGAGCATCACGTCGGGCCGGCCGATCAGCGGGTGGTCATCCGGCGGCGGTTCCTCGGCGAAGACATCGGCCCCGTAGCCCCAGAGGCGTCCCTCGTCGAGGGCCTCGGCGACCGCCTCCTCCTCGACGACCGGGCCTCGGCACGTGTTGATCAGGATGGCGTCGGGCTTCACCAGTGCCAGGGCCTTGCGATCGATCATCCCCCGGGTGCTGTCATCGAGGGGGACGTGCATCGTCACGTAATCCCCTTCGCGCAGCGCCGTCTCGAAGTCGACGCGGGTCGCCCCCGCCTCGGCCTCGACCTCGGTCGGCGCGGGCACGATGTCGTTATAAAGAACCCGCATCGAGAAGGCCGTCCGGGCGATCCGACCGACGACCCGCCCCACGTTGCCGAAGCCGACGATGCTGAGCGTCTTCCCCTGGATGTCTCGGCCCATCAACTTGGTCCGGTCCATGAACCGCCCTTCCTCCAGGGCGATCATCTGCTGGGGGAAGTGCTTCGAGAGGCCGATCATGAACGCGAAGACGTGCTCGGCCACGGCCTCCTTGTTCGCGCCGGGGGTCGAGACGACGAGGATGCCCCGCTCGGTCGCGGCGGGCACGTCGACGTGATCGACCCCGACGCCGTGCCGACCGACGACCTTCAATTGCGGGCCGGCGGCGTCCATCAAGGCCGCGTCGATCCGGCCGTAGGTCCGCGTGACGATCGCGTCGGCACCGGCGACCTCGCGGTGCAGGATCTCGGGATCGAGCGACGAGGTCATCACGACCTCGCCGGCCTCGTGGAGCAGGTTCATGCCGTCTTCGTGCATGTGGGTCATCATGAAGATGCGGGGCCGGTCGGGCATTGGACTTCGATCGCTCGGCATGGTGGGGAATCGGGACGGGTCCGGTTTCGAGGGCTCTACCTTAGCAAAGCACAATCGCCGCGGCCACGGAGGGGACCCCTCACGCGTCCTTTCCTCGCGATGAATTGGCCCCCGACCGGGGATTTCGTTACCATAGGTGCACCCACAAAAAGCCCGGTGTGTCGTTAGGACGGTTACTCATGCGCCAGATCGGTTCGCTGCCCGAAGAGCAGGCCCTTCGCTTCGCCGATTACCTGCTGACGCTGGGCATCACCTCTCGCATCGTCGAGAGTCCCGGCGACTGCGCGATCTGGATCCATCGCGAAGACCAGCTCGATCCGGCCCGCGACGAACTCCGCAAGTTCCGTGAAAACCCGAACGCGCCGCGCTATCTCGACGCCCGTCGCGAGGCCGAGGCCGTTCGACGCCGCCGGGAGAAGGAAGAACGCGATTACCAGCGCCGGACGGTCGACCTCCGCAACCGGCTCCGGGGCACCGCCTCGCTCGGGCCGATCACCCGGGGGCTGGTCACCGTCTGCGTCGCCCTCTTCCTGATCAACTGGTTCGTCTATCGGGGCAATGCGCTCTCCCCCCTCCAAAACGCGCTGTATTTCTCCGAGTGGTATGTCACCGAAGACCAGCAGCTCGCCAACCGAGGGCTCGAACCGATCGCCGAAGGTCAGGTCTGGCGCCTGATCACCCCGACCCTGATGCACGGCAATCTGATCCACCTGTTCTTCAACATGTATATGCTCGTGATGCTTGGCGGGGCCGTCGAGCGTCGGAGGAGGGGGGGGGAATACATGGTCCTCCTCCTGATCGCGGCGGTCTTCTCCGACCTGGCGCAGTTCTTCCTGCCCGACCTGTTCACGGTCCCCACGGCTCGGGGGCCCGATCGCCCGTTCGTGGGGATGTCCGGGGTGCTGTACGCCCTGTTCGGCTACGCCTGGATGCGGGGCAAGTACGACCCGAACTCGGGCCTGCAACTGCATCCGCAGACGGTCATCCTCCTGCTGGCCTGGCTGGTGCTCTGTGCCTTCAATCTGCTCGGGCCGATCGCCAACACGGCACACGTGGCCGGCCTGCTGGCGGGCGTCGGGTTCGCCTTCGCCTCGATGGCGCGTGATGGGGTCTTCCGGTGAGTCGGCTGAGATCGAAGCACGGCTCCGAGTCCCGTCGCGGATTCCTCGCCGTGGCCTCGCTGATTCTCCTCATCGGCCTGGCATTCCGGGCGGCCTTGATGCTCTCATTCCGCCTCGAACCCCCGGGCGATCCCGACAACTATCTGCCGCTCGCCCGGTCGCTGGCCGACGGCCAGGGCTTCCGGATCGCCGATCGGCCGACCGCGTACCGCCCCCCGCTCTATCCGCTCGCCCTGGCGCCGGGGGTGGCCGGCCTCGGCCTGCCCGCGACGGCCTGGGTCGCCGCGTTGCACCTGATCTCCGGCGCGGCGGCCATCACCCTGACCGGCCTGGCGGCTCACCGGTGGGGATGTCCCGACAGGGCGACGGCCCTGGCCATGCTCGTCGTGGCGATCGACCCGGTCCTCGCGTCCCAGACCCGGGGGGTGATGACCGAACCCCTGGCGGCCGCCCTGGTCGCGGCCCTGCTGGCGTCGGTCGGCCCCGTCGTGGCGATCGGCGGGGCCTTGCGGACCGGCCTGCTCGCCGGGCTCGCCGCCCTCTGTCGTCCCAGCCTGCTCCCCGCCTCCCTCCTGATCGTCGCGGCCCTGGCCATCCTCTCGCCGGGCCGATGGCCTCGCCGGGCGTCCCGGGCCGGCATCATGCTGGCGGCGCTGGCCGCGACCATGGCACCCTGGGCCATCCGCAACGCCCTGGTCCTCGGTTCCCCCGTCTGGACCACCACGCACGGCGGCTATACCCTCTACCTGGCGAATAACTCTGCCTATTATGACGACGTACTTGCAGGCTCGATGCCCGTCTGGACCGGGGCGAATCAGGCTCGCTGGTTTGCCGAGGTGAACCGACTGGCCGACGGCATGCCGGAGCCTCAGGCCGACCGCTGGTTCCGCCGACAAGCCGTGCAGGTCATGCTCGATCGCCCGGCCGAGGCGGCCCGGGCGTCGCTCGAGCGGATCGGCCGCTTCTGGGCGGTGGCCCCGTCCTCGGCCGTCTACGGCCGAGGGCTCCGGTGGCTGACGGCGGCCTGGACCATCCCGGTCTGGGGCCTGCTCGGGCTGGGCCTGCTCCGGCGATCGTCGTGGCAATGGCCTCGGGTCGCGGCCCCGTTGGCATTGCTCTCGCTGGCCCTGGTCCATAGCCTTTACTGGACCGATCTCAGGATGCGAGCCCCGGTCGTCCCCGCCATCGCCCTGATCGTGGCCGGGGTCACCGCCCCGAGGGGGCCGGGCGCCCCCGTCACAGTCGACCCCATGCGCCGTAACGTCGTGGGCGGTTGAGCCGAATCCTGCCCCCTCTGGGAGGCCTCCCCGGGCGGATTGGGGGGCCTTCGCCGATCGCGAGGCATGGTACGATCGCCCGCCCTGCCTTGCGAAGCCGGCGGGGGAGTCGGTTGCGTCGCCGACGGCGATTGGTCAGACTCGATTCCATCGGCGCTCAAGTCCTCCGCCCTGGGACCGTTGGGCCGGTCAGGGGCCACCGATAGCCTGTGTCCAGTCAGGATGTTGCGCGATGTCCGATTTCGACTCGGAAATGCTGCTCGAGCGGGCGACCCTGCTCGGGCTGATCTCTCGGGATCAGGCCAACGAGGCCCGGATCGACGCGCAAGACGGTTCGGTCGAGTCGATCCGTCGAGCCTTGATGCGGAAGCAGTTCCTGACCAGTTGGCAGGCCGACAAGCTGCTCAAGGGAGAGGCCAGCGGCTTCTTCTACGGGGGGCACGAGGTCCTCTTCCACCTGGCCGAAGGGACGTTCGCCCGCGTCTATCGCGGGCGGAAGCAAGGATCCGGCGAGCCGGTCGCCGTGAAGGTGCTCCGCCAGCGCTTCACCCAGGACCCCGAAGCCGTCGAACGCTTCAACCACGAAGCCGAGGCCGGCATGAAGCTGGTCCACCCGAATATCGTCCGCATCTACGATTACGGCGCGCAAGACAATCGCTATTACATGATCATGGAATTCGTCGAAGGCTCGAACCTCCGCGACTTCCTCCGCTTCCGGCACCGCCTCGAGCCGGCCGAGGCCATGCCCCTGATGCTCGGGCTCGCCCACGGGCTGCAGCACTCGTTGAGCAAAGGGGTGACGCACCGCGACCTGAAGCCGACGAACATCCTGATCAGCTCCAGCGGGCAGGCGAAGCTCGTCGACTTCGGCCTGGCGACCATCGAGGGGGACGAGCGCAAGATGGCCCAGGCCCACGGCCAGCGCACGGTCGATTACTCGGCCCTCGAACGCACCTGCGGCAGCCAGAAAGGGGACCCCCGCTCCGACATCTACTTCCTGGGTTGCGTCTATTATCAGATGATCACCGGACGGCTTCCCCTGCCCGAGGTCGAGGCCGACGACTTCCTCGCCAAGATGCTCAAGCGCAGTTTCGGCGCCATCAAGCCGATCAGCGAGATGGACCACGCTCCCGCTCCGGAGCTGTCCCGCATCATCGAGAAGATGATGAAGATGGACCTGACCAAGCGCTACCAGAACATGAAGGAGGTCGTCGCCGACCTCGAGGACTATTACCTGGAGATGACCGGCCAGGCCGCTCCCAAGGCCGAGGTCGAGGCCGAGGAGGAGTTCGACATCGAACGCCTCTTCATGCGACGCCGCGAGGAAGACCGGGCTGCCCTCGAAGCCGGCGAGACCCCCGCCCCCGACGAAGCCTTGCCCGAGGATGAGGACTTCGAGCTCGGCGTTGCCGAGGACGCCCCCCCCGCCGAATCACCCTACGAGGCTCCTGCGATCAAGCAGCGTCGCGTCCTCTGCGTCGAAGCGCAAGACGCGATCCAGGATGCCTTCCGCAAGACCCTCTCTCGCATGGGCTATCGGGTCCTGATCGTCGGAGATCCCGAGATCGCCGCCGAGCGCTATCGCGAATCGCCGGTCGACGTGGTGATCTATGACATCGACGGCCTGGGGAGCCGGGCCCTCGACGCCTTCCTCGACATGCACGAGAAGGCCCATGAAGACGGCCATGAGCTGCACGCCCTGGTCTTGCTCGGCCCCCGGCAAGGACACCTCGCCCCCCGGCTCCCCGAGGACGACCGCCTGATCGTGCTCGTCAAGCCGATCAAGATGAAACAGGTCCAGGACGCCTTGAGCCAGCTCGCCCCCGTCCAGACCAGCTGACCCCGCCGTCTCGAAGGGGCAGGGGAGGTGCTCGATTGATGGATCGGGACGTGTGAACACACGCCGATCAGCCTCCCGCGCCCCGTTTCTGGATCGGAATCCCCATGGCTTTCATCAGCATCTGCAAGTCCTCCCACGTGTCCTTCTTCGCCGAGGGGTTCCGAAGCAGGTAGGCCGGGTGCCAGGTGGCGATGGTGGGAATCCCCTTGTACCGTTGCCATTTGCCCCGCAGGCGGCCCATCGGCATCGACGTATTGAGCAACGTCTGGGCGGCCGGCTTCCCGAGCAGACACAGGAACTCGGGGCGGATGATCGCGATCTGCCGTTCCAGATAGCCGATGCAGTTGCGCACTTCCTCCGGCTCGGGATCACGATTGTTCGGCGGGCGGCACTTCACAATGTTGGCAATGAACACGTCCTCGCGCCTCAAGCCCATGCCCTTCGAGATCATGTCGTCGAGCAGCTTTCCCGCCTTGCCCACGAACGGCCGGCCGGTCTCGTCCTCGGTCTGACCGGGGCCTTCTCCCACGAACATCAGGCGAGCGGTGGCGTTCCCTTCGCCGGGAACCGTATTGGTCCGGTTGGCGCAAAGGATCTCGCATCGAATGCACCCGGCGATCTCCTCGGCCAGGACGCGAAGCGCCTCCGGCCGCTCCTCGGGCGGAAGGACCGGCTCGGCGATGGCCGGTTCGTCGAACAGCGAGCCGAGCATCGTCGGGATGGCCGGCGCCGTCTTCGGATTCGGAGGCGACGGCCGGCGCCGAGGGCCCTGGGCCGTGGTCGGCAACGTCGGTCGCGCCTCCTGCGGCTCCGGCCGATCGATCGGCGGGGCTTCGGTCGCCTCGGCTCGATTCGCCTGAGGCAGGGGTTGAGCGGCCTGGACGGGCGGGAACTCGGGAAGCGGTCCCAGCGGAATCCGGTCCAGACCGGCTCGGGTGAGCGCTTCGAGTCGCTGGCGGACCTGGCGAATCAGGCGTTGGTGATCAGCGTCCATGCGCGTCCTATCCGATGAAGAGAACAATCGGCCAATGAACTGATCTGAATTCCCATCGGTCGACGAGCGGGGCGACGGCGGGGCCTCAGGGCTGGCCGACGCGGAGGTCCTTGCCCGAGCGGTCCACCTCGTCTTGCTCCCGGCCGAGTCCATGCCAGGTCGTCGTAATCAGCCGGGCGCCGCGATCGTAGGTCAGATACGAGTACGCCCATTGAATCATCACCAGCACTCGGTTCCGGAACCCGACCAGGAAGAAGATATGCACAAACAGCCAGAGCAACCAGGCAGGTAAACCGGAAAACTTCAGGCCCCGCAGGTTGGCCACGGCCGAGGCCCGGCCGATCGTCGCCAGTAAGCCCTTATCGACATAATGAAACGGTTTCCGAGGTTTGCCCGATCGCTGCTCGAGAATCGTCCGCGCCGCGTATCGCCCGGCCTGGGTCGCGGCCGGGGCGACCCCCGGAATCATTTCCCCGTCCTGGAACGCGGCCATCAGGTCCCCGACCACGAAGACCTCGCTGTGACCGGGGAGCGTCAGGTCCGGTTCCACCTTCACGCGTCCCGCCCGGTCCAGCGGCCCTCCGAGGCACCTGGCCAGGGGAGACGCGGCCACCCCGGCGGCCCAGATCATCGTGCGGGCATCGATCCGCTCGTCGCCGATATTCAGGCCCTCGGCGTCGATGTGAGTGACCCTGCTGTTCAGCCGCACCTCGACCCCGAGCCGTTCCAGTTGCTTCAAGGCCGATTCGGACAGGTCCTCCGGGTAGGCCGCCAGCACCCGGGGCCCCCCCTCCAGCAGCAGGATGCGGGCCTGGGTCGGATCGATCCGGCGGAAGTCGCGGGCGAGCGTCTTCCGGGCCACTTCCGAGAGCGTGCCCGCCAGCTCGACCCCCGTCGGCCCGGCCCCGATGATGGCGAAGGTCAGCGCGGCCCGGCGTCGGCCCGCATCCGATTCCCGCTCGGCCACCTCGAACGCCGAGAGCACCCGACGGCGGATTTCCAGGGCGTCCTCGACGCTCTTCAGCCCCGGGGCATCCCGTTCCCATTCGTCATGGCCGAAGTACGAATGCCCCGCGCCGGTCGCGACGATCAGGAAATCATAAGGGATCTCCCCCTGGTCGAGCGTCACGACCCGCCGACTCGGGTCGATCGCCTGGACCTCTCCCATCAGGACACGAATGTTCTTCGATCGCCGGACGATCCGGCGGATCGGCATGGCGATGTCCGCCGGATTCAGGGCCGCCGTGGCCACCTGATACAGCAACGGCTGGAACAGGTGGTGATTCGTCCGGTCAATGACGGTCACGTCGACCGCCTTGCCGCCGAGCACCTTCATGGCGGCCAGGCCGGCGAAGCCCGCCCCGAGAATCACGACATGGGGCCGCTCTCGGCGATCGTCGTCGGAAATCATCGATGAACCATTCATGATTCGAGTGTACGCTCGAATCGGTCTCCCGTGAAGGGGCCTGGCGACGGATCGGCCACCACCCCCTTCGACGCGCGACGCCGGAACACCGGGGAATGCTCCGATGCGTGGGCTGCTGCCGGCCGGGGTCGGGCCGATCCGTCGCCCGCCGCCCGAGGCGACGGCTACGGCTGCGGGACAAGCCGGGCAGGCCGGTCTTCCTCGGCCGGGGGGCGAAACTCGGTCCGCAGCCAGCGGTTCCAGGCCGCGACGTCGTACCCGAGGTTCGTGCCGGTCAACCGCTCAAGGGCCGCCAGCACCTCGACATTGCGGTGCTGATACGGGCGCACCACGCGCCGAGGCACCGGAGGAGGCGGCACGGGGGTGGCCACGCCCCCCACGTTCCCGACAACCATACCGCCCCCCTGACCCTGATACTGGAAGACGGGGACCGCCTGGACGCCGAACGCAATGGCCCCCGGCGCGACGGCCGGGCCCGTCAGCACCGGGATGCTCGGGCCGCTGCTGAAGCCGAAGGCCGGGCCTCCCGCGCTCCCGAAGTTGACGCCCATCCCCATGCCTCCCCCGACCGGCTCGCTCGGGACCAGCACCGTTTCGACCCGCTTCTGCACGCTCACGAGCGCCGGGATGAGCTTCGGCACCGCCTCGGTGGCCCCCAGGCCCGCCAGGGCCCAGGCAGCCCGCCCCACGCGGTCGGGATCAGACTTGCCCAGCTCCCGGATCAGCTTCGGCACGACCGTCGGCTCGCGCCGACGCGCCAGCTCGTTGAGCATCGACAGCCGGACCTGCCGATCCTCCTCCCGAATCAGCAGATGCACCAACCCCGAGTCGGCCATCGGGTCGTCGATGGTCCCCAGCAACTGCGAGAGGATCAGCCTCAGCTCCACCCCCTGTCGGCCGAGCCGGTTGACCAGCGGCACCACGGCATCGGGGTCGTTAATTTGTCTCAATTGCTGCTCGGCCTCGGCCCGCTCGACGGGGGTTCCTTCCGAGAACGCCTTCACCAGGACATCGAGCCGTCGCGCCCAGGTCTCCTGAGACTCCGACATCCGTTGCTGCTCGCTCAGGTCTTCCTTCGCCTCCGGGGTCACCCATCGGCCGCCGTGCTTGACCAGCCCCTGCAGCTCCCGCCGCTCGTCGTAGGTGATCCAGCGGCCGTCGAAGAAGACGCGGCCCAGCTTCTTCTGGGCCAAGGCATGATTCTCGTCCAGCTCGACGGCCCGACCGTGATGCACCAACGCCGGGCCCGAAAGCCCTTGCTCCTCGCACCAGAGGCCGAGGTCGAAATGGGCGTCGGCGCTTTCCTCGATCGTCGCCCGGCGCCTCAGGTACTCATCCATCGGAGACGCTTCCGGCACGATCTTCTCGATCTGATCGCGCCGGAAGACGTATGGCCGCGACGCGGTCGCCGTGTAGATCTCCACATACCCCGGGCGGTCCTCGATCGGCTTGACCGCGCCCTGGAGCGTGCCCCCCCCTCGGATCTTGACCTGATCCGCCCGGACCTCGTCCGTCGAGCCGATCAGGATCAGGGCCGCCGCCAACGCCGCGACCCATGCTCCCCCCGCCGCTGCTCGGTTGCGCCGCATCTCGACCCCCGTTGTGTCTCACTCGGTGACCATCGTGCGAGTCGGCGAAGACTTGCCAATCCTCTCGTCGATTTTACGACCCTCACCGCGACATCGGCAACCGAACGTCATCGAGATGTTAAGCGGCGCAAACTCTGGATTCTCGGTGGTTTGCGACTTGGAAGCCGATTGGGAAGGCTTGAGGGGGGCGTCGCCAAGCACCTGCCGGCCGCCCGGCCCCGATCGCCCCTCGGCCCGCTCAGGGGCGCTCCGGCGGGATGCTCCGGCCATGCGGGTCGGCGGCGGGGGCCTGGAGGTCGGCGTCCAGCTCGGCGCGGAGGCCGGGGCCGATGAAGTGTTCCAGCCGCTCGGCCGGGTCGTGCAGGTGGTCGGGAGGCAGGTCGAAGTGGGTGCTCAGATACGACTCCCAGAGCCGGTGGGCCCGGACCAGTTCGCGTGCCTCGGCCCGGCCGAGGTCGGTCAAGGTCGGCGGCCCGGACGCGGAGTCGCTCACGAGCCCGCCGCGCCGCAATTGCCGGCGAGCCAGGGCCTCGACCCATCGCGTCCTGACCGACGCCGCAGCCGGGGCCTCGTCCCCGACCGGCGAGGTCTGCTCCTCGTCCCGATAGAGCCGGGCCAGAATGTCCTCTCGGGCGATCCGGAGCGACAGCCGGAGCCGGGTGATCGCCCGGGCCAGCATCCCCTGGTGGGGGGCCATGATCACGGCCAACGCGAACAGAGCCCCCGCCACGACCGCCATCATCCCCGCCACGCTCGAATTCAGGGCCACCGCCCCCCGATACCCGAGCGCCGAGCAGAGCACCGCCACCCCCGAGGCCGCCAGCATCATCCTCAGCAGCCGATCGCTCAGCAGGTGGGCCGTCGCCGCCGGAACAATCAGCATGGCCACGACCAGGATCGAGCCGACCGCCTCGAACGCCGCGACCGTCACCCCCGCGACCATCGCCATCAAGGCGTAATGGATCACCGTCGCGTTGATCCCCACCGCCGTCGCCAGCGGGGCGTCGAACGAGACGAGCAGCAACTCCTTCCACAGCAAGGTCACGAACCCGAGCGTCGCCAGCGCGACCAGCCCCAGCCCCCAGAACGACCGCGGCACCTCGATGCCGCCGATCGGACTGCTCTCCAGCGGCGCCAGCTCGATCAGGCCGTACAGGACGCATCCGGCGTCCAGGTCCACGTCGCTCGCCGCGTGGGTGATCAGCAGGACCCCGGCCGCGAACAAGGACGTGAACACCACCCCCAGGCTCGCGTCCTCCGGCACCTTGCCGAGCCTGCTCAGCAACTGGGTCAGGACCGCCGTCAGGATGCCGACCACCATCGCCCCCGCCACGATCGCCGGGCCGATCAACTGCCCGCTCAGCAAAAATCCGAGCGCGATCCCCGGCAAGACCGCGTGGCTGATCGCGTCCCCCAGCAGGCTCAACTGCCGCAAGACGAGGTAACAGCCCAGGACCGCGCACGGCACGCTCGCCAGCACCCCCAGCGCGATCGTCCAGCGGCCGATCTCGTCGCTGACCGCCAGGGCCCATGCCGTCGGGACCGCAACAGCCAGCAGCCAGGCGATTCCCAGGCGACGCCCCGCCAGCCACCCCGGACGGGCCTTCGATTCCGATGGCGTGCTCATGGTGCCAGCCCCCTCGGCCCCGGATCGGGCAATCGGCCGGTGTCTCGAAGCCCTTGCTCCAGCTCGGCGATGAGATCGGGGGGCAGCACCTCGGCCGTCTCCTGCGAGAGATCCGCCATCGTCCCCGCCAGTTCCGGCGCGTGCAGCAGGAACTGCTCCCAGAGCCTCTGGTCGCGGGCCACGGCGCGGGCACGTCGCAAACCGTCCTCGGTCAGGGTCATCACGGTCCCCCCCGAATCCGGCTCGACCCGCAATGCCCCTTGACGGACCAGGCGGGCCAGGATCGCCCCCCGGCGCCGCCGGTTCGTGCCGTTCCGATCGAGTTCCCCCGCCGTTTCGATCGGCCTCAGGTTCGGCAGGTCGGGCTCGACCAGGTCGTAAAGCCGGCGGAGGATCGCCCGGTCATCGAGCGATCGCCGGAATCGCCACGCCGCCACCGCCCGACCGAGCACCCCCCGCCTCGGCGCGACCAGCACCGAGAGCAGGAACACCGACGCCCCGACCAGCACGATGATCGGCCCGGCCGGCATCCCCGCGTATCGGGCGCTCAACGCCGTGCCGATCAGGCCGATCACCAGCCCGAACGCCGTGGCCAGCACCAGCAACGGGCCGAGCCGATCGGTCCAGAACCGCGCCGCCGCCGCCGGCAGGATCAACAGGGCCGCCATCAGGACCACGCCCACCATCGGCAGGCCGAAGACGACCGCCAGCGCGATCAATCCCATCAAGAGCAGATCCAGCGGCAAGACCGGCCAGCCCTGCACCCGGGCGAAGTCGGGGTCGAAGACCGTCAGCTTGAATTCCTTGTACGCGAGCAGGATCACGAGCAGGCTCACCAGCGAAACCCCGCCGATGATGAACACGTCCTGCCGGATGATCCCCGCCGTCTTGCCCAGGATGTACGAGTCGAGCCCCGCCTTGCTGCCGACCCCCGGCGTGTTCTGGACGATCCGGCTCAGGACCACCCCCGCGCCGAAGAAGACGCTCAGCACGATCCCGATGGCCGCGTCCTCCTTCACCCGCGTCTGCGACCGCAAGCCCGAGATCACCGCCACGCCCAGCAGGCCCGACACCAATGCCCCCGCCAGCATCGCCGGCAGGTTCCGCTGGCCGACCGCCAGGAACGCCAGCGCCAGGCCCGGCAAGGCCGCATGGGCCAGCGCGTCTCCCGTCAACGACCGCCTCCGCAAGACGGCGAAGCTCCCCACGAGCCCCGCATTGGCCCCCAGCAGGCCGGTCCCCAGCAAGACGATCAGCGTGTTGTACGTCAGGAATGATGTCGTCATGCCCCAGCCTCCCGCTCACCGAAGGCGTCACGCGAACCCCGCATCGGGCAGGCCCCCCCCATACCTCCTCGCCGAGCCTCAAGGGCACGCGCCGTACCCTCTCCAGCCCCTCCCCTCTCTCCTCCTCTTCTTCTCTGCGACTCCGCGTCTCTGCGCGCGGACCCCTCTCCCCCTCCCCCCCGGTTCGCATTGACCCCTTCGCCGGCTCGTGCGAGAGTACGCCCCTGCGATCGTCCGCGATCAGACAGGACGTCCACCCCGATCGATCCTTGCCAGGAGGGTTGTACCGCATGCTGCCGCGGATGGTCTCCTACGCCGGAAATTTCGAAGACGTCCTGCTCCGTCGCGCCTTCGCCGGCCAGCCGGCCGGCTTCTTCATCGACGTCGGCGCCTACGACCCGGTCGACGGCTCGGTCACCAAGCATTTCTCGCAGCTCGGCTGGCGAGGCATCAACATCGAGCCCGACCCGGCCCCCTTCGCCCGCCTCGTCGCCGATCGGCCCAATGACATCAACCTCAACCTGGCCCTCTCCGACTCCGAGGGCACCCTCCGCCTCTACACGGCCGAAGGGGCCGCGCATCCCTCGGTCGATCGGAACCTGATCACCGGATGGTTCGGCGCCCGCCCCGAGGACGTCCGCGAAATCGAGCTGCCCGCCACCACCCTGGCCGCCGTCTGCGAGGCCCACGTCCCGCCAGGCCAGGCGATCGATTTCCTCAAGGTCGACGTCGAATCGCATGAGTATGAGGTCCTGCTCGGGAACGACTGGGACCGCTGGCGGCCTCGGGTGCTCATCGTCGAATCGTCGGCCCCGGAACGCTGGGAGCCGGCCCTCTCGGCCGCCCGCTACCACTTCACCCTCTTCGACGGCATCAATCGCGTCTATGTCCGAGGCGAGGACGCCCACCTCATCCCCCTCCTGAGCGTGCCGGTCAACCAGACCGACAACTTCGACATCTTCGGGTATGCCCATCAGATCGCCGACCTGACCCATCGCCTCGACACCTACCGGCAGATCGGCCCGAGGGCCTTGCACGTGGCCCGCTGGCTCCACGACCGGGCCGAGCGCCACCCCCGGCTCGCCTCGATCGCCCGCCAGTGGCTCGGGCGTGCGGCCGGCTGAGGTGCCCTCGGCTCGCCTCACTCGCTCCGTTCCCTCGCCTGGACCGCCGCCCCCGCCGCCTCGAGGATCGCCAGCCGGCCGCCGTAGGTCTTGCGCAGGTTCTCGGCCGTGAAGGTCGAAGGGGTCGGCCCGTGGGCAATTAATCGCATGTTCAGCAGGATGGTGTAATCGAAATACTCGGAGACGGTCCTCAGGTCGTGGTGGACGACGAAGACCGTCTTCCCCGAGGCCCGGAGATCCCGCAGCAGGTCGAAGATGACCGCCTCGGTGGCGGCATCGACCCCGGCCATCGGCTCGTCCATGAAGTAGACCTCGGCCCGCTGGGCCAGGGCCCGGGCCAGGAAGGTCCGCTGCTGCTGGCCGCCGGAGAGCTGGCCGATCTGGCGGTCGGCCAGGTGCAGCAAACCGACCCGATCCAGGCATTCGCGCGCCCACGAGCGTTCGGCCGCCCCCGGCCTCCGGAACCAGCCGAGCCGCCCGTAGGTCCCCATCAAGACCACGTCGAGCACCGTGACCGGGAACTCCCAGTCCACGCTCTCCCGCTGCGGCACGTAGCCGATCTTCCGCCGCTGCGACGACACCCGCCTGCCCAGCAAGTGCACCGAGCCGCTCGCCATCGGCACCAATCCCAGGATCGCCTTGATCAGGGTGCTCTTGCCCGCGCCGTTCGGCCCGACGATCCCGGCCAGGCACGGCCCCTCGATCGTCAGGTCCACATCCCAGAGGACCGGCTTGCGTTGATAAGCGACCGTCACGTCGTGCACGTCGAGCACCGGGGCAGGGGGGGCCGCGTCTGGAGCGGCGGTCGCGCTCGCGGCCGCGTCACCCCGATCGAGGAACGAGGCGGAATTCATCGCAACGCCTCCGTGATTGTTGACACGTTGTGCCGGACCATTCCCACATACGTCCCTTCAAGGGTGCCTGCCGGACCCATCGAATCGGAGAAGAGTTCTCCCCCGACCCGGACCCGATGCCCCCTCGCCTCGCACCCCTCGACCAGGGCCCGGACGTTGCGGTCGCTCACGCTCGCCTCGACGAACACGGCGGGCACGCCCCGTTCGACCAGCAGATCGACCAGCGCGTTGATCTCGTGGACGCCGGCCTCGCTCTCGGTGCTGATCCCCTGGATCGCCTGCACCTCGATCCCATACGCCCGGCCGAAGTAGCCGAACGCGTCGTGCGCGGTCACCAGCAACCGCCGCGATTCGGGGATCGCCGCGACCTGCCCCCGGACCTCCGCGTCGAGCCGGATCAGCTCATCGCGGTAGGCCTCGGCATTCTGCGCGTATTGCGAGGCGTACGGCGGGTCGAACCCGGCCAGGGCGTCTCGGGCCGCATCGACCACCTCGGCCCACAGGCTCACATCGAACCAGACATGGGGGTCGACCTGCCCGCCGCTGGTCTCCAGCAGCGAACCCGCCGCGATCCCGTCGGCCAGCGGGACCGAGGGCTTGCTCCGCCCGAGCCGATCGAAGATCTCCCCCATCTTCCCCTCCAGGTGGAGCCCGGAGAACACGATCATGTCCGCCCGGGACAGGGCGAGGATGTCTCCCGGCGACGGCTTGTAGAGGTGGGGGTCCACCCCTTCCCCCATCAGGGCCGTCACCTCGACCCGATCACCCCCGACCCGTCCCACCACCTCGCCCACCATGCCGGTCGAGCAGACCACCCGGATCGGCCCCGAGCCCTCGTAGGGTCCCGTGCCCCGCCGGCCCGAGTCGGGCTCTCCCGCGCAGCCGACTGCCAGCACGGCCAGCACGACCAATCCAACCCGCAGGACCGAGGCGCGATTTTCGCCTCGGACCCTTCCCGGCCGCCCAGTCCGGGCGAAATTAAGACTGGCCCATACCGCTTGCGGATCATTCGCCACGGCAGTCGATCCTTTCCCGTTCGAATGCGCCCTCGTGATGATCCAAGTCTACGCGACCTTCATGGGGGACGCAATTCGATTTTTTGGAAGCCCCAAAAGTCCGGTCGTTCGGCGACGGGAGTCGCCTCGCGAGGCCGGTCGGGGCGGATCAGCTCGGGCACGATCCCGAGGCAACGAGACAAAGGAGCGAGCAATGTCCCGACGGTTCAGGATGGCCCTCGGCCTGGCGGTCGTGCTGGTCGCGGCCGGCAGGGTAGAGGCCCAGGGGTGGCGGGTGATCGACCCGGCGCCGCAGCCTTACCTCGGCAGTTCCCAGTCGATCTCGGGCTTCCCGGCGGCCTCGGCACAAGGGGCCGGGTATGGGCGTCGGGCCGCCTCGGGAGGGCTGATCGAGACGGCCGCCCGGCGGATCAACCCGTTCGCCGCCCCGTGGCGGGCCTCGAATGTCGCCTTCGCTCCCCAGGTCTACCGCCAGCCTCAGGGCGTCTCGACCAACCAGGTCCGGCGGCCCTTCTTCGGGACGCGAGGCCCCGGATACCGGCTCGTCCAGCCCTCGACCCCGCTCGGCGTGCCCGCCACCGGCCCGATTCCCGGCGCAGATTGCCCAACTTGCCCGTAGTGGGGTATGCTTCGATGGCCGAGCCGCCGGGCATTCTTCCTCGATCGCCGGGCGGCGAGCCTCCAGGGGTCCGAAGCGACCAGGACCGAGCCTCTGCTGTCAATCACCCGGAGCATCATTGAGATGAGGCAAATGATCGGCGCGGCCCTGCTCGGGATCGCCGTCTCCCTCGGGTCGGCCCAGGTCGGCCGGGCCCAGTCCGTGGCCGGCCCGGCCCAGCCGATGGCCGCCCCGGTGTACGACCCTCCGGGGTATTACGGCATGGCCTGGGGAGTCCCGAGCTACGGCGTCCCCCGGACCCATTCGAACTTCGCCACCCCTTTCGGCGGCGTCGGATACGGCTACGGTTACGATCCGTACACGCTGCTCCCGGGGTCGTTCGGGGCCTCGCTCTGGCGTCCCGGATCGCGCGATCCGGGCGATTACGCCGCCCCGGGACGCTACAGCACCTTCCCGATCGCCCGGGGCGGGGTCACGCCGCCGTCGGGGGTGCCGGTCGGCTTCTATGCTCCCGCCCTGGGCCCCCCGATCGTCGTCCGGCCCTGACCCGACCGACCCCCGCCGATCACGAGGGCGTCTGGGGGGTGAAGAGGATGATCTCGACCCGGCGGTCGGGGAACGCCCCCTGGGGTTCGGCCGAGGGCAGACGGGGCCTGTGCCGCCCGAACCCGACCGCCGCCACCGTCCTCGACCGGAACCAGCCGGCCGAGTTGATCCCGTGGTTCTCGACCAGGTACTCGCGGATCGCCTCGGCCTGCTGCTGGGTCAGGCGCTCGGCCATCAGGTCGTCGAGCGAGCTGTCGGTGAACGAGGCGATGACCACCTCGGTGTTCTTGGCCAGGTGTTCCTTGGTCCATTCGGCCACGCGGTTCAGCTGGTCCCGGCCCGCCTTGGTCAGCACGGCCCGGCCGGGGCTGAACAGGTCGGATTCGGAGATCATCATCGCTTCCCGGCTGGAATTGGGCCGGTAGAGGGCCAGCTCGCGGTCGTCGTAGCCGCGTCGGGAGAAGTAGCGCGAGATCGGCCAGGTGTTCTTCAGGGCGTCCAGGTTGTCCTGGATGTCGGAGAGGGTCCGCTCGCCCCGGTCGGTCAGGCGGACGAGCCGGTTGACCGGCTCGTCGTCGGTCAGGAGCCGGCCGAGGGTGCCTTCCCCCTCCCGGATGGCCGAGGCGATGGCGTTGACCTCGGCCAGGCCTTCCTCGGCCGACCCGGCCACGGTGTCGAGCCGCTCGAGGGCCTGCGAGGCCTTCTGCATCAGGTCGGCCAGCTCCATCGGTCGGACGCTGGCGATCAGGCCGCCGTCGGGCAGGACGTCGGCGTCGGCGCTTCCCGGCTGGATCTCGACGACCCGGGCGCCGACGACCCCCTGGGTGATGATCCGGGCCTCGGCGTCGGTCCGGATCAAGGGGCGGAGCCGGGCGTCGATCCGCAACGTCAGCCGGACCGGGTCGCCCGGGGTCGCCGGGGGGACGATCGCCTCGACCACACCGGCGTCGACCCCCTGGACGAAGACGCGCCCGCCGGGCTCCAGGCCGCTGATCGAATCGAAGGCGGCGGCGAGGTGATAGGTCTCCTGCACCTGCCAGTTCTTCCCGGCGACCTGGACCGCGCCGAAGCCGGCCATCGCCAGGATTCCCAGGCAGAACACCCCGTTGGCCAGGGCCCGCAGTGGGCCGATCTCTCGATGCATGGCGTTCGCCCCTTGGTGCGTTGGTCCGATCGGGAGGGAGCAGGGTGCCGACTGCCTCTTCTGGCTCCCGAGTCGATTGGCCTGCCTTGGATTCTATTGTACGACGCAAACCGCCCGGATTGGTCAAGAGGAGTCTCTGCGATTACCCGACCCACCCCACCGCCGCCGTGGCCCACTGGATCACGGGGACGAGCAGCACGTTGGCCCCGAAGATGAGCAGGACCGAGGCGACCACCCCCCGGGTCGCGGCGCCGCCGATCGCCTCGGTCGAGCGTTCCGAACTGAGGCCCACCCAGCAGCCGACCAGGCCGACGATCAGGCCGAAGACGACCGTCTTGAGCGTGCCGGGCACCACGTCGGCCAGCCTCAGGTAGTCGAGGCAGCGTTCCGCGTACGCCTGGCTTGTGAGGGAACCGCCGGTCAATTCGGCCGCCAGGCCGCCGAGCAGGGCCGCCGCGTCGAGCACGATCGTCAGCAGCGGCACGGCCAGGGCGCAGGCGACGACCCGGGGGGCCACCAGGCTCGGCAGGGCCGAGGCCCCCAGGACCTCGGCCGCATCGACCTCCTCGGTCAACACCTTCGAACTCAGCTCGGCCGCCAGGCCGGCGCCGAGCCGGGCCGCCACGAGGATCGAGGCCAGCATCGGGCCGGTTTCGACCAGGACGGCCGCCGCCAGGACACTTGGCAAGGTCGCCTCGACCCCGTACCGGACCAGCAGGCGGCGGGTCTGGAGCCACGAGACCAGGCCGATGCTCAGGCCCGCCACCGACACCAGGGAGAGGCTGCCCCAGGCCACCCGCTCGAACTGGCGGAGCACCTCGCCGGGCCTGCGGACGATCGCCCAGGGCGCGATCAGGAGGGCCCGGGCGGCGAAGTCGGTGAACCGACCCAGGCGGATCAACCCATCAAGCAGCATGGTCGTATCCCTTGCCCGTGCCGGGGCGTCTGGTCCGGGGCCGTTCTCCGGGGTGCATCGTCTCGCTCTTGGAATCGGACGCGGTCCGTCGTCGGAATCGCTCCGGGACCCGGGACTTGCGCTCCAGGGTGAACGATTGGGGGAGTTGGGGAGTTCATCGAGGGACTCGTATGATAGGATAAACGTAGGGGTTCGGTTGGCCCTCCGGCCCTGGCCTCTCCCCCGGAGTTGATCGGGGGGAGTCCTCGACGCGTTCCGTCTCACTCGTCCCATCCCGATTGATTTGCCGATGGCTCACGCACCCTTGCCGCTGGAGAACCTGTCGGACTATCAGGCCGAGCTTCGGACCGACCTGCTTCGGGTGGCGCTCCGGGATGGTTGGGATCGGGTCCTGATGACGCTGGGCTGGATCCACCTGGTCTTCTTCGCGGTCCACCAGTGGGCGGCGATGGCCCTGAACGCGAAATGGCCGCACCTGACGCTCTGGCCGGCGGAACTGGTGCTGGTCCTGGCCTTGCTCAACGCGATGCTCGGCAAGGGGTGGACGAAGACGTCGCCGTTGATCGGGATCTTGACGCGGGTGTGGGCCACGTCGTTAATTATTGGCTTCAACGCGGTGACGCTGAACGGCCTGACCGGCCTGGGGTTCCGCTGGTACTTCCTCGTCTGGGCCGGGTTGGCGACGTTCGGGTTCGCGACGACGGCGTGGCTCTGCGGCAATCGGTTCCTGATCCCGGCGGTGTTGATGTACTTCGTCGGGCTGGCGATGGTGCCGATGCTGGAGTGGAGTTTCCTGATGATCGGCGTGGCCTGGTGGGCGATCCTCCAGGGGATCGGCCTGTCGATCCGTCGCGAGCGGCTGCGGCGGCCGGACCTGATCGAGGCGGACCCGGGGGCGTCATGACCGACTCGCCCGCGACCGATCGGGACGCGGCGGGGGACGCCCCGCACGCCCGGCTCCACGTGGTGCTGTATCAGCCGGAGATCGCGGCCAATGTCGGGGCGGTCGGCCGGACCTGCGTGGCGGCCGGGGCGATGCTCTGGCTGGTCCGGCCGCTCGGGTTCCTGATCGACGATCGGCGGATCAAGCGCGCCGGCCTGGACTACTGGGAGCACCTCCGCTGGCGGGCCGTCGACAGCCTGGAGGAGGTGGCCGAGGCGATCGGGCACGACCGCTTCTGGGCGTTCAGCACGAGGGCCGCGACGCCCTACACGCAGGCCCGCTACCAGCCCGGCGACGCCCTGGTCTATGGCCCCGAGAGCCGCGGCCTGCCCGCCCGACTGGTCGAGGACCGGCCCGAGCGGGCCGTCCGCATTCCGATCCGCGGCGAGGCGAGGAGCCTGAACCTCTCGGTCTCGGTGGCCGTCGGCGTCTTCGAGGCGGTTCGTCAGCTCGACGCGGAAGGGTGATCGGGCTGCTCCTTTGAATCGCCGGTGCGCCCCGGTGCGCTGCGCAAACGGGCGTCGGTGCGCTCTGGTGCGCGGGGTTGTGGTGACGGAATCTCCTTGTGAACATGGAAGTTCCGTCAAAATCGCCCGGATCGTTTCGGGAAATCGGTCGAGGGGGTGTCTCGGTCGTTCGGCACCGATGACACCGGGGGAGGGGTGAAACGTTGTGCGCGCCGGTGCGCCTCGAAAACGGGGCGTGGTGCGCCTCGGCGTGCGGGGGATTATTCGTGGTAAACCACTTCCCTGAATGAACTTAAGTTGCGGAATCGCGGATTCGTTTCGGGATCAGGGTGTGCGGCACACAAGACGCGACATTGCGTTCAGGAGTGCCGATCACAGAGACAGTGACACGTGCTGAATGACGAGGGGATGGGGCGAATTGCCAAAGATCGAGGGGAGGGTCGCGGAGCCTCCCCGTCTGAAAGGATCGGGAAAATGGGGAGGTCCAGTCACACGGATTGGGGGAATTTGAGGATTGGGTCGGGGCAAGCGTGAGAGGCAACGTCCGCGTCGAGGTCCGTGGCCGTCGGTCGCCCTCGACCCGGAAGGCCAGGGGATCGAGGGGCAGGTCGCCCGTCGGGGATGCGGCGCAAACGAACGACGCCGCTCCGCGAGAGGGTGCGGGGCGGCGTCGAAGGGGAGAGGCGTCGGCCCGGACAGGACAGGAGGACGGGCCGACGCGGCAGGTTGATGGGGAGCGTGAACCGATTGGATCGGATCACAGGCCGCTGAGGTCGGCGGCGATGACCTTGGCGCCGTTTTCCAGGTTGAGCCGCTCGACGGCGTCGCCGGTGATGGTGAAGGTCATGCTGCGACGCGGCGGCAGGGAGAAGCCGGCGAGCATCGACGGGTCGCTCTTGACGCCCAGGTCGGCGCCGGTCAGGGCCAGGCCGTTGAGCAGCAGGGGGGCGGCGTTGTCGATCCGCAGCTTGTAGGTCTGAACGCCCTTGACCTTCTTGCCCTCGGTCACCTGGGCACGCACGAGGCGGCTGATGATGCCCTCGGCCAGGGCGTCGGCCAGGGCCTCGCCCGAGGCGTCGGAGGCGACCGGCAGGGAGAACTTGCCGACGGCGGCCCAGCGGCTGGCGTTCGGGTCGCTGGAGTAGATCAGGACCGAGGCGTCGCGGTCGGCCGAGCCGGCCGGGGCGTCGTGGAAGCGGACGAGGCAGGCCAGGGCCGGGCCTTCGGGGGCGGCCGGGGCGTCGAGTTCGACGTCCATGCCCAGGGTCCGGGTGCCGGCGAGGGCCCCTTCGAGGGCCTCGGCCATCGGGTCGTCGCCCTGGACCTGCACGTAGAGCGTGGCCGGCCCGACGGGGCTCAGCTCGGATTCGGGCTGCGTGATCCGGTCGACGAACTGGCGGGCGAGGCTCAGCTCGTGGGGGTTGGCCCACTTGCGGGAGAGCTGGCCGATGGTCGTCCAGTCGAGCTTGTAGATCAGGTTCCAGAGCACCAGCTGCGTGACGGACTCGGGGGCCTTCTCCAGCGAGAGCTGACGCAGGGCCTTCTGCACGATCGGGTCGTTGCCGACCTCGGTCTGGCTGATGTCGCCGAGCTGCAGGGGTTCACCCTCGGTCGGCAGGACGGCGCGGCCCTGGACCGGGGGAGAAAGGCTGACGGTCCGGGTCTTGAGGTTCCGGGTCTGGCCGGGGGCCAGGGCCGCGGCGGGGACGCCGGTGGGCGGGACCGAGCGGAAGCCGGGCGGGATGGACATCATGCCGCCGCCCATCATGCCGCCCATGCCGCCCATGCCGCCCATCATGCCGCCGCCCATGCCGCCCATGCCGCCCATCATGCCGCCGCCCATGCCGCCCATCATGCCGCCGCCCATGCCGCCCATGCCCATCATGAGCGAGGTCATGTCCCAGCTGTCGGTCTCGATGAGCTGCATGATGAGCATGCCGAGCTGCATCATGCCCATCATCGGGGGCATGGTGCCGCCGCCCATCCCCATGCCGCCCATGCCGCCCATACCACCCATACCGCCACCCATGCCGCCCATGCCGCCCATGCCCCCCATACCGCCCATGCCGCCCATACCACCCATGCCCCCCATACCACCGCCCATGCCACCCATGCCGCCGCCCATGCCGCCCATGCCGCCGAACTGGCCGGTGGCGCCGGAGGCGATGAGGCCCGGAGGCAGGACGACGCGGAGCGGGGCGCGGGAGGTGTTGGTGACCGAGACGGTCATGGCGCCACCCTTGGCCCCTTCGGCCCGGACGGCGACCTGGCCGGTGCGGACGCCTTCGAAGAGGTCGACGACCGGCAATTCGGCCTGTGCCGGGGCGTCGGGGGCGGGGCTGCTGGATTCGGTCGCCTCGACGGGCTGCGCGTCCTTGGTCTGGCCGGAAGCGACCGGCCCGAGGGCGAACATGCTGCCGGCCACGGCAGCGGAGAAGAACTGCGTGATGAGCGTCGAACGCATGGGTCGGGCACCTTTCGTCAATCGTGGGGATGAGAGAGAGGGAGTCAGACGCACCAGGGCACTCCATCCGTAAAAGTGCCCCCGGGGTCGCGGGATTCGGGGGCAACGAGGCGATCGAGAGTTAGCCTAGCACGTCAATTGTGGGGCCTCAACGAGATCCGGAGCGGTGAGAAACGCCCCGGATCCCTTTCTGCCAGTGACGACGATTCCGGCAGTTCTATTCAACCAATTTGGCGATCGAGGCGGGCGGGGCTGGGTTGATCCGTCGCATGCGATACAATCCGGGCAGGCCGGCCGGGAGGGCGAATCGGATCGGGATCGGCTTGACAATGCCCTGACACTGATACGACCGACGCGGGGGTGGTGGACTCAATGCGTTACGTGGCTCAACTGACCTGCACCGTTTGCGGAGCATCGTATCCGCCCGACCGCCCGATGAACCTGTGCGAGGGGGACGGCAGGCCGGTGCAGGTGGTGCTCGACCTGGATCGCCTGCGGGCCGAGCAGGGGCCGGACCGCTTCTGGGACCCCGATCGACGCGACCTCTGGCGATTCGGCGGGTTGCTGCCGCTCGATGTGAACGACCCGGACGACCGGCGGCATGTCGTCTCGCTCGGCGAGGGGGCCACGCCGAGCCTGCCGTACGGGCATCCGCTGGCCGACCGGATCGGCTGTCGGCTGGAGGTGAAGGACGAGGGGAAGCCGCATGCCGGGTTCGGCGCCAATCCGACCCTCTCGTTCAAGGACCGGGGGATGGCGATGACCGCCTCGATGGCCCGGGCGTTGGGGCTGAATCGCCTGGCCGTGCCGACGCAAGGGAACGCGGGGGACGCGCTAGCGCGGTATGCGATCGCGGCGGGGATCGAGGCGGCGGTGGTGATGTCGCCCGACACGGATCGGCCGGTGCTCGGGAACGTGGCGGCGCTGGCGGCCCTGCATCCGGATCGGGTGACGCTGGAGCTGGTGCCGGGGACGATCGTCGATTGCGCGGCCCGGGTGCGCGACCATTATGTGCCGCAGGGGTTCTTCAGCGTCGCGACCTTCCAGGAGCCCGGCTGGCGGACCGAGGGGAAGAAGACGCTCGGCCTGGAGATGGCCGAGCCGAGGGGGGATCGCCTGGCCGATCGCCGGTGGCAGGTGCCCGATGTCATCGTCTACCCGACCGGGGGGGGGACCGGGGTGGTCGGCATGGCCAAGGGGTTCGACGAGCTGGAGGCGCTGGGGTTGATCGGCCCCGAGCGGCCGAGGTTCGTCTGCGTGCAGTCATCGGCCACGACGCCGTTAGTCCGGGCGTTTGATCGGGGGGACGAGGACATTACCCCCGAGCCGCCGGGGCAGACGATCGCCACCGGGCTGAATGTGGCGAAGAATGTCGGGCATCTCAATGTGTTGCGGATCATCCGGGAGACGGGGGGCTGCGCGATCGCGGTGGATGACGATCGGATTCGAGAGGTGATCCGTCAGGAGTGGCGCGATCGGCGGTTTGCCTGGTCGCCCGAGGGGGCGGCGACGCTGGCGGTATTGGAGGAGCTGGCCGATCGTCGGATCGTGGGGCGAGGGGATCGCGTGGTGCTGGTCAACACGGCGTCGCCCGAGAAGTACTTGCCGACGATTCGAGACTGTTTCGACGGCGGGTTGTGAGTGATCAGCCCTGATCGGTGGTTTCGGTGCTGGGGGTTTGTTCGGCGGGGACCGGGGGGAACAGCTCGGCCAGGCGGCAGGAGAAGCCGGGGATGACGGCCTCGCCGGGGAGTTCGTCGTGCTCCCGGATGCGGTTGGCCGAGCCGTCGAGGCGGAGGATCATGGCCGACCGGGCGACCGGGTAAATCACCCAGACGAGGGGGATGCCGGCGTCGAAGTAGTCGAGCAGCTTCGCTTCGAGGGCCTCGGCCTCGTCGTTGGGGGAGACGACCTCGACGGCGAGGTCGGGGGGGATGGTGAGGAAGCCGGCCGTCATCTGGGAGGGGCTGAGCCGGCCTCGACGGACGAAACTGAGGTCGGGCTTCCGGACCCGGCCGGGGCGATTGGGGAAGCAGCGGATCATGGTTTCCGAGGAGAGGAGGTCGCCAATCGCCGATCGGCGTACGTACTCGCCCAGGAGCGCATTCAGGGTGGCGGTGACCAGGCCGGTGAGGACGCTCACGTGAGTCTCGACGAGCTGCCCATCGATCAGTTCGACACTGAGATCGTCGGGCAGTGACAACAGTTCTTCAGGGGTGTAGGTCCGGGTCGGCTCGATGAGGGTGGCCATGGTCGGGCGCTCCGTCGGTCGGATCAAAGACAAAAAGGGACGGTCAGGGGAGGGCCGGGGACGCGTCTTGAGATTGTACCTCGCCGGGGGAGGGGGGATCGGCGAGGAAGACGAAGCCGTCGCGCTCGATCCGGGCGGTCAGGCCCAGGTCGTGCCAGTTCGGGTCGCCGGCGCGGAGGAGTTGGAGCCGGCCTTCGGTGTCGGGCGGGAGCGGCTGGCCGTGGGGATCGACCACCCGGAGCGCGACGCCGGGCACCGGCTGGCCGACCGAGCCGTCCTTGTGGCCGGTCTGGCGGATGATGCCGTGCTCGTAGTCCGGGGCCGAGGCGGTCAGGAGGCCGAACTCGGGGTGCTTGAGGTGGGGCAAGCCGAGGTCGATGGTCTCGGGCAGGATCGCCTGGTCGCGCTCGGGGCGGCGTTCGAAGGCGCGGACGCCGGCCTCGACGATCGCCTGGCGGGCCTTGAAGACGGTCAAGGGGCGTTCGATGGGAGGGCCGAAGGAGACGATGACGGTGCGGCGGAACCCTCGGGGCCGCTTGCGGAAGAACCGGCCGCCGGAGAAGCTGAAGATGCTCCCCCAGAGGTTGTCGAGCGCGACGGGGATGATCGTCGCCTCCTCCCGGCCGGAGGCGATGACCTCGATGCCTCGGTAGAGCGTCCCCATGACGCCGGTCCGGGAGATCTGGCCTTCGGGGAAGACGCCGAGGACCTCGCCGTTGTCGAGCACCTCGAAGGCGGCGCGGAGCATGGCCCGCTGGGCCTTCGGGCCGCGATCGGGGACGGGGATCATGCCCGATCGCTTCGCCAGGGGGCCGAGGATCGGGATCTTCAGGTACGGGGCGAAGACCAGGGCCCGGCCGCGTCGGGGGACGGTCGCGGCGAGGAGGAACCCGTCGATCCAGGAGACGTGATTGGCGACGATCAGGACCGGGCCGGTCTTCGGCAGGTGCTCCAGGCCGATCACCCGGAGCCGATAGACGGGGGCCAGGACGAATCGGACGGCCGGCTGGATCGCGTCGGGGTAGATCGCCGCGACGGCCAGCAGGATGAGCAAGGGGCAGAGGGCCAGGAAGACCAGGACGGCCAGGGCCGCGCCGATCCAGACAAGCGCATCAGGCAATGAATCCATCGGGGCGATCCTTCGCATCGGGGGCCCGAGGCGCCAGGCGGGCGAGCGGGCCGACCAGGAGCAGGGCCGGGACCATCATCAGCCCGGCCAGGAGGAACAACGGCGGATAGCTTCCGCCGGAGGCGACCAAGCCTCGGCCGAAGAGTGATCCACCCAGAATATTCAGATTCGTCACGGCCATGAAGAGGGCAAACGTCGAGGCCGCGAGGCGAGGGTCGGCCGCTCCCATGGCCAGGGTCGCGAAGAGGACGTCGTTCCAGCCGTTCGCCAGGCCGAAGAGGAAGCCGAGGCCGGCGGCGGTGGGGACGTCTCCGGTGGTGATGAAGGCATGGGCCATGGTTGATCCGATCAGGCCGACCAGGCCGGCGACGATGACCCCCCGGCGGCCGAGGATCGGCGTGGCCAGTGGCAGCAAAATGGCCCCGACCGCCCGTCCCGAGAGCCGCGCCGCGCCGCAGATGCCGACGGCCGACTCGTCGAAGCCGTTCGAGGCGTAGAAGAGCGGCAGGTTGATCTCGACCCCCCAGCCGGGCAGGGCGTAGAGCAGGCCGAAGCCGATGAGGGCGAGGGATCGCGGGCGGACGAGGATCTTCAGGGCCCGCCAGTCGAACCGGTCGGCCGGGTGGCCTTCGCGGCGTTCTCGGAGGAGGAGGGTCAACGCCAGGGGGGGGAGCCCGAGGGCGGCGCAGGTGAAGAGTATCCAGCCGCTCTTACCGGGGCCGATGCCCGTCTCGGCGAGGAAATGGCCGAAGGCGAAGGTGAGCACGGTGGCCGCGACGAACCGGGAGACCAAGGCGATCGACTGGACGCGGGGGCGGTCGGCCTCGGGCGTGACGTCGACGATCAGGCCGTCGCAGCAGGTGTCGTAGAGCGCCAGGCCGAGGACGGTGATCAGCGCCACCGTCGCGAAGCCGCCGACGTGCCGGCCGGGGTCGATCAGGGCCAGGCCGACCAGGCCGAGGCTCTGCATGCCGATCCCGAGCATGATGAACGGCCGACGATGCCCGAGCCCGAGCGGGTTGAAGCGGTCGGAGATCGGCCCGAACAGGAACTTCAGGGCGAAGGGCAGGATGATGGCGAAGGTCTGCACGTCATTGATGGTCGTCTCGCCCAGCCCGGCGGCCTTCATGTAGAGTTGGTTGAAGTTGATGACGTAGGCGAAGACGACCCCCTGGAGGGCGTAGATCAGGGCGAAGAGGGCCAGGTGTGCCGGGCCGACGCGAGCAGGATCGGATTGCGTGCCGTCGCCCTCAACGCCGATCATGCCGGCCCCCCGTGGGGCAAGGGGGCCGAGTGGGGGAGGCGTCCCAGGCGAAGCCCTTCGCAGTAGAGGGCCTTGGCGCGATCGGGGAGGTTCGAGGCCCGGGCGCGGGCGATCGTCTCCTCGATCGGGTAGGCGACGCGTTTGAGCAGGATCTTGCCGTCCTCGATGATCGCGTAGGCGGCCCGGGGGTCGCCGTCCCTCGGCTGGCCGAGGCTGCCGGGGTTGAGCACGATCGTCTCGCCGGCCTTGAGATTAAATTGCATGTGCGTGTGGCCGACGCAGACGATGTCGGCCTCGATCCCGGCCAGCCGGCGGGCCCAGGTGCCGGGGTCGTTCATCAGGTATTCGTCGAGCGGGTCGCGGGGCGTGCCGTGGACGAGCAGGAAGTGCTTGCCGCCGAGCGTCAGGCGGCGGGTCAGCGGGAGCTGGAGCAGGTAGCGGCGCTCGTCGGGGCCGAGGGCCTGCCAGTGCTGCTGCCGGGTGACGCTGGTCAGGTAGCGGTAGCCGTGGTCGCCGCCGACGTCGATCCCCTGGGCGACGCCGTGGTCGTGGTTGCCCCGGACGGCGTGGTGGGCGTGGGCCATGGCCCATTGCACGCAGGGCAAGGGGTCGGGGCCGTAGTCGACCAGGTCGCCCAGGCAGAGGCAAAGGTCGTGCGGCTCGTCGATCGCCGACAGGGCCGCCCAGTTGGCGTGGATGTCCGAGACGACGAGGATCCTCAAACCCCTCGACCTCCTTGTACGCGACGACCCCCGGGCGGGTCGATTGGGACGTCCGACCGACCTCGATCAGGAGTCGCCCAGCCAGCGATCGAGCCAGAGCTGCAACGACACGAGCGTCCAGAGCGGCTTGCGGTGGTCGCGGGCCCCGGCCCGATGCTCCGCCACCAGCCGGGCGACCGCCTCGGGCTTCAACAGCCCCTGACGCCGCAGGCGATCCGGGGCGAGGCGATCGTCGAGCAGGCTCGCGAGCGGCCCGTTCAGCCAGCGGGCGACCGGAAAGCCGAAGCCTTTCTTCGGGCGCTTCAGGATCGACGCCGGTAGCCTATCCGCCACGGCGGCCCTGAGCAATCGCTTGCCCGTCCCCCGGGCGTACTTGTGGCGAGAAGGCAACGCCTGGACGAAGTCGACCAGCTCGGCATCAAGGAACGGGGCGCGGACTTCGAGGCTGGTGGCCATGCTGGCGCGATCGACCTTCGTCAGGATGTCCTCGGGCAAATACGTGTCTTGGTAAAGTCGGAGTGATTGGGTCAGCGGGTCGGCCCCGGGGGCGAGGGCGGCGGCCCGGGCGAGGTGCTCGGCCTCGACGTCGATCGCGGGCGGATCGACCAGCAGATCGTTCAATTCCGCCCCTGTGAACGAGCCGATCCAGCGGAGGTGGGCCAGCGGGCCCGGCTCGGAGGCCCCCCTCAAAAATTGCTTGAGCTTGAAGTCGAGGCTGATGTTGCCGTGATCGACGGGCAGGCGATCGACGCCCCGGCCGACGAGCGACCGGATCGCCCCTGGCAGGCGGCGGAACGACCGGGCGAGCTGCTCGGCGGCGAAGGTCGGATAGCCGGCGAGCAGCTCGTCGGAGCCGTCGCCGCCGAGGCAGACGGTCACGTCGGACCGGGCGAACCGGCTGAGCAGGTGCGTCGGCAGGATCGAGGCGTCGCCGAACGGCTCGTCGAGCCAGCCGGCGACCTCGGGCAACAGGTCGAGCACGTCGGGGACGGCGAACGTGCGCTCGTGGTGATCGGTCCCGAGGTGCCGGGCGACGAGCCGGGCGTGGTCGCTCTCGTCGAAGGTCGGATCGTCGAAGCCGATCGAGAAGGTCCGGATTGTCGAGGCCGGCTGCAACTCGGCCACGGCCGCGGCGACGCCGGAGGAGTCGATCCCCCCCGAGAGGAAGACCCCGAGCGGCACGTCGGACCGGCGATGCCGGGCGACCGCATCGCGGAAGAGCGCCCAGAAGTGCCGGCTCGCCTCGTCGAAGGGGGGGGCGTCGGCCTCGGGGACGGGGAGGGGGGCTTCCCAGTAGCGCCGGGGGGGCGTCGAGCCGGGGGCGTCGAGCGGCCATTCGAGCAGGTGCCCGGCGGGGAGCTTCTTCATCCCCTGCCAGATCGAGCCCGGCGCGGGGACGTATTCGTACGCGAGGTAGCGGGCCAGGCCGTCGGGGTCGAGCCGCCTCGGCACGTCGGGGTGGGCGAGCAGGGCCTTCGGCTCGGAGCCGAAGACGAGGCCGCCGCGCGCGGTCTCGGCGTAGAAGAGGGGCTTCTGGCCCATCCGGTCGCGGGCGAGGATCAAGGTCCGCCGCCTCGCATCCCAGAGGGCCAGGGCGAACATGCCGTTGAGCTGCCGGACGAAGTCGGGGCCGTCTTCTTCGTAGAGGTGGACGAGGCTCTCGGTGTCGCAGTGGGTCCGGTAGCGGTGGCCGAGGGCTTCGAGCCGGGTGCGGAGGGCCGGCTCGTTGTAGATCTCGCCGTTGTAGGTGACCCAGACAGTGCCGTCTTCGTTGCTCATCGGCTGGGCGCCGAGGCCAGGGTCGATGATGGCCAGCCGACGGTGCCCGAGGGCGACCGGCCCGTCGACGAACGCGCCGGAGCCGTCCGGCCCCCGGTGGGTGATCGGCCCGGTCATGCGATCGAGGAGCGAGCGATCGGCGGCGTCGCCGTCGCGATTGAGGAAGCCGGCGATGCCGCACATGAGGGGTGGAGGGCCTCCCGAAGGCGCGAATCGGGCCGATCGCGGCCCTCGTCGCCATTCATTATCGCGGCCGAGCGTCGCCTGCCAAGCCGGGGGACGCAAGAGGCGCGCGGGCCGGGCGTTGAATTCGGGACGGTTGGCGCATACGCTTGCCTTATCGCGGATTCGGGCCGAACAGGCGTTGCGGCCCGGGAGGAAACTGCGCCGTGGAGATGCCCCCCGATGGCCTCGTTTGATCCGATTGACTACGATCCGCTCGAGCCCCCGCCCCGGCCCGAGACCCCGCCGGTGCGCCGAGGGTTCCTGGTCGTCCTGCTGATGCTGAGCCTCGCGGCCGGGGCCGTGTACGGCGCGCCGTATCTGGCGCAGCAGATCGGCTATCGTTACGAGGTCGGCCGGGCGATCGCCGCGTCCGAGGCGCTGGAGCGGCTCGACGGAGACGACCTGATCGGCCGGTCGTCGGCCCTGTTCCGCCTGGCGAGCACGAAGGTGCAGCCGGCGGTCGTCAACGTGCGGACGTCGCAACTGGGAGGCCCGGACATGGGGGGCCCCGGCGGCCCGATGCAACTGGCGCTCGGCGCCGGCTCGGGGGTGGTGATCGACAGCCGGAACGGGTTCGTGGTGACGAATCATCACGTGATCCAGGATGCCGACCGGATCACCGTGCGCCTGGGGCGTCGCGAGCTGCCGGCCCGGCTGGTCGGGTCGGACGCGAAGACCGACCTGGCGGTCTTGCAGGTCGAGGGGCGGCTGGACGTGGAGGCCTCGTGGGGCGATTCCGACCGGCTGGACATCGGCGACTGGGTCCTGGCGATCGGCAGCCCGTTCGAGCTGGACCGGTCGGTGACGGCCGGGATCGTCTCGGCGACCGGCCGGGGCGGCCTGCCGCTCTCGGGAGACCTGTACCAGGACTTCATCCAGACCGACGCGGCGATCAACCCGGGGAATTCGGGCGGGCCGCTCATTAATTTGAAGGGGGAGGTCGTCGGGATCAACACGGCGATCCTCTCGGAGACGGGCGGCTACCAGGGGATCGGCCTGGCGATCAGCTCGGCCCTGGCGCGTCGGATCGTCGATCAACTGATCAAGGACGGCCGGGTGATTCGCGGCTACCTGGGGGTGACGATCCAGGACGTCCAGGCGAACGACGTCGCCGAACTGGGGCTGGAGGAGCCCCGGGGGGTCCGGGTGATCGACGTCGTCCCGGGGGGGCCCGCGGCCCGGGCGGGCCTGCGTCGCGATGACGTGGTCCTGGAGCTCGACGGCGTGGCGGTCGACGACTCGAACGCCTTGCGGACGCGGACCACCACCATCCCGGTCGAGCAGTCGGTGCCGGTGACCGTGATGCGCGACGGCAACCGCGAGGTGATCCCCGTCACCATCCAGGCCATGCCCGTGCTGATGGATCTCGGCCTGGTGGTGGTGGAAGGGCCGCCCGAGGGCCTGACCATGGAGATGGCCGAGCGTCTGCCGCAGGACGGCCTCTATATCGGGGGGGTCAGCCCGGGGAGCCTCGCGGCCCGATCGGGGATCGACCCGAGGATCGTGCGGCTCCTGCGCATCACCGGGGTCGGGGAGGTGCCGGTGACGACCCTGGACGAGCTGCACGAGGTGTCCGCGGCCCAGTACGACGAGGACGAGGGGCTTCGCCTGCAGGCGATCGCGATCGACGGCACCTGGCTCTGGTGGACCATCGGCGGGCCGAATCCGGGGCTGCAACCGCGCTGAGGCGGGGCTGCCCCTCGCGATGACGTCGGGAGGCCGGCCCCTCGCGGTCGAGCGGCCCCGGGGCGGATCGTCCCGGGCCTCGCCATGGGGGGCCGATCGATTTTTCCGACGCAAAGGGTGTCGGGGCCGGCCAGCAATTGCGGTTCTCTCATCGAGACGATCGCGAGACGCCGGCCCGCCCCCTCCTCGGCCTCCCGGCCGGGACAGGGGCCTGTCGGCGTGCCCTCGCGGTCGACCGTGCCCGGGGGGAGGCCGCACCCGGAGGCACGCCCCGGGCCGGGCTCAGGGGGTTGACTTGGACACCTGGTTTTCGGGACGGATTTCGGGCCAATTGGCCGGGAATCGTGCCCCGACGCCGCCTGCGGTTCGCCAGGCGATTGCCTGAGCGGCGGGGCGGAACGATTTCGCGGGCCCTTGTCAAGGGCCTGGTCGGCCGGGCGGGCGGAATTTCCGGGGGCTCTTGCGGGAGGGGATGCTGCAAACGGTTGTTTACTTGGGGGTTAGGGCGAGTCGTCCCGTGCTCGGCAAAGGGTCGGGCGAACTTGACCGAAATTCGAGCGGGGGTATAATCCTGGTATCATCGCCGTGCAGGAGACGGCGAGCCAACGAGAGATCGGGGCCGTACCCGCTCGACCTCGCCCGAGGTCCGGAGCCGCTCTCGTTGTCGTCTCTGCAGCCGATCCGGGACTGCGACCTCAACCTCTGGGAGTTCCCGGTGCCCCGACACTCCGATACGACGCTTGCCGCGATCAAGGGCGCGATCGACCTCGTGGGCCTGATTGGCGAGTACCTCCCCCTGCACCGAGCGGGTTCGAAATTCAAGGCCCTCTGCCCCTTCCATGACGATCACCACCCGTCGCTCGAGATCAATCCGGAACGTCAGACCTACAAGTGCTGGAGCTGCGGGGCGGGCGGCGACATCTTCGATTTCGTGAAGGACTACGAGCGGGTCGAGTTCCCCGAGGCGTTGCGTATGCTGGCCGACCGGGCCGGAGTGGCCCTGGACAATCCGAGTCCCGCCTCCGCGTCGAGCGGCCCGAGCAAGAGCGACCTGCTCGCCGCCTGCGACTGGGCCGAGCGGGCCTTCCGCACGGCGTTGGTCGGCTCGGACGAGGCCCGGGGCTACCTGGAACGTCGGGGGATCCTGGCCGCGTCGGTCGACCGCTTCGGCATCGGCTTCGCGCCCGACCGGCGCGACTGGCTGCTGGCCCGCGGGCGTCGGGAGGGCTACGACGAGGCCCTGCTCGAGCGGGCCGGGCTGGCCGTGCGGAGCGACCGGGACGGCTCGCTCCGCGACCGCTTCCGGGGGCGGGTGATCTTCCCGATCCGCGACATCCGGGGCCGGGCGATCGGCTTCGGCGGCCGGATTCTGCCGGATGTCGAGAAACGGATGGCCGAGTCGGGCCTGGGCGTCGCCAAGTATCTCAATACGCCGGAGACCCCCGTCTTCCAGAAGCGTCGGAACCTCTATGCCGTCGACCTGGCCCGCGAGGCCGCCCGGAAAGAGGGCTGGGTGGCGGTGGTCGAGGGGTATACCGACGTGGTGGCCGCGCATCAGGTGGGCCTGGCCAATGTCGTCGGCACGCTCGGCACGGCGCTGGGCGACGACCACGTGCGGGCCCTGCGGCGGCTGGCCGACCGGGCCGTGTTGGTCTTCGACGGCGACGAGGCGGGGCAGAAGGCCGCCGATCGGTCGCTGGAGCTGTTCCTCAATCACGAGATCGACGTCCGGGTCCTGACGCTCCCGGCGGGGCTCGACCCCTGCGATTTCCTGCTCGGCGAGGGGGCGGACGCGATGCTCGCCCTGGTCGACCGGGCGTCCGACCCGCTCGATCACGTGGTGGACCGGGCCGCCTCGGCCTTCAACCTCGAGGATCTGGACGGGGCCCGTCGCGCGGCCGACAGCGTGCTCGACCTGCTGGCCCGGATGCCCGCGCACCAGGGGAGGGCGGGGCTGGACCTGAAGGCGGCCAAGGCGCTCGACCGGCTGGCCCAGCGGCTTCGCCTGCCGGTCGAGGCGTTGCGACGCGACCTGAAGAAGCGGCGGCGGCCCGACCGGCCGGCGCATCGTCATGTAAGCTATGAACAAGACAAGGACACGCCGGTGACGGCCGGTCGTGTTCCCGAAGCGAGCGAGGCGGCCCCGCCGCCGGTCATCCGGCCCGGGGATCTCGACCCGTTGGGTCGGGAATTGATCGAGGTCGTCTTGAACGAGCCCTCCGTGGTGTCTTGGGTCATTACCCGGGTCGAAGTGCCTTCACTGCGCGATGCCCCCCTCCGGACGATCCTCCAGGTCTGCTACGACCTGTACGGGGAAGGCCGGGAGGCGAGCGTCTCGGAGGTGTCGTCCCGGCTCGACGACCCGAGCGTGCGGAGCCTGGTGGCCTCGCTGGTCTCCCCGATCGACCCCAGGCCGCTCTCGGAGCGGTACGTCAACGGTCGATACCTGCCCCGGCCCTGGCGCGAACGCCTGGCCAGTCTCTTGCCGCGGCTGGCCGAGCGGGCCTGTCGCGACCGCCTCCGTGACCTCGAGGGTGCCCTGGCCGAGATCAACCTCGCCGACGAGCCCGAGTCGTACCGCGAACTCTGGCGGGAAAAGATGCGCCTGAATCAAGAGCTCTTGCGGCTGGCCTCCACCAAGAAATCGTCCGACGCGTCTTGACCCGACGTCGGTTCCCCCTAGGAGAGTGTGTCGATGGAAAAGCTGGACGAGGGTTTCAAGACGCTCCTCGAGCTGGGCAAACGGCGAGGGTTTCTCACCTACGATCAGCTCAACGACCAGTTGCCGGATGAGATTTCCAGCAGCCCCGAGAAGCTCCACGAGCTGCTCGAACGGCTCGACGAGCTGGGCGTTGACCTGCTGAACGAGGAGGAGGCCGAGGCCCGGCTGGTGGAAGCCGGCGACATGGGCGACGACTCCGACGACGACGTCATCGACGACCAGGCCGAGGACGACGACGACGGCGAGCTGACCCCCGAGGATCTCGACGAGATCTCGCGACGGATCGACGACCCGGTGCGCATGTATCTGACCCAGATGGGTGAGATCCCGCTCCTGACCCGCGACCAGGAGATCAATCTGGCCAAGCGGATCGAGATCACCCGCCGCAAGTTCCGCCGCAAGGTCCTGGAGTGCGACTACGCCCTGCGGCTGGTCGTCGACGTGCTCAAGAAGGTCGATTGCGGCGAGCTGCCGTTCGACCGCACCGTCAAGGTCTCGGTGACCGAGAACCTCGAGAAGGAGCAGATCCTCCAGCGGATGAAGCCGAACCTGGCCACGCTGGATCACCTGATGGACTGCAACCTCCGCGACTTCCGCGCCTACATCCGGGCCAAGGACGACCCCGACACCGCCAGGGTCCTCCGCGTCGACCTGGCCCGCCGTCGCCGCAAGGCCGTCACGCTCGTCGAAGAGCTGTCGATCCGCACGCAGAAGGTCCAGCCGCTGATGAAGCGGCTCGAGCAGATCGCCGCCCGCTTGAACGAGATCCTCGCCCAGCGCGACCTCGTCCTGGCCGGCCGGGGGAACCAGGACGACCTGGCCAACCTCCAGAAAGAGCTGAAGGATCTGATGATCATGACGCTCGAGACGCCCCGGAGCCTGACCCGGCGCGTCACATTGATGAACGAGCGTTACAAGGAATACGAGCAGGCCAAGCGCGAGCTCTCGGGCGGCAACCTCCGGCTGGTCGTCTCGATCGCCAAGAAGTACCGCAACCGCGGCCTCTCGTTCCTCGACCTGATCCAGGAGGGGAATACCGGCCTGATGCGGGCCGTGGACAAGTACGAATATCGTCGCGGCTACAAGTTCTCGACCTACGCCACCTGGTGGATCCGGCAGGCGATCACCCGGGCCATCGCCGACCAGGCCCGCACGATCCGCATCCCGGTGCACATGATCGAGACGATGTCGAAGCTGCGGAACGTCTCGAAGAAGCTGCTCCAGGAAAAAGGTCGCGAGCCGACGATCGAGGAGATGGCCAAGGTCGCCAACATCTCGGTCGAGGAAACCCGCCGCGTGATGAAGATCAGCCGGCACCCGATCTCGCTCGACCGGCCGGTCGGCGAGAGCGAGGACAGCTACTTCGGCGACTTCATCGAGGACGAGGCCGCCGAGAGCCCGATCAACGCCGCGACGCAGGAGATGCTCAAGGAGAAGATCGACGCGGTCCTGAAGACCCTGACCTATCGGGAACGCGAGATCATCAAACTCCGCTACGGCCTGGGCGACGGCTACACGTATACGCTGGAAGAAGTCGGCCGCATCTTCAAGGTCACCCGGGAGCGGGTGAGGCAGATTGAGGCGAAGGCCGTCCGGAAGCTGCAACATCCGGTCCGAAGCCGACAGTTGGAAGGCTTCCTGGAAAGTACCGGTTGACGCCGGACACCCGAACCGCCGGTCGCCACGAGGCGACCGGCGGTTTTTTTGTTGCCAGGGGCACCGTCACTGCCCGATCCTGTCCTCTCCCGCCGGTCCACAACCCGTCCCCTCGTCCCGAAGGAGCCCGATCCCGATGCCCGCGACCGTCGACGACCTCCGCGGACTTCACGACCTGCACCGCCGCGTCAAGGCGCTCCGCGATCGTCTGGAGTCCGGACCGAAGACCCTCGCCGCCCGATTGCGCGGCCTCGAAACCCGCCGCGCGGCGCTTGAAGCGGCCCGCACGGCCCTGAAGCAGCGCAAGTCCGACGTCCAGCGCCAGGAGCTGACGGTTCAAAGCCAGCGGACCCGCTGCGACGACCTGCGGGTCAAGCTCAACAGCGTCAAGAAGAACGAGGAATACAAGGCGATCATGAACGAGATCGCCATGATCAACAAGGACGTCAACAGCAAGGAGGAGGCGATCCTCGAGCTGATGCAGGGGGTCGAGACCGCCGCCGCCGAGCTGGCCGCGCAGGAGGCCGAGGTCGCCAAGTTCTCCGAAGGGGTCGAGGCCCTTCGCCAGGAGATCGAGTCGAAGGCCGAAGGGCAGCGGGCCCAGCTCAAGGAGCTGGAGGCGGCCATCACCGAGAGCGAGGCCGTGGTCCCCGCCGACGACCGCGAACGCTACCGCCGCTCGGTCCGTGGCAAGGGGGACGACGCCTTCGCCGCCGTCGACCGCCACACCCGGGCCTGCGAGGGCTGCAATCAGGTCAACACGCTCCAGGACCTGAGCGAGCTGATGAACGCCGAGCGCCTGGTCTTCTGCAAGACCTGCGGCCGGATCATGTACCTCGTCGAGGATTGAGCGATCGACTGGCTTGGCTTCGCGCCGCCGCACGCCGCACGGCCCCGGGATGGCCTCCCCGACGGGTGGCCATCCCTGACCTTTTCTTCCGAGGCGACGGGTCAGCCTCCTTCAAGGGCCGCGGACTCGGCCGCAGGGGCGGGGTGGTCCCCCTCGGTCCCGTGCCCCCCCTCGCCGGCCGGCAGGACGAAGAAGGCGACGGCGAGGATGGCGTAGATCATCAGGAGCATGGCCCCTTCCAGCCAGTTCGACTCGCCGTCCTCGGCCACCATCCGGGCGATGAAGACGGCGAGCAGGACGGCCACGATCTCGAGGGTGGTGAAGAGCAGGTCCATCGGCTCCTCGCGGAGATAACTCGCGAAGACCAGGACCGGCGCGACGAACAGGGCGATTTGCAGGGCCGAGCCGATCGCGATGCCGACCGACAGGTCCATCTTGTTCTTCATCGCCACCAGGATGGCCGTCGAGTGCTCGGCCGCGTTGCCGACGATCGCCACGACGATCACGCCGACGAACACCTCGCTGAGGCCGAACGACTGGGTCGTGTGCTCGACGGCGCCGATGAGGATCTCGCTCATGATCGCCACGAAGGTCGTGGCCACGAGCAAGGTTCCGACCGACCGCCTCATGCTCCAGCCGTGGCCGTGGCCGTGCAGGCCCTCGTCGGAGGAACCTCCCTCGGCGGCGGGATTGAACAGGTCCTGATGCGTCTTCAGGCTGAAGATGAGGTAGAGCACGTACGTCGCCATCAGGATGAGGCAGACGCCCACGCTCAGCTCGTGTTCGAGCATCAGGCGCCGGCCCTGGCCCTCCTGCTGGGCGACCTGGACGACCTCGGGCAGGGCGTAGAAGATGGCCGGGATCAGCATGCCGAAGGCGGCCAGCACCATCATGGTGGAGCCGACCCCGGCGGCCGTCCGGTTGAACTGCTGCCGGGGCCAACGCAGGCCGCCGGCGAGCAGGCTCGCCCCCATGACGAGCAGGAGGTTGCCGATGATCGACCCGGTGATCGACGCCTTGACGACCTCGTCGAAGCCGCGGTAGAGGGCGAACAGGGCGATGATCAGCTCGGCCGCGTTGCCGAAGGTGGCGTTCAGGAGCCCGCCGATCCCCGGCCCGAGCCGGTGGGCGAGGTGCTCGGTCGACTCCCCCATCAGGCCGGCCAGGGGGATGATCGCCAGGCCGGCCGTGATGAACTGCCAGGTCTCACCCACCCCGGCGATCCGCAAGCCGATGCCGATGGGAACGAAGAGCAGCATCAGGGTCAGCCAGCCGACGCGACGGGGGTCGAGCCAGTCGCGCCAGTCGGTTGCATCGGCCGCGGGATCGGGCGGGGCGGGGGCCTTCGGCTCGAGGGGAGGGCGTCCCTCCGGCCGGGAGGGCGATCGCTCCCGTCGGTTGACTCGCTTCTTTGTCAATTTATAATGGCTCCCGTGCGATCCCTAAGTTGAGGGACGCGACTTTGTTCGGCTCCGATCGAGCATCCTTTACAGACGGCGAGGCTCTCTCATGGCTGGGAACGTCCAAGAGTTTACCGACGCGACTTGGCAGTCGGAAGTTCTCGATTCGGATGTCCCTGTGGTGGTCGATTTCTGGGCCCCCTGGTGCGGTCCCTGCCGGATGCTCGCGCCGACGATCGAGAAACTGGCGAACGAGTATTCCGGCCGCGTGAAGATCGGCAAAATGGATACCGACCAGAACAACAACACCCCCAGCGGCCTCGGCATCTCGTCGATCCCGACGGTCGTCTTCTTCCAGGGGGGCAAGGAAGTCGGCCGCCTGGTCGGGGTCAACCCCGAGGCGAAGTTCAAGGCCACGCTCGCCGAGATGGGCGTCTCCTGAGCGGCTCGCGCTCGCTTCGCACTCGGAATGGACGACGGCCAACCGCTGAAGGATGGCCGTCGTGTCCCTGTCATTGGACGTTGACATTAACGCCTCCACACCGCTCATCAAGATTTGCGGCGTGACCACCGCCGACGATGCTCGGATGGTGGCCGGCTCCGGGGCCGACTGGATCGGCCTGAACTTCCACCCGGGCTCGAAGCGTTACGTCGCCCCGGATCGGGCTCCCGTCCTCGTCGCCGCGATGGCGGGGCTTGCCGAGCCGGTCGGCCTGTTCGTCGATCGGCTGCCGGTGGAGATCGTCCGGGAATCGGAACGCGCCGGGGTCCGGATCGTCCAGTTGCACGGCGATGAGCCGGCCGAGACCGTCCGCGACCTGAAGCGGGACGGGTACCAGGTGATCCGGGCCTTCCGGTTGGCGGATCGTGCGTCCCTCGACCGCCTGGAAGCCTGGCTCGTGCAAGCGGCGGAGATTGATGGATCGCCCGATGCCGTCCTGATCGATGCCTTCGTGCCCGGCCAGCAGGGGGGCACCGGGCATCCCATTGCGACCGAGGTGCTCGACCACCTGGCCGCCCGCCTGAACACCTCGCGGTTCCTGTCGACCCACCACGAAGCGGACGGGCACGTCCCCCGCCTGATTCTCGCGGGCGGGCTGACCCCCGAGAACGTCGCCGAGGCGGTCGATCGGGTCCGGCCCTGGATGGTCGACGTCGCCAGCGGGGTCGAGTCGAGCCCCGGACGCAAGGACCGCGATCGCGTCTTGCGGTTCATCCGGGCCGTACGGTCGGCCTGATGGGACGGCGATTGAGCGTCCGGGGCTGGCCGGTCCGCCTGGGGGGGCATCCGCATCGCGGCTGGCTCCCCCCCGGCGCCGCCCAGCCGTTGCCGACCCCGACGCGGTCGGTCCTGCTCGACATCGCGATCGAGGCGGGCGAGTCCGGCTGCCTGCTCATCGTGGAGGCCCAGGACGGTTCGATGGCCTCCGACACCTGGCACGCCTCGCCCGACGAGGCGATGCGGGCCGCCTCGACCTGGTTCGGGGTCGGGCGGGACGACTGGATGACGGATTGAGCCGGGAATTGGCCCGCATCGCGGCGATTCTTCGGCCGGATCCGGCGAAATCCCCCTATCCGGACCTCGGCGGGGCAGGTTACAATGGCCCGTTGCGTTCGCAATCCCGGTCTGCGCGCGGCGCCGGGACCTGACTCCTCTTCGATTTCCCTTTTGCATCCAGGGCGGCAACGATCCCGACCCGACGCGCGCCGGGGCGGACGGAGGCTGCCGGGCGGTCCGGACCGACCTTATTTTTATGGTAGATCGCAACCTGCTCCGCGAGTTCGATATCTCCGACGAAGAGTTCTCCACCGCCGTCTACACGGACGGGAACCAGGAGGACCCGATGGCCCTGCTCGAGGAGGGCCAGGAGTATGTGCTCAATACGATCGTCCACGGCAAGGTGGTCGATATTGTCGGCGACCAGGCGATCGTCGACGTCGGCTACAAGGCCGAGGGGCTCGTCCCGCTGAACGAGTGGGATGAGACCGAGGGCCGCCCCGAACCGGGCGACGAGGTCGAAGTCCTGCTCGAGGGCATGGACGACGACACCGGCGAGATCCTGCTCTCCCGCAAGAAGGCCCACCGCATGCGGGCCTGGGAGAACGTCATCTCCAAGCACGCCGAGGGCGACGTCGTCACCGGCCGCGTCACGAAGAAGATCAAGGGCGGCTTGCTCGTCGACATCGGCGTCAACGTCTTCCTGCCGGCCAGCCAGGTCGACATCCGACGCCCCTCGGACATCGGGGATTACCTCGATACCGAGATCCAGTGCATGATCCTCAAGATCGACGAGGGGCGACGCAACATCGTCGTCTCGCGCCGCAAGCTGATCGAGGAGCAGCGCGCCCGGCAGAAGGAAGCCCTGCTGTCGGAGATCGAGATCGGCCAGGTCCGCAAGGGTGTCGTCAAGAACATCGCCGACTTCGGCGCGTTCGTCGACCTGGGCGGCATCGACGGCCTCCTGCACATCACCGACATGTCGTGGGGCCGGATCAACCACCCGAGCGACATGGTCCGGATCGACGACACGATCGAGGTCATGGTCCTCAACGTCGACCGCGACCGCGAGAAGATCGCCCTGGGCCTGAAGCAGAAGTCGCCGAGCCCGTGGGAGAACATCGGCGAGAAGTACCCGGAAGGCGCCCGCGTCACCGGCGAAGTCGTCAACGTCATGTCCTACGGGGCCTTCGTCAAGCTCGAAGAGGGGATCGAGGGGCTCGTCCACATCTCCGAGATGTCCTGGACGAAGCGCATCAATCACCCGAGCGAGCTGGTCCAGATCGGCGACAAGGTCGAGGTCGTCGTCCTGGGCATCAACCGCGACAAGCAGGAAATCTCGCTGGGCATGAAGCAGACCCAGCCGAATCCCTGGGACCAGGTCGCGCAGAAGTACCCGCCGGGCACGATGGTCGACGGCACCGTCCGCAACCTGACGAACTACGGCGCCTTCATCGAGATCGAGGAGGGGATCGACGGGCTCCTGCACATCTCCGACATGAGCTGGACCCGCAAGATCGGCCACCCGAACGAGCTGCTCGAGAAGGGCCAGCAGGTCTCCTGCCAGGTGCTCAACGTCGATCAGGAGCGCAAGCGGATCGCGCTGGGTCTGAAGCAGCTCAAGCAGGACCCGTGGGAGACCGACATCCCCGACCGCTACCACCCCGGCGACGTGGTGGTGGGCAAGGTCACCAAGCTGACCAACTTCGGCGTCTTCGTCGAGCTGGAGCCGGGCCTCGAAGGCCTGCTCCACATCTCGGAGCTGGCCGAGCACAAGGTCGATAGCCCCGAGGAGATCGTCAACGTCGGCGACGACATCGAGGTGAAGATCCTCCGCGTCGACCGCGGCGAGCGCAAGATCGGCCTGTCCAAGAAGAAGGCCGGCTGGAGCAAGGAGGAGATCGAGGCCGAGGAGACGAAGGCCGAAGGGGCCGCCCCCGGCACCCCTGCCGCCGCCGCCGCCGCGTCCTCGGCCAAGTCCGAGCTCAAGGGCGGCCTCGGTGGCGGTGGTCCGCTCTTCTCCTTCGGGGGCCAGGACTCCGGCGAGGCCTCGGGCACCGAGGCCCCGGCTGCCGCTGCCGAGGCTTCGGCCGAACCGGCCGCCGCCGAGGCTTCGGCCGAACCGGCCGAGTCGGAGGCCGCACCGGCCGAATCGACCGAGTCCGAGACCCCGGCCGAACCGGCCGAGTCCGAAGCCCCGGCCGAATCGGCCGAGACGGAAGACAAGGCCTGATCGCAGCGCCTCGGATTGCTGATCCTTCGCCCGAAGCCCGCCGATCGCCCTCGCGATCGGCGGGCTTCGTCGCGTTCCCGACCCCCTGATTCGGGCGCGTTCGCTCGGCGACGACGCCTCGCCTCCGGCACGAAGAACGACCCTCCCCGGGCCTCCGGGCAGCCCCCTCATCCCGACCGAATTGCCCGGGTGACTTGCCTCGGGGCCCGCCCCCGAGGGCGGCGGGTCCGTCCCCGGATTCGTGCCTCATGCCGGGTTTGCGGCTCGGGTTCCTCCCCGAATCCGTGGCACACGGGGACCCTCTTCGAGGCGATCCGGGATCACGTTCCAGGTCCGGCCCCTCCCTCGCCCCGCGAATCCGCGATCATTCGGCGCCGCTCGCCGAGGGACCGCGACGCGACGCGTGCCGGTCGCCGCTGCGCGGACCACTCGCGAGACAATTCGGGATCCGAAGGCAAGATCCTCCCGCGTCCGGGCCCCAGGGAGATCGGGATCAAGCCGCACAATCGGTACAACTTGAACAATGCGGTTTTCCCAGGCATCCTATTTTCACAAGACCCCTTCAAATTCCCACTCTTCCTGGACGATAATGTTTCTGAACCGCGAATCGATCTCGACCGCAACGCAAGGCTGCTCGCATCGGGGGGCGTCATTCCGCTTCAAGGGGTGATGCGACTTGAGGTGCCGGGCCCGGGCGTTCGAGAGGGAGGGATGCGGGGTCGGTGGTGGCGTCGAGCGAAGGCGATCGGGGCGGGCGGATCGAGGCCGGCCCGTCGATCGGATTCGGGGCGGCGCCCCGGCGGCTCGAAGGCGGGGGGAGAGACACCGTCCGGTGCACACCGCAGCACCAGAGTGACCGACGCGAGAGGGACCTTCATGGCTCGTATTCGACGACACCGACGCGACGTAGTTCAGAGCCCGCTGGAGACCTATCTCCGGGAGATCAACGAGGTCAGGCTGCTGAGCGCCGAGGAGGAAAAGGAGCTCGCCCACCGCATCTCTCGGGGAGACAAGGACGCTCGGGATCGGATGATCCGCGCCAATCTCCGGCTGGTTGTGAACATCGCCCGTCACTACACGGGCAAAGGGCTTTCGCTTCAGGACCTGATCGAAGAGGGGAACCTCGGCTTGCTCCGGGCCGTCGAGGGGTTCGACCCGTCGATGGGGACCCGATTCAGCACCTATGCCAGCTACTGGATCAAGCAGTCGATCAAGCGGGCCCTGGTCAACACGGCCAAGCCCATCCGGATCCCGGCCTACATGGTCGAGCTGCTCTGCAAGTGGCGCAGGATGCAGGCCGAGCTGCAGGACCGCCTGGGACGCCTGCCGACGGTCGAGGAGATCGCCGCGGCGCTCGAGCTGCCGAAGAAGAAGCTGGCGATCGTGAAGAAGGCGATCAAGGTCTACAACCTGGTGCCCCAGACCGATCAGCCCGAGAACGGCTGGAGCCTGGGCGAGATGCTCATGGACGAGCGGACCCGGGCGCCGGACGTGGAGATGCTCGAGGCCGACAACCTGAAGCTGGTGATGCTCCGGCTCGACGCGATGGACAAGCGCGAGGCGACGGTGCTCCGGATGCGGTTCGGCCTGAACGACGCGCCGCCGAAGACGCTCAAGGAGATCGGCGAGTCGCTCGGCCTGACCCGCGAGCGGGTCCGCCAGATCGAGAACGAGGCCCTGGGCAAGCTCTCCGCCTCGTTCATGGCCGATTGATCGGGCCGCGTCGAGACGCGCCCGGCCGGACGGCCTCGCTGCCGCCGGTTGGCGCATCGCGCCGCGACGGGCCAACGCCGAACGGCCGACCCCTCGCCCGGGTCGGCCGTTCGGCTTTCAGGTCGGTCGTCAAGGTCCGCGGTCTCGACCCACTCGGTCCCGATGGCCCGGGAGGTTGAGGCCCCTCCCGGCCGCATCGGCCGGCCGCACTCAGGAGACGATGCGGCGGCGATGCCGGTGGTAGAGCAGGGCGGCCCCGCCGCTGAGCAGGATGACGATGGTCGTCGGCTCGGGGATCGGGAACGGCTCCGGCGAGTTGTAGGAGCGGATGTTGCTGACCGGCTTCAGGCCGGTGAAGTCGTTGTTGAACGCCCCCTCGAAGGTGCTCTCGAGCAGCGGGGTGAACTCCATGTAGGCGGTGTCGCCGAAGTATCGGGCGAGTTCGCCGCCGGTGACGTCGATCTCGACGTCGAACATGTCGAGGCCGATGGGGGCCTCGGGGCTGCCGAAGTCGAGCCAGCCGAACTTCGTCGGGGTGCCCTGCAGGAGCAGGCCCTCGAAGGTCTGATCGCCCGCGACGATCCGGCCGTACAGCTCGTACAGGTTCGACGGGTCGGCGACGACGTTGCCGCTGGCGTCGAGGTTCAGCACCAGCTTCTGCGACTTGTTGGCGCCGCCGGCGTGTTCGATCGGGAACGAGGTGGTCTCGTCGCCGGCGATCTCCCACGGCGTATTGGTCATGGTCAACACGCCCCGCTGGGTGGCTTCATCAAAGTCGTATTCGATACGACCGTTGATGGCGGCGGCGAGGACGTCTGGGAAGGCGAGCTTCGGGTCGGTCCGAATCAGGTTGGCCTCGGCGGGGCTGCCGAACAGGGCAGTCGATCCAACGATCAACCCGATGACGGCGACGTAGTGACGCATCCGGTGCATGGAAACTCCTTCGGTCCGATCGCGTCGGGGGGTAGCCCGCTCGGACCTCACAATTGCAACGCTCGCCGTCTCATCCCGTCTCACACCCATCCTCTGGTGCGATTGTCGGCGGGCGGATCGGCGACAATTCGTCCGCGGTCCGCGTGGCGATCCAGTCCGTTCTGCCCGAGGGCTGCCGAGGCATCCCCGGCGATCCTGGCGGATCGTCGGGTGTCGAAGGCGGGACGGTCGCTCAGGAAGCAAACTCAATCCGTGGTGTGCGCCCGACCCCGGCATCGGAGCCATCGGGTCGTACTCCGGATCTCCGGAAGCAATCGTCGCGGTCCGGTTCTCCCGGTTTCCGTGCCGTCGCCCCAAAGACGCGGCGAACGATACTCGGGCCCCGCAAACCTGTCAACTCGGAATTTCCCCCCCAATCCGCCCCGGCGTTCGCGGGGGCCGTCGCGGCGGTCGGCCCGGCCGCTCGAGGGGTCGGGACCCCGGCCTCGGACCGATCCTCCGGCTGCCTGATCGGCCTCGATTTCGTTACCATCGACCGCGGACGTCGGCGGTCCGATCCGTCGTTTCTTCGTCGTTTTCCCGAGGCCCTTCGCGATGCTCGCTCACGACGTGGCTCGCCTGCTCGACGAGATGGGTACGCTCCTGGAACTCCGGGGAGAGAATCCGTTCCGGTGCCGGGCCTATCACACCGCCGCCGACGCCGTCCGGGGCGTCGGTGGGGACCTGCACGACCTGATCGCCTCGGGGAAGCTGGACGAGGTGCCCGGCATCGGCGAGACGATCCAGGCGAAGGTCATCCAACTGGTGACGACCGGGCGGATCGACGCCCTGGAGGAGCTCCGCGAGCGGATGCCGCCGGGCCTGGTGGCCCTGCTCCGGGTGCCGGGCCTCGGGCCGAAGAAGATCAAGGTCCTGCACGAGACATTGGCCATCACCAGCCTGGCCGACCTGCGGCGGGCGGCCGAGTCGGGGGCCATCGCCGGGCTGAAGGGCTTCGGGGCGAAGACGCAGCAGAAGATCCTGGATGGGCTGGACTTCGTCGAGTCGGCCGGCGACCGCATCCTGCAGAGCACGGCGCTCCGGCTCGTGGCGCCGGTCGTCGAGGCCGTCCGAGCGGCCCCGGGGGTGGAGCGGGTCGAGGTCTGCGGGAGTCTGCGCCGCCGGGTCGAGACGATCGGCGACCTCGACGTGCTGTTCGCGGCGGTCGACCCCGCGCCGGTGCTCGATCGATTCGTGGCGCTGCCGGAGGTCGCCGGCGTGCTCGCCCACGGCCCGACCAAGGCGAGCGTCCGGCTGGCCGGCGGGGTCCAGTGCGACCTGAGGGGGGTGACCCCCGACCAGTTCCCGTTCGCCTTGCATTATTTCACCGGATCGAAGGCGCATAACATCGTCATGCGACGCCGGGCCATCGCCCGCGACCTTCGGCTTAACGAATATGCCCTGGAAGGCCCCGACGGCCCGGTCCCCTGCCGATCCGAGGCCGAGCTGTTCGAGGCGCTCGGCCTCCATTTCATCCCCCCCGAGCTGCGGGAGGATCAGGGCGAGTTCGAGCTGGCCGAGCGCGGCCCGATCCCCCCCTTGATCGAGCGGGGCGACCTGAAGGGGACGTTTCATTGCCATACCGACTGGAGCGACGGCGGCAATACGCTGCTCGAGATGGCCGAGGCCGCCCGGGGGCGCGGCCTGGCCTATCTCGGCATCGCCGACCACTCCCGGTCGGCCGGCTACGCCAATGGCCTGAGCATCGACCGGGTCCGCCGCCAGTGGGACGAGATCGACGCCTTGAATGAGGCGTTCGGCCGCGCCTTCCGGCTGTTCAAGGGGATCGAGTGCGACATCCTGCCCGACGGGTCGCTCGACTACCCGGACGAGGTGCTCGAAGGGTTCGATTACGTCGTCGCCAGCGTCCATTCGAGCTTCGGGCAGGCCCGGGAGGTGATGACCGATCGGATCGTCCGGGCGGCCCGGCATCCCCTTGTGACGATGCTCGGCCACCCGTCCGGGCGGCTCTTGCTGCGCCGAGACGCGTATGCGGTCGACCTCGACGCGGTGATCGACGCCGCGGCCGAGGCCGGCACGATGATCGAGATCAATGCCAACCCCCACCGGCTCGACCTCGACGCGGCGCATGCCCGGCGGGCCCGGGATCGGGGGGGCCTGCTCGTGATCAACCCCGACGCCCACTCTACCGGGGGCCTCGACGACCTGGAGTTCGGCATCGGCGTCGCCCGCCGCGCCGGGCTCCGTCCCGGGCATGTGTTGAACTCGGCGAGCCTCTCGGACGTGACGCGACGGTTGCGGACGTGTCGAGGTGATGATTGAACGCGACGGTTCTTTCGAGAAGGCCGATGGGCGCGATCTTGCGGGTCGGGGCCGGCCTTCTATAATGCAGACAGGTGAATCCCCACAGGACGACGGAGAGACCACCCGAACCGGAGGACGATGACGGTCGGTCCGTGGACGTCATCCCCCAGACGACGATGTCACTCCCGCCGAGGCAGACGGTGCGATCGCCTTGCGCTCCTCGCGTCTCTCGAAGCGGGCCTTCCGACTGAGACTGAACTTGCCGAACCGCCCGCGATGCCCCAGTTGCACGATCGCCCGATCGGGTCAGTTTGACCCTCTTGCACGAGATTCGCGCCATGGCATTACCGAAATCAGAGCCGCCTGATCGACGCTATTTCACGGTCGAGGAGGCCAACCGCGCCCTGCCGCTCGTGCGGGCGATCGTGGCCGACATCGTGCGTCAGTGGCAGGTCGTCAGCGACCTGGAGCAACGCCTGACCCCCGTGCTCGATCGCCGGCGGACCACCCGGCCCGACGACGACCCCTACGACGCCGAGCTGGAGAGCCGCCGCACGGAACTCGCCGCCGAGCAGGCGAACTTCCGGCGCTACCTGCACGAGCTGGAGGCGCTCGGCGTCGAGCTGAAGGGGGCGCACAACGGCCTCTGCGATTTCCCGAGCCTCAAGGACGGCCGCGAGGTCTACCTCTGCTGGAAGCTCGGCGAGTCCGAGGTCTCTCACTGGCACGAGCTGCATTCGGGCTTCTCCGGCCGCCAGCCGATCGAGAGCGACGAGCCCTCGCCCGCGGGGCATTCGGCGTAGGCCGGCCGATCGGCGAGGCGATCCCTTCCCGTCGAGACCGAACCGATGGCGCGACGACGTTCCCGGATGGTCCGGCGCGGGGTCGCTTACGCGATGCTCGCGATCCTGATCGGCTCGGCCGCCACCTGGTTCGTCACGCGGGAATGGCTGCCCCGGACCCTCCGGATCGCCTCCGGGCAGGTCGAGGGCCGCTATCACGAGTTCGCCCGGCGGCTCGGGCCGGCGATCGAGGAGCGGCTCGGTCGGCCCTCGGAGATCCTCGCGTCCGAGGGGTCGCTGGCCAGCCGGGAGCTGCTCCTGAATGTCGATCCCGGCCGGCGGGCCGACCTGGCCATCCTCCAGGGTGGTTCGGTCCCGCTGCGAGGCCTGGCGATGATCGCCCCGCTCTTCCCGGACGTCGTCCACGTCGTCGCCCGGGCCGACCGGGGGATCGAGACGATCGAGGATCTCCGGGGCCGTCGGGTGGCGGTCGGGGAGCCGGGGTCGGGCATGCAGGTCAGCGCCCGCCACCTGCTCAACCACTACGACCTGGAACTCGACGCCCGGTCGGTCGGTTTCGAACATCTCCTGTTCGACCACGAGCTGGACGCGGCGATCGTCACGACCAACTCCAGCAACCGGGCGCTGCGGCGCCTGCTGGCCGAGGGTCAATATGTGCTCATCCCGGTCCTCGACGCCGAGGCCATCGCCCTGATCCATTACCATTACCACGCGATCACCATCCCGAGGGGCCTGTTCTGCGAGGCCCCCCGGATCCCCCCCGAGCCGGTGCCGACGATCGCCACGACCGCCTTCCTCGCGGCCCGGGCCGACGCCCCCGCCCGCCTGGTCGAGGAGACCCTCGACGTCCTCTACTCCGAGATCGGCCCCTGGGACTTCCCCGACCTGATCCCCCGGTCCCAGGCGCTCGACTGGCAGCCGGCCCCGATGCACCCGACGGCCCGGTCGTTCTTCGACCCGTTCGACCACCTCGGCTGGACGGCCACGGTGCTCGAATCCCTCTCGGCGCTCAAGGAGTTGCTCTTCGCCCTGGCCGCCGGCGCCTACCTGATCTGGGACCGCTGGCGGCGGCTCCGGGAACGCGAGGCCCAGGAGGACGTCCGCGTCCAGAAGGAACGCCTCGACCTGTTCCTCGAACAGACGGCCGCGATCGAGCGCGAGCAGATGGACACCGACGACCCCCGCCGCCTCCGAGAGCTGCTCGACCGCGTCGTCCGGATCAAGCTGCACGCCCTCTCGCAGTTCACCCACGAGACACTGCGAGGCGACGGCACCTTCGCCCTGTTCCTGCTCCAGTGCAACAACCTGACGAACGTCATCCAGCTCAAGATCGTCACCGCCACCATGCGCCAGCGGCGCTGATCGGCCGGCCAAGCGGCATCGGGGGCCGCCGATCGAGGCCCGGCGGAGGGCCCGATCCCTCCCGCTCCGGCCTCGGAATCGCTAGACTTGGTCCGGTGTTCGCGACCGAGGGACTGCAAGGCGGGAGGAGCGGCGATTCACATGCGGCGCGTGGTGACCATTGACGGGCCGGCCGGATCGGGCAAGAGCACGGTGGCCCGGATCGTGGCCGACCGGCTCGGCTGGCGGCTGCTCGATACGGGGGCGATGTACCGTTCGGTGGCTCTGGCCGCCTTGCGGGCCGGGGTCGACCTGGCCGATGAAGAGGCCCTGGGCGACCTGGCCGCCCGCCTCACCGTCTCGCTGCCGCCGGGCCAGGTCGTGCTCGATGGCCGGGACGTGAGCCGAGACATCCGCACGGTCGAGGTCACGCGAGTCACCCGCTTCGCCGCCCAGAACCCCCGCGTCCGCCAGATCCTGGCCGGCTGGCAGCGGGCCTTCGCCGCCGAGAACGACACGATCACCGAGGGCCGCGACCAGGGGACGATCGTCTTCCCCGACGCCCCGTGCAAGTTCTTCCTCACCGCCAATCCGACCGAGCGGGCCCGCCGCCGTCACGCCGAGTTCCTCCAGCGCGGCGAGTCCATCTCCTTCGAAGACGTCCTCCGCGACCAGCAGCGGCGCGACGCCGAGGACACCGAACGCGCCATCGCCCCCCTGCGTGCCGCCGACGACGCCGCCGTCCTCGACACGACCGGCCGAACGATCGACGAGATCGCCACCCTCGTCGAGTCCGCGGTCCGCTGCTCTCTGGGCGAGTCGCCCTTTTCGGAGCCCCCACTCTCATGACCGCCCCCGAATCGGCCGCCCCCTCGCCCCGCCGTCGCGACCCGGGCGACGCCCCCCGACATGATCGCCCCTGGATCCGACGGGTCGGGTATCGACTGACGCAATGGATGATCCGGGCCGTCATGGTCTTCTTCGGCGGCTTCCGGGTCTCGGGGCAGGAGAATGTCCCGGGGCGCGGAGCGGCCCTGCTCGTCTCGAACCACCTGAGCTTCTGGGATGTCCTGGTCCTGGGCAGCGGGGTGCGTCGCCCGGTGAACTTCGTGGCGCGATCGTCCCTCTTCTCCCCGAAATTCGGGGGCGCCCTCCGGTTCTTCGGCGCCTTCCCGATCCAGCGAGACGGCTTCGGCTCCCAGGGGTTCAAGGAAACCTTGCGACGCCTGAAGGCCGGCGGGATCGTCACCTTCTTTCCCGAGGGGACGCGCTCCCCCGACGGCACCTTGCAGGAGTTGAAGCCCGGCATCGCCGCGTTGGCGACCCGGGCCCGCGTGCCGATCCTCCCGGCCGGCATCGCCGGGACGTTCGAGTCGTGGCCCCGGGATCGGAAGTATCCCCGGCCCCACCCAATGCGCCTGCACCTCGCGCCGAGCATCGCCCCCGAGGAGCTCGACGGCCTCTCGCCCGAGGACGCGACCCGGTTGATCCGGGATCGGCTCGAGCAGGCGATCGAGGCCGCCCGGCAGGCCTTGCCCGCCGCCCGGAGGCCGGCGATCAAGGACTCGTGACCGCTTCGGGAAATTCCGGTTGGCCGATCCGAACCCTTCGGGTACAGTCGCCCGCCGGCCGGATGGCCCCGCCTCGACTTCCGATCTCCCCCTGTTGAGCCTGCCGTACGCGAGGCCCAGACCCGAATCGAACCGGCCGATCCCCGGAATCGACCCGAGTGAACGACCGGGCGAGCAGGAAGGCTCGCCCAGTTACTCGGAGACCCGGCCCGGGGCGGACCCTCCCTCGGCACAGGAGATCGCCATGCGACGCCCCTCGACGTCGCGCCGCCCCGGTCCCGCGGGCCTGGCCCTGGCCCTGACCGGCCTGGCGCTCGCGACCGGTTGCACGCACAACCACTATTATGGAACCTCTCCGGCCTATGTGGTGCCGGGAGAGACCGTGATCCTCGACGACGTCTGCGAGCTGCCCAGCCGGGTCGTCACGCAGAGCCCCTCGCTTGTGGCCCGGGCCGAGGCCCCTCGGTCGTCCGTCTCGAGCGAGCCGGATCTGGTCACCAGCAACTCCCGATCCTCGCGGGTGGTCATCAGTCGGCCCAGCTCAGGCCCGGTGGCCGGCGGCGGCTGGAATGCGCTCGGCCGCAACCCGAGACTGGTCACGACCGAGGTCCACGGCGGGGCCGACGAGTCGCTCGTCCGCTGATCGATCGCGGGCCCGCCGATCGTCCTCATCCGACCTTCTGATCCGCTTCCGATCACCGCCCGAGGGCTCCCCGACCTCCAAGGAGTGCGTCACTTCCATGCCCCGTCGCCGAGACTCGTTCCAGGCCGCGCGTTGCCTGATTACCGGAGCATCGTCGGGAATCGGTGCCGCCTTCGCCCGCCTGCTGGCCGCCGACGGCGCCCGAATCGTCGTGACCGGCCGGTCGGCCGATCGCCTCGCGACGGAGGTCGAGCACCTGAGGGCCGCCGGCGCCGCGGCCGACCGGATTCTCGCCGTGCCCGCCGACCTGACCGATGCCGACTCCCGCCGGTCGCTCCTGGACGCCACGGCCGATCGGTTCGACGGTGCGCTCGACCTGGTCATCAACGCCGCCGGGGTCGGGGCCTACGGGCGGTTCGAGTCGCATGCCCCGTCGGTCCTGCGCCAGGTCTTCGAGATCAACGTCTTCGCCCTGGCCGAGATCTGCCGAGAGGCCTTGCCCTTGCTCCGCCGGGGCGATCGCCCCTCGTTGCTCAACATCGGCTCGATCGTCGCGCGCCGGGGATTGCCCGGCCGCCCCGAATACTCGGCCAGCAAGTTCGCCGTCGCCGGCCTGACCGAGGCCCTCCGCGCCGAGTGGGCCATCGACGGCATCCACGTCATGCTCCTGAACCCCGGCTTCACCACCACCGGGTTCGAGCGCAACGTGGTCGTCCACACCGCGATCTACAAGACCGAATCGCACCGCAGCATGACCCCCGACGCCGTCGCCGAGGCCGGGCTCCGCGCCTTGCTCCGCGGCCGTCGCGAGCTGACCCTCACTTCCCGCGGTCGCCTGCTCCTCGCCGTCAACCGCATCGCTCCCGGCTTCGTCGACTGGGGCTTCGGCCGCTGGACCCGACGCCTCTACGCCGACTCCCCCGCCCTCGCCGCCGCCGAGGCCCGCGCAGGCGAGTCGTCTCCCGATTTGCCACCCGAGCCCCCCGCCCGCTAGAATGACCTGGCACGCATCCCCTCGGGCGATTAGCTCAGCCGGTTAGAGCGCCTGTTTTACACACAGGATGTCGGGGGTTCGAATCCCTCATCGCCCACTTCCCAGTCGCTGCGGGAAAACAACCTGGGCGACAGCCTCTGCTTTGACGATTCGGTCATCCGGTCGGGCCTCTGAGTGGCCTCCTGGCTGGTCCTCGGCCGAGTTCCTGGTGACCCGCTCGATCTCCCGATCGGACGGCGACCATCGTCGTTGCCGTCGGTCGGGGTTCCCTGCGCGCCGTCGCCTTGCGCTTGACGAACGACTTGGCTGCGTCCCGATGTCGGGAGCATGCCTGGTCCGACGCCCGGCGCGACTGCCAGCATCTCGATGCGGAACCGGTCAATGATCGGAGCCTCCCGGTCAATGATCGCGCAGTCGCTGCCTCGCGGGAGGTGGACGCGGCGATCCGGCCTGTTGCCCCGGTTCCGACGCTGGCCATGGTTGTTCTTCGCCGAGCCGGCATCTCTGGTATGAATGGCGTCGCGTTGAAATCGGTGTGAGTTGCCCGCCCCTCTCGACGGGGACTCAGGGGAATCTCGACCAATCCTGCCCTGGCGACTGCCTCGCCTTCCGCTCTCGCTGCCAGCGATGTGGCGATGGGCGAGGGGGCGACACCCGCGTCGCCGCCCGCTCCGGGCACTGCTCCCGGAATGATCTCCGAAAATCCGGGCGGAACCAGGTCATTGACATCCTCGAATTTCTAATCTATGCTCCCTCAAACGTTCTTGCCAATATAAGCCTGGACGAAGATTTCGTAAGCCCGACGCCGGGCTTGCCATGTTCGTCCAGGCCTGGAGTCGGCATCGCTCGCCTTCAAGCGATCCCTTCCGGTGCGTCCCGGCTGATCTTGCCGGTCGAAGGGCGTGATCCGGAGGGGCTGGATGCGGTGATCGTGACCGAGGTGAGGCGGCTGACGGTCGGATCTCGGCTTTCCCCTTCAATCGAACTTTCAGCCGACTCGCGAATCGAGCGGCTTCCGGCCGTTCGTGCCTCCAGATTCGAACGTGACAGCGCCCGATCGTCACCCTCTCCAGCACGAGCACGATCGATCGGATTCGCCAATCCCAGGGGATGAACCCTGACCCGGTGCGATGCCAGGCATCGAAGTTATGTGATTGTTTGTTCGATTGCGAATCGTCGCTGCCGGAGTGCGACCTCCTGACGATCGCGAGCCTATGGGTCGCGCGACAGACTCTCGGGGCCGACGATCTCCGCTGAGGTCTCGGCGGGTTCCAGGTCCAGTGTCCGAGGCCATCGGCGTGTCGCCGGGGCCGAGAAAACCGCTCTCGAGCCGCCCACGAAGCCGCCGGCTCGACCATCCGAGGAGCACATCCATGTTCGAGCGTCCCGGTTCACGATCGGATCAGTCGAGTTCCAGGCGGAAGGCGAGCGAGCGGGCACGTCGCCGACGCGTGCATCTGGGCCTGGAGTCGCTCGAGCATCGCCGGCTGCTGGCCACACGCATCTGGGACGGCGGCGGTGACGATGCCCTTTGGACGACCGTTGAGAACTGGGTGGATGACACGGCCCCGGTGGAGGGGGACGACCTGGTCTTCCCGCTCGGCGCGGACCGCCTATCGAACAACAACGACTTCCCCGCCGGGACCGATTTCAATACGATCACGGTCGGAGAGGGCAGCTATTTCCTCGGGGGCAATTCGATCGACCTGCTCAGCGGGGTCTCGGGCACCCTGACCTCGGGGACCTCGGTACTCGCGATGGATCTCGTCTTCCTGGCCAGCCCGACCTTCGACGTCGCGGCCGGCGGTGTCATCGACCTCACCGGTCAGGTCAGCGAGAGCGGGGGCTCGTTCGACCTGAACAAGGTGGGCGGGGGCGACCTCTACTTCGAACAGGCCGCGAGCTACTCCGGCGCCACCAACATCAACGACGGGATCCTCACGGTCAACGCGGGCGCGATCCTGCCGGCGAGCAGCCCCGTGACGATCGGGAGCACCGGGACCCTCAAGCTGGTCAACGGCGACGGCGCAATCGCCTCGCTGGCCGGGAGCGGGAGCGTCAACCTGGAGGCCAACACCCTGACGGTGGGCGACTCCTCCGACACGTCCTACGGCGGCGTGATCTCCGGCACCGGCGGCCTCACCAAGGTCGGCACGGGGGCCCTCACCCTCTCCGGGGCGAACACGTATTCCGGGGCGACTCTCGTCGACGCCGGGATCCTCCGGGTCGAGAGCGAGGGCGCGTTGGGCACGACGGCCGCCGGCACGACCGTCAGCAGCGGGGCGATGCTCGTGTTCTCGGGGGGGGCGATGACCTTCGATGAGGCGTTCACGATCGCCGGGGCGGGCATCAGCAACAACGGCGCCCTGCGGGTGGAGTCGGGCGAGGTCACGCTCGACGGCGCCATCACGATGACGGCCGACTCCCGGCTCGCCACCGCCGACGGCCAGGCGATGACGATCAACGGCGTGATCGACGACGGGGCCGGCACCCGTGCCATGCGGTACGATGGCGGCGGCACGGGCCGGATTACCCTGACCGCGGCCAACACCTACGGCGGGGCCACCTACGCCTACAGCGGCTTCCTCCGACTCACGAATGAGGATGCCCTCGGCGACCCGGCCGCCGCCGCGACGGTGGGGGCCGAGGGGGCGACGCTCGAACTGGTCGGCGGCCTCACGATCCCGGCGACGAAGTCGTACAACTTCTTCGGCAGCGGGCCCGAGGGCGCGGCGAAGGTGATCAGCATCACAGGCGAGAATGCGCTGCTGGGCAATATCAACCAGATCACCGGCCAGGAGTACGAGGTCGTCTCGGGATCGCTCGAACTTGCCGGGATCATCTCGGGGGCCAACAACCTGACGAAGATCGGCGACGGGACGCTGACGCTCTCGGGTAGCAGCACCTACACGGGGACGACGACCGTCGACGCCGGCACGTTGCTGGTGGCCGGGGACATCTCGGCGAGCAGCGGGGTCCAGGTCAACACCGGCGGCACGCTCGGCGGCAACGGGACGGTGGGCGCGATCACCTCCACCGGCGGCACGGTCTCCCCGGGGCTCTCGCCCGGCATCCTGTCCTCCGGCAGCGTCGCGTTCGATGCCGGCACGACCTTCGAGGTCGAGCTGAATGGCCTGAGCGTCGGCACCGATTACGATCAGCTCGCCGTGAGCGGGGACGTCAACCTCGGCGGCGCGACGCTCGACGTGACGCTCAACTTCGCGCCTTCGATCGGCGAAGAGTTCGTCATCATCGACAACGACGACAGCATCGACCTGGTCACGGGGACCTTCGCCGGCCTGCCCGAGGGGGGGACGTTCGACGATGGGGCCTACCAGTTCACGATCTCCTACGTCGGCGGCGACGGCAACGACGTCGTCCTGACCGTCACCGGCATCACCTACACCTGGGACGGCGGCGGCGGCGACAACAACTGGAGCACCGCCGCCAACTGGGTCGGCGACATCGTCCCTGTCGAGGGCGCGAGCCTGGTCTTCCCGGACGGCGCCGCCCGGCTGAACAACAACAACAACTTCGCCGCCAACACCGACTTCAACACCATCACCTTCGGCGGGGCCGGCTACCTCCTCAGCGGCAACCCGATCGACCTGCTCGGCGGGGTCACGGGGACGTTCACGTCGGGCACCTCGCAATTCTTTATGGACCTGGTCCTCCTGGACGACATCACCGTCGAAGTCGCGACCGGCGGTGTCGTCGACTTCTACGGGGCCGTCGGCGAGAGCGGGGGCCCGTTCGGCCTGACCAAGACCGGCGAGGGCGGCCTCTATTTCAACCAGGCCGCATCGTACTCCGGCGCCACGAACATCAACGACGGCGGGATTGGAATCGAGGGTGGCGCGATCCTGCCTGCGACCAGTGCCGTGACGATTGGGGCCACCGGCATCCTGGCGATCTACGGCGACGGTACCATCGCCTCGCTGGCCGGGAGCGGCTCCGTCAATCTCGGCGCGAACACGCTGACGGTGGGCGACGCCACCGACACGACCTACAACGGCGTGATCTCCGGCACCGGCGGCCTCACCAAGGTCGGCACGGGGACCCTCACCCTCTCCGGGGCGAACACCTACGACGGGGCGACCAACGTCTTCGCCGGGGCGCTCCGCGTCGAGAACGACGCCGCGCTGGGCACCACGACCGGCGGGACGATCGTCTCCGATGGCGCCTCCGTCTTCTTCAACGGCGCCGACTTGACGGTCGCGGAGGCCTTCAATATCCAGGGCACTGGGCTCGGCGGCGGAGGGGTCCTGGCCGTCGATTCCGGCTCGGCGACGTTGACCGGGGCCATCAACATGCTCGGGGACAGCCAGATCGGCGCCGCCGAAATGTCGACCCTGACCATCCAGGGCATCATCGACGACACCGACATCAGCCCCGCGCGCAACCTGACGATCACCAACGGCGCGTTCGGCGGCACGGTGCTCGAGGCCCAGCAGCGGTACGACGGCAGCCTCACCGTGACCTCGGGCTTCCTGAGGGCCGCGAGCTATGGGGCGTTCCTCGACCCGGCCACGGCCAACACCGTCACCATCCAGTCCGGGGCCACGCTCGAGCTCAGCGGCGGGTTCACCCAGCCGGCGATCCACTCGATTGTCATCGACGGCCTCCCGCTCGCGGGCTTCTCGAAGGTCGTCAATGTCTCCGGCGACAACGCCCTGATGGGCAACATCAGCATCACCGGAATCAATAATACCTCGTTCGGCGTTGATGGGGGCGACACGCTGACGCTCGGCGGGGCGATCAGCGGGTCGGTGGACTTCGACAAGAACGGCGCCGGCACGCTGGTCCTGACGGGGACGAGCACGCATACGGGGAACGTGAACGTCGGCGACGGCACGCTGATCGTCGACGGCTCGCTCGCCACGAGCAACCTGGTGTTCGTGGACGGGACCCTCCGCGGCAATGGCGTCCTCCCGAACGTGGCGATCTCGGGCATCGGCACGCTCGCCCCCGGCAACTCGCCGGGCATCCTCAGCTCGGGCAGCGTGACGCTCGTGGACGGGTCGACCTTCGCGGTCGAGCTGGACGGCACGACCGCCGGCTCCGGCTACGACCAGCTCGACGTCACCGGCTCGGTCAACCTCGGCGGCGCGACGCTCGACGTCTCGCTCGGCTTCGCGCCGGCGCTCAACGACGAATTCATCATCATCAACAACGACGGCGACGGCGACCCGATCGCCGGCACCTTCGCCGGCCTGGCCGAGGGGGCCACCTTCACCAGCGGCCCCTACGAATTCACCATCACCTACGCCGGGGGCACGGACAACAACGACGTCGTCCTGACCGTCACCGGCATCACCCTCACCTGGGACGGCGGCGGCGCCGACGAATTCTGGACCACCGCCGCCAACTGGGTCGGCGACGTCGCCCCGGTCGCCGGCGCGAACCTGATCTTCGCCGAGGGCGCCGCCCGGCTGGCCAGCTTCAATGACTTCGCCGCGAACACCGGGTTCGGCTCCATCACCATCGCCGGCGCCGGATACGACATCTCGGGCAACGCGATCGACCTGAACGGCGGGATTTCCGCGACCTACTCCGGCGGGTCCTCGACCTTCGGCCTCGACCTCGTCCTGACGGCCGACACGACGATCGTCACGATCGACGGCGCCACGCTGGTCGCCTCGGGGAACATCTCCGGCTCGCAGGCCTTGACCAAGGGGGGCGCCGGCACCCTGGACCTCGGCGGCACCAACTCCTACACCGGGGCCACCACGGTCAACGCCGGCACCCTGGCCCTCGGCGGCGGCTCCGCGATCGCGGACGCCGGGGCGGTGACCGTCAACGCGGGCGGCACGCTGATGCTGGATGCCGACGAGACGATCGGCTCGCTGGCCGGCTCGGGCTCGGTGGTGGACCTCGGGACGTCGACGCTGACCGCCGGCGGCAACGATGCGAACACGAGCTATTCGGGCGTGATCGTCGGCGACGGCGACTTCGTCAAGCAGGGCGCCGGGACGTTCTCCCTCTCCGGCAACAACTCGTACACCGGGACGACCTCGGTCAACGCGGGGGCCCTGGCCATCTCGAATGCCAACGCGCTGGGCACCACCGCCGGGGGGACTTCGATCGCTGCCGATGCCAGGCTCGAGGTGAGCGGCGGGATCACCGTCAACGAGACGATCACCAGCCTGAATGGCACCGGGGATTTCTCCGGGGCGCTCGCCAGCACCAGCGACGGCAACACCTGGGCGGGCAATATCGTCCTCGGTTCCGATGCCCGGATCCACGCCATGAGCGGGACGTTCACCATCAGCGGCGAGATCACCGAGTCCGGCGCCTCGACCCTCACCAAGTCCAGCGCCGGCACCATGGTGCTCTCCGGGACGAATTCCTTCTCCGTCCTGAACATCGACCAGGGGATCGTGGCCCTCTCCGGCGGATCCGCGCTGGCGGACACCACATCCGTGATCGTCACCTCGCTGGACACGCTGAGACTGGACTCCGACGAGACGATCGGCTCGCTCGCCAGCTCTTTTGCCAACAGCGCCGTCGATCTCAACACCTTCACCCTGACGACCGGCGGCAACGACTCCGACACCAGCTTTGCCGGTGACATCAGCGGGGCGGGGAGCCTGATCAAGGCCGGCACCGGCACGATGACCCTCTCCGGCTACCACAGCTACACCGGCGCGACCGTGGTGAGCGGCGGCACGCTGGTCGTCAACGGGAGCATCGCCGACAGCAGCAGCCTGACGATGGCCGACGGCACCACCCTCGGCGGCCTCGGCATGGTGCCCGACCTGATCGTCCAGGCCGGCGCCACGGTCGCGCCGGGCAACTCGCCGGGCACCCTGACGGTCGACGGGGACCTCGCGTTTGCCGGCGGCTCGACCTTCGCGGTCGACATCGACGGCACGGTCGCCATCGACGACTACGACCAGATGATCGCCCAGGGCGAGGTCAACCTCGGCGGGGCGACCCTGCTGGTCACCCTGGGAGACGGCTTCGAACCGGGGGCGGGCGACCAGTTCCTGATCCTCGACAACCAGGGCGGGAGCCCGATCGTCGGCACCTTCGCCGGCCTCGGCGAGGGGGCGGTCCTCGAGATCGATGGCGCGAGCTTCCGGATCAGCTACGTCGGCGGCGACGGCGACGACGTGGAGCTGACCTCCGTGGTCGTGACGACCACCACGGTGACGTCCTCGGCCAACCCCTCGGCCTTCGGCGACGACGTGACCTTCACCATCACCGTGACCGCTTCCGTCGGCACCCCGACCGGCTTCGTCTCGCTGTTGATCGACGGGACGACGTATTCGGGCGTCCCGCTGGATGGTTATGGCATGGCCAGCCTGCAGATCTCGGGCCTGAACCCGGGCATCTACCCCGTCCTCGTCGCCTACGACGGCAATTCCGACTTCCTGCCGAGCGATGGCTCCCTCGAGGGCGGCCAGGTCGTCGGCGAGGCCCCGTCGGTCACGAGCGTGATCGCCTCGGCCAACCCCTCGGCCTTCGGCCAGGGCGTCACGTTCACCGCCACCGTCTCCGGGGCGCTGCTCGGGATGCCGACGCCGACTGGCACGGTCGAGTTCTTCTCGGGTGCCGTCTCGATCGGCTCGGCCCCGCTCGTCGACGGAGTGGCGTCGCTGGCCGTCTCCGACCTGGCGGTGGGCGGGCATTCGATCACGGCGAACTACCTCGGCGACGACTTCTACCTTTCGAGCACCTCGCCGGTGCTCGTCCAGGGGGTCAATCCGGCCGTGGTCGGGGTCTCCGTCGTGCCGAGCGGGACCTCGGCCGTCACCGGCGAGTCGTTGACCTTCGACCTGTCGACGGCCACGATCGCGCCCGGGGCCGGCATCCCGCAAGGGACCGTCCGGATGAGCATCAACGGCGTCCCCGAGGACGACATCCTGCTCGACTCGGACGGCGAGGGGAGCATCACGGTCCAATTCGACTCGACCGGCATCTACCTGCTCTCGTTCCAGTTCCTCGACAACACGAGCTTCGTCGGCGAGGGCGTGATCACGATCGGCGTCGACGTCGCCGCCGACTCGACCACGACCACGCTGGTCTCCTCGACCGACCTCGCGGTCGTCGGCCAGCCGGTCGTGCTCACGGCCACGGTGGCCCCGGTGACCCCCGGGGGCGGGACGCCCGACGGCGAAGTCTCGTTCTTCCAGGTGGGGCAGTTGCTCGGCTCGGCCCCGCTGGTCGACGGCGTGGCGACCCTCAGCGTTTCGGACCTGCCGTACGGCCTGGTGAACGTCGAGGCCGTCTATGACGGATCGGGCAACTATGACGGGTCGGCATCCGAGTCGGTCTCGATCGCGGTGACGGTCGTCATGGGAGACTACGACGGCGACGGCAAGGCCGACCTCTCCCTGTACGAGTACTTCCCGGCCCTGAACTCGGGCCAGTTCACCATCCTGCTGTCGTCCGGCGGCACCATGTCGGGGCTGCTCGGCGGCCAGGGGGCCATCCCGGTCGTCGGCGACTTCGACGGCGACGGCCGCTCCGACATGGCCGTCTTCGACCCCTACACCGACGGGGCCACCTGGCTCATCCTCGATTCGAGCACCGGCGAGCTTCGCAGCGTCCAGTTCGGTGCCTCGGGCCTGATGGACCTGCCCGCCCCGGCCGATTACGACGGCGACGGCGTCACCGACATCGCCACCTTCCGGCCGGACAGCGACCTCGTCCCCGGGGCCGCCCAGTGGTTCATCCTGCCGTCGGACGGAGCCTCGGCCTACTCGGTCCTCTTCGGGGCCGCGAACGGCATGGACATGCCGGTCCCGGCCGACTACGACGGGGACGGGAAGGCCGACATCGCCACCTTCCGGGCCGACAGCGACCTCGTCCCCGGGGCCGCCCAGTGGTTCATCCTGCCGTCGGACGGCGCCTCGGCCTACTCGGTCCTCTTCGGGGCCGGCGGCGGCGTCGATCAGCCGGTGCCGGCCGATTATGACGGGGACGGGAAGGCCGACATCGCCACCTTCCGGACGAGCGGGGATGGCAGCTCGGCCGAGTGGTTCATCCTCCCCTCGGACGGGTCCTCGGCCCGCATGATCTCGCTGGGGCAGGTGGGCTCTGTCGCCGCCCCCGGCGGCTACGGCGGGCCGGCCCAGGCCGACCTGGGGACCTTCGACCGCGTGCTCGCCCAGTGGCGACTCCGTGCGTTCTCCGACCCGACGGTCGACATGGAGACCTTCGGGCAGCGTTCGCCGCGGGTCGTCCCGGTCCTGGCCTCCCTGAGCGACCGGCTCGACGCCGTCAACGACGACGACGGCGACGCCGAGGACGACGGGCCGAGTGCGTCGTCCATCGACGCGTTCCTGGCCTCGATCGACGAGAGCGACTTCAATTGACCCCCTCGGCGGTCACTTTGTTCCTCCCCCCGCGGACCGAGCCCCCCGGCTCGGTCCGCGGGGGCCTCCGTCTCCTCCCCGGGCCCTGGCCTGCCGCCAGGCATGTGCCGCCGGGCACGATTCGACCTTGGCCGGAGGGACGCCGAGGGCTTTGCACGAGACGGTGGACGACTCGCCCTTGGAGCTCGTCTTCCAGCGACGGGTCGCCGGCTCCCAGGTCATCTCCGTCCGGACGGGCCTGGTCGGCGTCGGCTCCCGGGCAGCTCTGGGTTTCGGCCTCTTGAACGGTGTGACGATTTCTGTGACGATCCGGTAGGACAGACGGTCGAGTCGTCACAACGAATTGCAATGAACCCGGGAAAACGGCATCGGGCGTCTGCCTCACACGCAGGATGTCGGGGGTTCGAATCCCTCGTCGCCGATTACTTTTCCCGACCAGCCTCCCTGACGACCCGTCCGAAGCGGGACGCATCCTCAGGAGGATCATCAGGGAGGCGGTCCGATGGACCCGAGCGTCAAAGCCGCGATCGTCACCGGCGCGGGATCGGGGATCGGCCGCGTGACGGCCCTGGCGTTGCTGCGTGAGGGGTACGCGGTCGCGCTGGCGGGGCGTCGGCGCGAGGCCCTGGACGAAACGCTCGAACAATCCGGCCGGGCGCGATCGAGGGCGATCGCCGTGCCGACCGACGTGACCGACCCTGACTCGGTCCGGGCCTTGTTCGAGGCCGCGAATCGGGCATTCGGACGCATCGACCTCCTCTTCAACAACGCGGGGACGGGGGCGCCGGCGGTCCCGCTCGAAGACGTGACGCTCGACCAGTGGCGGCGGGTCATCGATGCGAATCTGACCGGGACGTTCCTCTGCACCCGGGAGGCGTTTCGGTTCATGAAACGCCAGGAGCCGCAAGGGGGGCGGATCATCAACAATGGATCGGTCTCGGCCCATGTGCCGCGGCCCGACTCGGCCCCGTACACGGCGGCGAAGCACGCGATCACGGGGATGACCCGCTCGACGGCCCTCGACGGCCGGGCGTTCGGCATCACCTGCGGGCAGGTCGACATCGGCAATGCCGCGACCGAGATGACCGCCCGCATGCAGGGCGGCGTCCGGCAGGCGAACGGCTCCGTCGCCCCCGAGCCGACCATCGACGCCGAGCACGTCGCCCGCGCCGTCCTCTACATGGCCAGCCTGCCGCCCGACGCCAATGTCCTGTTCCTGACCGTCATGGCCGCAGGGATGCCCTTCGTCGGCCGGGGCTGACGGACAGATCCGGAGCAAACGCGCGGCGAAACGCCCGGGAGCGATCGAAGCGTGCCTCGATCATGCTCCCGGACGTTCGTCGACTCACATCTCGATGATCAACCCCGGACGCGATGCGACCCGTTCGCGGATCGGTGCGGGCCGTAATCGACCGTGACCACGATCGGCAGGGCCTGGTGCGGCCCGCCGAGCAGGGCGGAGGAGGCCGCCTGCGGGCTCGCGGCGATCGGGAAGGAGACCGGGACGGCCCGCGATCGCCGGGTCGCCAGGACCTCGACGAACTGCCTGACCCGCTCGTTCGGCAGGAACGAGGCACAGCCGACGAGCATGATCAGGCCGAACGTCCACATGCCCAGGCAGGCGCCGATCCCCAGGTGCATCGCCGTCCCGCCGGCGAGGAAGATCGGCCGCCAATTCCGGTTCCAGATCAAGGCGCAGAAGAAGACTTCCCAGAGGATCGTCGTGTGCGTCGCGACGTTGATCAGGAGCGGATGCCCGGCCAGCCAGGTCATGTCCATCGATTGATACTCAAGATTGGCGAAGGCCAGCCACATCGCCTCGCCGTTCCACCAGGCAAGCCCCTGGAGCTTCGAGATGCCGGCGAAGAAGTAGATCGTGCACATGTGCACCTGAATCAGGCGCTGGCCCAAATTGGCGCGGGCGCCGGGAGCGACGGCCGATTCCCCCCGGCGTCGGGCCCGCCAGCGATCGACCGAGACGGCGCGGCCGGCATCGCCGATCGTCAGGTAGAGCGTCAGCATCACGTTGATCTGATCGAGTCCGAACATCGCCTCGGGCGTCCGGTGCGCGAACGAGATGGCGACGATCAGCGAGAGGACCGAGGTCACCCGGGTCCAGAGCCCGACGGTGAACATCGCCAGGATCAGCATCGAGATGCCGTAGGCGGTCCACATCCAGTCGGGCTCGATCCACCACCAGAAGGAGTAGGCGTACTGGTATTCCTGGAGGGTGCGGACCAATTCGACGCTCAGCCAGGCGTCGGGCCCGAAGAAGTCGTCCAGCGCCAGGCCCCAGACGGCGTGGGTGTAGAGCAGCATCAGGCCGGCGAGCACGCGAAGCACGCCGAGCAGGGTCGGGTCGGCCGGGGAGAACCAGAAGCGGTTCCAGCCGTCGCCCACCGCCTGCAGGCGATCGCGGACGGCCTCGATGGCAAGGCTCAGTACTCGTCCCATTGGTACACCCCCAGCGGTTGCTCGGCGTAACTGGCCGGGTCATCCAGCCGGACCCCTTCGAGCACCATCTCCCGGGTCGGCAGGTAGTGGGTGATCTGCGTCAGGCTCACCCGATCGGCGCCGTATTTCCGCCCGATGTGGCGGGCGAAGGATTGGTGCCAGAGTTCCCGCAACTCGGGATCGGTCCCCGCCATGTGCTCCGAGAGCATGAAGTGGCGGTGATAGAGCAACCGCGGGCCGATCTCCCGGTTCGGGATCTGCCCGGTCACGACGGTGCCGTCTTCCCGCTCGGCCACGTAGCCGAGCAGGGTGCTCTCGGCCGGTTCGGGGGCGAAGAAGTGGTAGCCGTGGTTCAGGAAGAGCAGTTGCAGATAAGGGTGGACCAGCTCCCAGCCCGTCTGGGCGAGGGCCGATGCGGGAGCCACCGAGGCCGGGGCGATGATGATCGCCGAGACGTGCAAGGCCAGCCAGGCGTTCACCGCCCACCGCAAGGAGCGTCGCCCGATCCGTCGAGGAGCCGGGCCGGCGTCGAGCCCGGGACCGTCATCATCCCTGTGAGTGTCACGATCGCGGTCGCGATCGCGATCCGAATCGACGTCCATTTCGAGACCTCCGTGATCGATCCGATCCAAGTCCCTTCTGCCTGACGACCCGAACCCGGGGGCCCGCTCGATCGTCTTGCGACGGAACCGAGGGCGAGCCGCCCGGGTCGGGTCATTTTTCTCAAAGCGATCAGCCGCCCACCGATCAGCGACCGGCGAGGACGACCGAGCCGTCGAGGTCGACGGCGACGTTGACCTCTTCACCCGGGTTGACCCGAGCTTCGACCGTCTCGGAGACGACCTGGCCGTTCCGCTCGAGTTCGACCCGGACGTTGGTGACGAACAGCTCGCCCTCGGCGATCGGCGGGGTGACGAACCGACGCTCGGCGCCGGTCAGGGTCATGAGCTGATCCTGGAGGTAGACCTTGGCGTCGGCCGGGACCGAGATGTTCAGCACGCCGTTCTGAGAGACGGGGACGTACTGCGGGGCCGCCTGCGGGGCGGCGACCGGGGCGTACTGCGGGGTCGCCTCGTAGTAGCCGCCGGCCGAGCCGTGCGACCCGCCGGTCGAGCCGTAGCCGCCGCTCGACCCGCCGCTGGAGCCGCCGCTCGAGCCGTGGTGCTTCGAGAAGAGGCCGCCGGCCTTGTGGCCGCCGCCGCTCGACCCGCCGCTCGACCCGCCGCTGGAGCCGTGGCTGGTCTTGGTCAGGCCGCCACCGCTGGAGCCGCCGCTCGAGCCGTGGTGCTTCGAGAACAGGCCACCGCTCTTATGGCCGCCGCCGCTCGACCCGCCGCTGGAGCCGCCGCTCGAGCCGTGGTGCTTCGAGAAGAGGCCGCCGGCCTTGTGGCCGCCGCCGCTCGACCCGCCGCTGGAGCCGTGGCTGGTCTTGAACAACCCACCGCCGTGCGAGCCTCCGCTGGAGCCGCCGCTCGACCCGCCGCTGGAGCCGTGGTGCTTCGAGAACAGGCCCCCGCCGTGCGAGCCGCCGCTGGAGCCGTGCGAGCCGCCGCTGGAGCCGCCGCTCGAACCGTGTCCGAACAGCCCGGCGAGCGCCACGTGAGGCACGCCCAGCGAGAGGGCACCGAGGCAAGCCACTGAGTATGCCGATCGGCGAAGCAATGAGATCATCCCGAAATTCCTCCGCATATGCGAATTGCGAATCGAAGCGTCTGACCCTGATGCCATCACGAACCACCGGCCCTGGTGACCGAAGGCCTCCGCCCGGCCGAGGATGCCCCCTTTGCAAGGGCCCCACGCCGCCCGACGTCCGCCTTATTCCAGAACCGGCCAGAGCGCCCGGCCTCGTCTCAAGTCACCAAGACGTTCCGGGCTCGATACGGTGAGACAACCACCCCAAGCACGGAGGCGGAGGTCAGGACACCTTCGAGTTGTAAATCTGGGATGTCTGGGTGCCCTGCACAGCTAGAAAATACGAGGATATTTGCGTCGAGTCAAACGACTGGGTTGACTTTGGTGAAAAATTTCCAAAAGCAAACCAAGGAGCGGGGGGAGTTCGTCCGGCCTGGGGCGCAACCCCGAAACCCGCCCCAGCCGGACGAGGGCGGAGGGGAAGCGGTGGAAAATGACTCAAGCCCCGACGGTCGATCGGCCGGGGAGGCCGGACCGGACGATGGGCGGGAGGCCGGCCGCGGGGGCCGAAGCCTTCGGGAGCGATCCGGGAGATCACGCGACGCCGCTCGGACCCGACCGGTTGAACCGTCGCATTGCCGGGCCGGGGCGGGTCGGGTCAGATCGGGTCGGGTCAGGCGGTGAACGGTTTCGCGAGTGGTTCCGGGACGGGACGGCTGGCTCGGGACCCGGGGTCGATCGTCACCAGGGTGACGACCGCATCGGCGGCGATGGTCCCGTCCGCCTTCCGGATCTCCTGACTCAGCGCGAAGCTGGTCCGGCCGAGCCGCTCGGGGCGGGTCACGACGGTCAATCGCTCCCCCTGCCGGCATTCCCGGCGGAAGTTGAGGTTCAGATTGACCGTGACCGTGATGGCGCCGAGTGACAGCAGGGTGTCGTAGTCGAGCTGGTGCCGCTCGTACCAGTCTTCCCGGCCCCATTCCAGATAATCGACGTATTTCCCGTTGTTCACATGGCCATTGACGTCGATTTCCGTCGGGCGGACGACGAGTTCGATCGAGGTTTCCATGGAGGGTCGAGGGGGCTTGATGGGACGGGGCGTGGGTCATCCGGGCGGTCGCGCGGTCCGCGGTCGCCGGGGCAAGAAGCGTTGGCCGGGGATGAGCACGACCCGATTCGGGACCGATCTCGCCCAGGGGGACCGTCCCCCGTCGGGCGAGATCACGAGGCTTCGTCGTCCGAGGCCGACTCGGCGAGGAACCGCTGCAGAGGAGGACGCCGCAGGTGGTCGCCCGACCGCAGTTGAAACGCCGAGGCGACGGCCAGCAGGGTCGTCTCGTCGTAGAGGCGGCCCGTGAAGGTCACCGAGCCGGGCCCTTCCCGGCCGTCGATCTCCTTCGTCCCGAAGGGGAGCACCGCCGTCGGGTGGCCGGTGAGGTTCGTCAGGGCCAGGTCGTCGGCGTCGCAGACGTACAGATCCACCGACGTCATCAACTCGGCCATGGCTCGCATGAGCAGGGTCCGGACCCGGGCGGCCCGGAGATACTCGACGGCCGGGATGAACTGCCCGCGCCGGAAGGTGATCGGCCAGCTATTCAGCCCCTCGGTGATGCTCGCCCGCGTCAGGGCATCGAAGACCGTGGCGGCCTCGGTGCCGAGCATCAGCGTCACGCTCGACGTCGGGTACTGGTCGGGCAGGGCGATGGGGACGAGGGTGACCCCCAGCTCCCGCAGGATGGCCAGCTCCGGCCGATCGCACGCCGGACGCTCCGGATCGTCGAGGTAGCCGACCCGCAGCTTCGGCAGGCTGACCCGGGGCGGCCAGGCGAACGGCCGGTCCACGGCCCCGGCGTCGAACCCGTCGGCGCCGTGGATCGCGTCGAGGATCAAGGCGCAATCCTCGAGCGATCGGCCGATCGGGCCGACCTTGTCCATCGTCCACGAGAGCGTCATGCAGCCGTGCCGGCTCACCCTGCCGAACGTCGGCCGCAGGCCCGAGGCCCCGCACGCCCGACAGGGCGACACGATGCTGCCGAGCGTCTCGCTGCCGATCGCGAAGCCGACCAGCCCCGCCGCCGCGGCCGAGGCCGACCCGGCCGACGACCCGCTCGACCCCCGCCTCGGGTCCCACGGGCTGTTGGTCCGGCCGCCGAACCAGCGGTCCCCCATCGCCAGGGCGCCGAGCGAGAGCTTCGCCACGAGCACCGCGCCGGCCTCCTCCAATCGGGCGGCGACGGTCGCCTTGGTGTCGAGCCGTTGATCCTTGAACGGCGGCGCCCCCCAGCTTGTCGGGTAGCCGGGGTAGGCCATCAGGTCCTTGGCACCCCACGGGATCCCGTGCAAGGGGCCGCGATAATGCCCCGCGGCCAGCTCGTCGTCGGCGCGCCGGGCCTGTTCCCGGGCGGTCGCCTCGGTCAGCGTGACGACGCACTTGAGCATCGGGTCGAACCGCCTGAGCCGGTCGAGGTACAGCTCCGTCAGTTCGACCGACGAGACCTTGCGCGATCGGACCAGGCCGGCCAGCTCGGTCACGGGCAGGAACGCGAGATCCTCGTCCGATCCCGGCCGTTCCGGGGCGTGCCACTCGGTCGGCTCGGCCTGATTGCGGCGGATCTCGGCCGACGGGCGCAGGCCCGGATCGGGCAGGAACGTCAAGGCCGGCGGCACGTCGTAATCGACCTCGACGGCCCGCAGCTCCCGGAAATCGGCCAGCGCGCGCATCAGGGCGTTGGCAATGCTCGCCCGCTCGTCGTCGTCCAGTTCCAGGCCGGAAATCCACTCGGCCTGCGCGATCAGCTCGGGAGTCACCATCACCCCCTCGCCCACCCCGGCCGCCAGCGCCCGATGAAACGTCGCCGAGCCGATCCCCAGCACCCCCAGCGCCTTCAAGACCGCCCGGCGGTGCATCCCCCCCGATCCCATCCCCTCGGACGAATCAGGAGCCTCGGCCGGTCCCGCGCAATCGCCGTGTGTCATGGCAGCCTTCGTCTACGGGTCAGGAGGTGAGAAACGGGTCGAACGCCGGCGGGGCGGTCGCGGGGATCGACCGCGTCACAGACTCTTCAGGAACAGGATCAGGTCCGCCAGGTCGTCCGGGCCGAGCGGCTCCTCAAGTTGGTGCTCGTGCCCCTCGAACACGTCTTCGAGCGTGCGTGCCCGGCCGTCGTGGAAGTACATCCGCCGGCGGCCGACCCCGCGCAGCGAAGGCGGGTTGAACGCGGTCTGCCCCTGCTCGTCGCTCAGGCCCACGTCATAAACCTTTGCCGACGTGTACACCGGCGGCGTGTGGCAGCGGTCGCAGCGGAGGTCGCGGAAGAGGTCCGCCCCGCGAGCCACCGCCTCGGCGTCGAACGTCGGGTCGCCCGGGGCGGTCAGGGCAGGGGGGGGCGGCAGCGATCGGAGGAACGCCTCGATCTCGGCCGCCTCGCCGTCATACAAGGAGTATCCCCTCATGCTCGACGCCACCGATTTCTTGATCTGATCGCCGAGGGCCTCCATCCCCCCGTCCCAGGCCCACGGCCCCGTCTCTCCCACGCCGAGCAGCGAGAGCGTGCGCTTCGGCGTCCCGTACGAGTCGTCGCCCAGGGTGTCGGCCATCTGGCCGTTGGCGTGGCCGTCGGTGTGGCAACTGTGGCAGCTCATCCAGCCGTCGTGCGAGAGCCTCGCGTCGTAGAACTGCAAGCGGCCGCGGCGGATCGGGTCGGGCTCCGGGGTCGGGCCGAGCGGAATCGCCACCGGCTTCGACCCGTATGCCAGGGTCACGATCGAGACCGAGTCGTCGAACGCATTGGCCACCGCCACCCGATCGGAGCCCGGGATCCGGACCATCGCCACCGGCCGGCGACCGACCCCGACCCGCTGCCCGATCGAGCTCCCCTCCGGCCCGAACGCGACCCGGTCCAATCCGCCCAGCGCCACGGCGATCCGGCCCCCGGGGATCGCCAGGACGCCGTTCGGGTCCCCCGCGCCGTCCCCCACGTCGCTCAGGTGCTGCCGGGTGCTCGCCGCGTGCAGGTCGGCATCCGGGTCGAGCAGCGCCGTCATCGGAATCGTCCGCAGCATGCTGCCGATGAATCCGGCCCAATGGATGTCATTCATGTCGGTCCGTGCCGATCGATTCAGGATCTGATGCGTCAACAGCAGCCGATCCCCCTCGATGCCCCAGGACATCCCCCGGATGTTGTGCGCCGGGATCTCGCGGACCGACACCAGCGAGGCCGACTCTCCATCCACCACCGCCAGATGCCCGCCGAACGCATCGGCGACGACCGCCCGGCCGTCGCCGATCGCCAGCACGGCCCTCGCCTCGAACGGCAAGGGCACCGCGCCCACCACCCGCAGCCGGGCTTCGGTCGCGTCCCAATCGAGGATGGTGACCGTCCTCGACCAGAGCGACGTGACGAATGCCCTCGAACCGTCCGGTGCGATCGCCACCCCGACCGGGTGGTCCGCGACGGCCAGCCGGTCGACGACGGCGAGGCTCGGCCCCTCCACCGACAGCAGCACGGCCTGGTCACCCTCCTCATCGACCGCCAGCAGCGACCGGCCGTCCGGGGTGATCGCCAGGTCGGCGAGCGCCGCCCCGACCGGCTCCTCGGCGACGACGACCTGTCGGCCTGCGTCGATCACCGAAAGCGTCCCGCTCGCCCGGTTCGCGACGTAAAGCCAATCCCCATTCGGGGAAGGGGCCAGTGCGACCGGTTCTCGCCAGTGGGGATCGGAGGGCGACAGCGAGGCTTCGGCCGCGTCGTCGGCCCGTGGCTTCCCCGCGCCGGCGGAAGGCAAGGTGAGGGCGAGGATGGAGGCGGGCACGATCAGGGCCAGCCCCCCGATCGTCACAGATCGCCGGAGGTTCATGCGGTCGGGCTCCCTGGAAACGTCGGTGCAACGGGTCAGCCGGAGCGGGCCTTGGTGAACCGATTCTACGCGGAACGGCCGCCCATGCCCACGGCCTCGCCCCCGGGCCTCCGGCAAATGCCCCGTCGCCGGCCCGCCTGGCCGATTGCGTCGGGCCCGGCGATTCGCCACGATGGCGGGATCGCCGCTCACCTCTCCCGCGCGCGATCGGCCCCGGTTCGGCCGATCATGCGGCGGCGGCGGATCCCCCGATCGAGCGATTCACGACGCCCTCCATTCGAGACTTCAATGGCCATGATCCGATGCGTCCCCCTGACGACCCTCGGTGTCGTCTCCATCCTGCTCCTCTCCGTCGGCCCCCAACTCCACGCGCAGACGTCGCTCGATGAGCGGCTCGACTCCTTGATCCAGTCCCATCAGGGGAAGGTGTCCGTCGCGGTCGAGCACCTGGAGTCGGGCGATTCGTACCGCAAGGACGCCGACCGCCCGATGCCGACGGCCAGCCTCATCAAGTTCCCCGTCATGGTCGAGGCCTACCGCCAGGCCGCCGAGGACGGGCTCGACCTGGACCAGGCCGTCACCCTGACGGAAGGGGATAAGGTCCCCGGCTCGGGGGTCTTGACGTACCACTTCTCCGACGGGGCCTCGTTCCCGCTCCGCGACGCGATCCGCCTGATGATCGCCTACTCCGACAACACGGCCACGAACCTCGTGGCCGACGCCATCGGCCTCAAGGCCACGGCCGACACGATGGAGCGCATGGGCCTGCCCAACACCAAGCTCCACTCGAAGGTCTATCGCCGAGACACCTCCGTCTTCCCCGATCGCAGCCCCGAGTTCGGCCTCGGCAGCACCACGGCCGACGAGATGATCACCCTGCTCAAGCGGCTCCACGCCCGCGATCTCGTCGACGCCGATGCCTCGGAAGACATGTACGAGCACCTGCTCAACTGTCAGGATGAGAAGCTATTCAAGCGATTTCTTCCTGCCGGCACCAAGGTCGCGCACAAGACCGGGGCCGTCAGCCAGGTCCGCACCTCGGCCGGGATCATCGAGACCCCCGGCGGCCCCGTCGCCCTCTGCGTCCTGACGTCCGAGAACGAGGACACCCGCTGGACCGACGACAACGCCGCCGAACGCCTCATCGCCCGCGTCGCCCGCGAGGTCTACGACCACTTCAACCGCCTGCCCGAAGCCTCGGAACCCGGGGAGGACGCCCCCGAGACGATCCGATTCGGCGCCAACGGCCCGGCCGTCGAGTCGCTCCAGCGTCGCCTGAACGCGGCGCTCGACCCGTCCCCCGGGCTGTCGGTCGACGGCGACTTCGGCCCGGCCACCCAGGCGGCCCTCATCCGCTTCCAGCGCCTCCGCAACCTCCCCACCAGCGGCCACGCCGACCCCGAGACCCTCGACGCCCTCGGCGCCGAGCCCGAGGCCGCCCCCTCCGTCCCGTCTCCCGAGGAGGTCAACGGCCGGGCCGAGGAGAAGGCCCCCGCCGACCCGATCGACGGCCCGCCGTTCGTCACCGCCAAGGCCTGGGTCGTCATCGACGCCGAATCCGGCGATCGGATCGGCGGCGACAACGACGACACGGCGCTCGACATGGCCAGCACCACCAAGATCATGACCGCGCTGGTCGTCCTCCGCCTGGCCGAGGACGACCCGAGCATCCTCGACGAGGTCGTCACCTTCTCCGAGCGGGCCGACCGCACCTCCGGCTCGACCGCAGGCGTCCGGGCCGGCGAGCGCCTGACCGTCCGAGAGCTGCTCTACGGCCTGATGCTCCCCTCCGGCAACGATGCCTCCGTCGCCCTCGGCGAGCACTTCGGCGCCCGACTCGGCCCGATCGAGGACGACCCGCACGAGGTCGACCCGCTCCCCCGCTTCGTCGCCGCCATGAATCGCCTGGCGGTCGAGCTGGAGCTGCCCGACACCCGCTTCGCCAACACCCACGGCCTGACCGCCCCCGGCCACCACGCCAGCGCCCTCGACCTCGCCCGCCTGGCCCGGGTCGCCCTCGGCAACGAACTGTTCGCCGAGATCGTCTCCACCCGACGCCGCGGCTGCACCCTGTTCGACCCCGACGACGCCCCTCGCAACGTCGTCTGGCGGAACACCAATCAACTCCTGCCGACCGACGGCTACGACGGCGTGAAGACCGGCACCACCAACGCCGCCGGCGCCTGCCTCGTCGCCCGGGGCGCTCGCGACGAAGACCGGGTCATCACCGTCGTCCTCGGCAGCACCTCGGGCGACGCTCGCTACACCGACGCCCGCAACCTCTTCCGCTGGGCCTGGACCACCCTCGGCCACTCCTCCGACGCCCTCGCCACCGAGGCCGCCGCCGGCCGCTGACCTCGCGGAGCCATCGCCGCCCATGCCGTACGACGACGACGACGACGACGATCCCGACCCCGACGATTTCGGCCGACCCGGCGCACCCGGAGTCCGGTTCTCCGCAGGAGACGACGACCCGGCGCCGGTCGCCCTCTGGTACGGCACGTTCGACGTGATGCTCCGCGGCCTGCACGATCTCTGGTGGTGCGACCGCCGGATCAAGCGTCTGGCGATCCTGGGCGACTGGATCGCCGACCGCGGCCTGTTCGACCCCGAAATCGGCCGATCCGTGCTCAACGACCCGTCCGAAACGCTGGCCGCGCTCCGACTGCTCCGCGATCGCTTCGCCCGCGACACAATCGAACCGGGAGACGAGGTCGATGCCGCCCTCGTCTCCTTGATTCGTTGCCTATCCGAGGCCATCGCCCAGGATCAACCGGTCCTGATTGATCGCATCTGATCAAATCAAGCGCTGGCCGCCGTCGCCGCGTGAGGTCCGAAGACCGAGGCGTCGGGGATCGCCAGGTCCGCCCGGTTGAGCGTCGGTGCCGACCACGTCGGCAGGTCGCAGAGCCCCCCGCCGCAGTACGTGTGATGCCAGAGCTGCGTGGCGACGACCATCGTCAGGCTCAGGTCCATGCCCCCTTGCCGCGGCGTGACCCGGGGGAACCACCGGCGTCGGGCGACCTCGGCCGCGACCGACTCGGCGTCGAAGAATCCGGTCCGGAGGAGCGATTCGGGGCTGAGCAACTGGTCGACCCATCCCGGACGGTGCGGGCCGAGGAAGGTCCGCGACAGGCTGGCGCGGAACATCTCCTTGGGTCGGCTCGCCGTTTTTTCGCCGATCGGGCTGGGCAAGACGCGCCGGGCGACCTGGCGGAGCAGCCACTTGTCCGTCTTGCCCCGCAGCTTGTATTCCGGGGCCAACCCGGCGCAGAAGGCGGTCACGTCCTCGTCGAGCAGCGGATACCGCGTCTCGACCGAGGCGTTCATCGCCACGCGGTCCCCCTTGCCGGCCAGGAGCAACCCCGGCAGCATCACCTTGTAGCCGAGGTAGAGCGACTGGTGCAGCGGGTGCCAGCGCCCGAAGCGGTCGTGGCTGATCCCCATGTCCTCGCCGTAGGCGCTATACCCATCAATCGAGGACCACATCGACTCCGAATACACGCGAGCACGCGATTGCCCGAGCATGTCGTACAGCTCTTGCTGGGCGACGCGAGCCCCCCGGACCGGGAACCTCGGGTTGCGGGCCCTCGGGTCGGTCGAGATCCGGTTGAGGAACCACTCGCGGCCGATCCGGGGGACGGTCTCCCCCCATCGGGCCTTGAAACGGTCGCGCATGGCGTGCATCCGGTGCCACGGATAGCCGGCCATCGCCTCGTCGGCCCCCTCGCCGGTCAGGGCGACCTTGTAGCCGGACTGGTGAACCGATTGGGCCAGCCGAAGCAGGGTCGCGCAGGCGGTGTCCATCACCGGCATCTCGGCGGCGGCGATCAGCTCGGGATACGTCTCGGCGATCCGAGCCTTCGACATTTCCACGAGCGTCAGGGGCGATCCCACCCCGGCCGCCGCCTCGCTCGCCTTGGTTCGTTCGTCCGGCCCGGCGCGGTCGAGCGCGACCGAGAAGGCGGGCAGGGGGGTCCCCCGCTCCTGCCCCGCCACGCCCAGCACGATGGCCGAATCGAGCCCCCCGCTGATGTAGCTGACCACCGGCACGTCCCCGCGCAATCGGCGTCGGACGGCGTTGCGGATCAACCCCTCGAATTCCTCGATCAGGCCCTCGACGTTCTCCTCACGCCGCTCCTCGCCCGCGTCGGGGAATTCCAGGTCCCAGTACGTGATCTCGTGCTTGCGGCCCGATTCGCTGTCGACCCGCAGGAAGTGCCCCGGCGGCAGCAGGTGGACGTCCCGGAAGCAGGTGCGCCGGATGCTCGCCGAGAAGGTGTTGAAGAACGAATCCAGCCCCTTCGGGTCGGGGATCGGGTCTACCAGGCCCGAGGCCAGCAACGCCTTGATCTCCGACCCCCACAGGAGCCACCCGTCCCGCTCGGCGTAGAACAACGGGCAGATGCCCACCCGGTCGCGGGCCAGGTGGACGGTCCGGTGGTTGCGATCCCAGAGCGAGACGGCGAACTGCCCCTTCGCGGCGCGGAAGGCCCCCTCGCCGTAGTCCTCGAACAGGTGGACCCAGACCTCCGTGTCGCATCGCGAGTGGAGCCGGTGCCCCTGGGCAATCAGGTCGCGCCTCAGCAGGTCGTCGTCGTACAGCTCGCCGTTGAAAGCGACCCAGATCGAGCCGTCCTCGTTCGCCATCGGCTGGAAGCCGCCGTCGAGGTCGACGATCGAGAGCCGCCTGGCCCCCAGGAACACCCCCGGTTCCCGGTGAATCCCCTCCGCGTCCGGCCCCCGATGCTCGATCGCCCGGGTCATGGCCACGGCCCGATCGAGCGGGAAGGTCCGACGGGCCCCGGTCAGGTCCACTGCGCCAGCGATGCCACACATGATGCGATCCTCAACGAAGCAGCCGGGCGAAGTCACACGGGTGCCGATCGATGCGCGGCCGGCACCCGCCGGCCAGGTCCGTCCACCCGCACCGGACCGAAGCACGTGACCTCTCGGTCGCTCAGTCCCGCGACGAGACGCGAACCCAGGGGATTTATACCATATGGAGAGAATGCGGGGCGGGGCGTGTTCGTCTCGGGTGTGCCGGTTGTAGCGGTTGTCGGGGTGGCGCGTCCGCCCCGGGCTCGGCTCGGCTCCAGAACCCCCCCCGTTGCACGACCAAGGACGATCTTGACCGTTCTCGCGGATTTGCTTAAGGTCCGCTCCCGGTCAGCCGCCTCCACCGCACCGGTCCGCCCCCGTCGGGGGTGGACACTCCCTTCCCGATCGACCCCGAGCGGTTGGAGCGCCGGCCGAGAATGGTCTTCGGAATCGTCCAGGCGGGGTGATCCTCGCGTCGGGCGTCCCGCCAAAGGGGGCCCCGACCCGATCGCCCGAACGGGTGCCCGCGCCGGTCCTCGGCGGCGGGCGAAGGGGCGTCTCGGGGCGCCCCGATACGGTCAACACAGCAGTCACAGGCAAGGAGGCCAGGTGATGCGACGCGGCGATCGACGCGCGGTCCCGGCGAGGGCCTTGGTGGGGTTCGGCGTGGCGATCCTCCTGATCGGCGCCCCGGCAGCGGTCCTCGGGCAAGACACCGATCAGAAGGTCGTCGACATCGCCGAGCCCCTGGGCTTCGGGCAGAAGGTCGTCGAGGGGGTCGGCCTGGTCATCGGCCTGGCCGGGACCGGCTCGGAACCCCGGCCTTCGTCCTATCGCGAGAAGCTCGAGACCGAGATCAAGCGCAACCCCGAGCTCGACGTCCAGTCGATCCTCGGCGACCCGCTCCAGCGGACATCATTGGTGGTCGTCCGCGCCCGGATCACCGCCGGCATCTCCCCCGAGGACGAGCTGAACATCGAGGTCCTGCTCCCGCCCGACAGCGAGACGACCAGCCTCGAGGGCGGCTTCCTCATGGGGACCTGGCTCAATGAGATCGCCATCGCCTCGGGCAACCAGCTCGACGGCAAGCCGATGGTCTACGCCTACGGCCCGGTCATCACCGGCAACGCCGACGCCCCCGACGACCCGAAGGTCGGCCGCGTGCTCGGCGGCGGCCGGATCAAGCAGGAGATCCCCTACGTCCTGCTCATCAACGACCGCTACCGCAGCGGGGGCGTGGCCAAGCAGCTCCAGGACCTCATCAACCAGCGGTTCCAGTACCGCGACGGCCGCTTCAAGAAGGGAGTGGCGACGGCCAAGACCGACAACACGATCGTCCTGAACGTGCCGAAGCGCTACCACCACAATCAGCTCCGCTACCTCCAGGTCCTCGCCCAGATTCGCCTGAAGCGCACGCCGGAACTCCAGGATGAGCGGCTCGAAACCTGGGGCAAGGAGCTGCTCGACCCCAAGACCGCCGGCGAGGCCGCGTTGAAGCTCGAATCGATCGGCGGCATCGCCTCCCCGGTCCTGGCCGGCGCGCTCACGAGCGACCATCCCCAGGTCCGCTTCTTCGCCGCCGAGGCCCTGGCCTACCTCGACGACGCCGCCGGCACCGACGAGCTGGTCAAGGCGATCATCGAGCAGCCCGGCTTCCGCACGATGGCCCTGGCGGCCCTCGCCTCGATGGACCAGCCGGCCGGCATCGTCCGGCTCCGGACCCTCATGAACCAGAGCGACCCGGCCATCCGGTACGGGGCCTTCAACGCCCTGCGGACGGCCGACCCGGGCGACCCGTACCTCGGCCGGACCCGGGTCCTCGGCTTCCTCGAAGAGCGACGACGCTCCGCCGAGGCCGACGACCCGATGAGCCTCCAGGTCGGGGCCGAGGCCGCCCCCCCGATCCGCCACGATCCCCCCCGCGAGGACCCGTTCGAGCTGTACGTCGTCCGGGCAGACGGGCCCCCCATGATCCACGTCAGCCGGACCCGACGCCCCGAGATCGTCCTGTTCGGCGAGGGCCACCTGCTCGAGACCCCCGTCGTCCTCGGCGGGACCGGCCCGATCCTGCTCAACGCCGCCCGGGGAGACCGCCGGATCGAGGTCTCCCGGATCGAACTGACGGGGGCACCCCCCCAGGTCCTCTCCTGCTCGAACGACCTGGTCGAGGTCGTCCGATGCGTCGCGGCGCTCGGGGCGACCTACCCCCAGGTCGTCTCGATCCTCCAGGGGGCCCACACCCAGGCCAATCTCGAGGCCGACCTGCAGATCGACTCCGCCCCCAACGACGTCCAGGAGTACGACCGGGCCCTGCTCACCGGCAAGGACGTGGTCAAGGACGACGCCGTGGCCCCCGCCTCGTTCGAGGACGAGGGATCGGACCGCCGACGCGGACTCGGCTTATTCAAGCGCCTTCGCCCGGGGGGCAATGCCGAGAAGCCCCGGGACGAGGAGCCGGAAAGCGATCTCGAAGCCGAATTGGGGATCGATCCCCAATTCGAGGCGCCCGAGCCCCGGCGTCCCGGCCTCCTGAGCCGTTTCCGCAACCGTGACGGCGACCCCGATCGCTGAGCCGCCTCGCGGCATCCGCAACGCCACAACCCCTTGAGGCCGGATCGCATCCGGTCCTCAAGGGCCACTCGCCGCCCCCGAATTCCGAGGCCGATTCCCCCCGCCCCTCCGCACGTCCCGACCGGCCGGAACAGCCGTATTGACGGCCCCGCCCGGCACGATTCCCCCCCCGGCGACCCCCGGTACACGTCTCCCGACCGGGCTTGTGTTGTAACCCTCCCTAAAGTCGCCGGCCGCGCCGATCGAAAATTAGTCTTGACGGTCAGGTCCGCTACCGCAAGGAGGCGAGCGAACCCCCCTCCGGGTGACCTGAACCGGGCGGCCTGCATGACGCGGTGTCAGCGGGTCGGTTCCTGAGCCGTGCTCTGGCGGCAGGGCGTTTCGAGGCCCCGCCGCCGTGCACTGCAACGGAGCGATCGGTCCCTGCGATCCACGGATGGTGACGGTTGAGTCGATTGGTTGCCCGCCGACGTCCGCTCGCCCCGGACCCGGCACGTCCTCGGCAACCCGATCCGCCGACCCCGGCCGACGCGGCCGGAGCTGGCGACGCTCCCCGTCCGCGTCGGATCGGGCCGGCCCGGCCCCAGGAGGGGGTCTCGGACACCTCCGAGGTCTCTCACGTACTCCGATCCGAGTGGAGTCCTCGATATGAAGAAGGTTTATACGACTGGTCAGGTCGCCAAGATCTGCAAAGTTGCGCCCCGAACCGTGAGCAAGTGGTTTGATTCCGGCCGACTGCGGGGCTATCGCATCCCCGGTTCGCAGGATCGCCGCATCCCCCGGGATAACTTGCTGCGATTCCTCAAAGAATACGGGATGCCCCTCGGCGAGCTCGAAGCCGAGGTCTACAGCAAGGTCCTGGTGGTCGGGGCCGACGGCCCGCTCCAGTCCATGCTCCGCGACCACCTCCGCGAGACCGAGGACTTCCGCCTCGAAGTCGCCGCGTCCGGATTCGAGGCCGGCATCCGTGCCGAGAGCTTCCACCCGGATTGCATCATCATCGACATGGCCATCGGCCGCATCGAAGCCGGCCAGATCGCCCAGAACCTCAAGCGAAGCGAAGATCACGCCAACACCGTCCTCATCGCCCTGACGAGCGACGAGCCCGGCGACGAGATCTACCGCCTCGGCTTCAACGACGGCTTCAAGAAGCCCTTCGACGGCGCCCTGCTCGCCGAACGGGTCAAACGCCTCATCGCCCAGAAGAAGAACGAGGACTGATCGCCCGCGATCGCCCTTCGTTCCGTTCGACTGCGTTCTCGGGCCCCTTCGGGATCTCCCGGCCTCGTCGCCGGGGACGTCCTTTCGGGGCCCGCGATCGTTTCCGGGATGGCCCAGGGCCCGAACCTTTGGCATCGCCGCGCCGCTCGCGGTTATGATGCTTGGCGATCGCGCCGTTGCCCGGCCACGTGATTGATCGCCCGATCGCCCCCCAGGCCCGATGCCCTCCGATGCCCGACCCCTCGCCGATGGCCGCCGCCCCGACCCCGGCACCCCCGTTCGACCCCCGCTGGCCGTGGCTCCTGGGGGCCCTGGCCGGCCTCGCCGTGCTCCTGACGATCGGCGACCCGGGCATCACCAGCGACGAGCCGATCGACGTGAAGGTCGGCCGCAATTACCTCAGCCTCGCCGGGGCCCTGATCGACCAGGTCGGCAGCCGAGGGGTCGCCTCGATCCGCCGGGCCAATCTCGACGCCTTCTTCGCCGACAATGCGCAGCATCCTCCGCTCGGCCGGTGGCTCGTCGGCCTGGCGTCCCTCGTCTTCGAGCCGTTCGAGGGCCTGCTCGGCGGGGCCGACCCGATGTCGGTCCACCCGGCCCGCATGGCGCCGATGCTCGCCTTCGCCCTTCTGGTCGGGGTGATCACCCGGGAGGCCGGCCGTCGCTTCGGCCCCGCGGCCGGGATCGTCGCGGGGCTTTCGCTCATCCTCATGCCCCGCGTCTTCGCGCACGCCCACTTCGCCACGCTCGACACGATCCTCGCCCTCTGCTGGACGCTCGCCCTGCTCGCGGCGGCCCGGGCGATCGAGGGGCCTCGGCCCGTCCTCGGCCTGGCGATCGCCGGGGCCGTCTGGGGCCTCGCCCTCTTGACGAAGATCCACGCCTGGCTCCTGCCCCCCCTGGTGCTCGGCTACGCCCTGGTGCGCCTGCCGATGCGCAAGGCAATCCCCGGCGGATTGCTCTGGGGCCTGGTCGGCCTGCTCGTCTTCGTCCTCGGCTGGCCGTGGCTCTGGAACGACTCGCTCGACCGCCTCGCCCGGTTCCTCTCCACCAGCGTCGATCGCCAGCCGCTCCGGGTGCTCTACTTCGGTCGGGTCGTCGAGGATGTCGCCTTGCCCTGGCACTATCCCTGGGCCTACTTCGCCCTGACCGTGCCCGTCGGCCTGCACCTGCTCGGCCTGCTCGGCCTGGTCCGAGGGCTCCGGACCGTCGGGCGCGACCCCTTCCCCGCCTTGCTCGCCGCGTCGATCCTGCTCTTCCTGGTCCTCTTCAGCACCCGCGCCCCCGTCTACGACGGCGAGCGTCTGTTCCTCCATGTCTTCCCGAGCTGGGCCCTCCTCATCGGCTTCGGCTTCCAGGGGCTTTGGGATCGACTCAAGCCCCACGACTTCGGCGCTTCCATCCGGACCGGCGGCGCAGGAGGCCGCGACCAACGGCATCCCCCAACCCTCTCCCCCGCTCGCGGGGGAGCAGGTGGCCGCAGGCCGGGTGAGGGGGGCCCCGGCCCAATCACGCCGCAACAGGCGTCCGGTTTTCCTTGGAAACTCGTCCTTCGCGGGCTCCTCATCGCCCTGGTCGTCGCCCAGGGATTCGGCGTGGTCCGGATGCACCCCTACCAGTTGAGCTATTACAACCTGCTCGTCGGCGGCCTCCCCGGGGCCGATCGCCTCGGCCTGGAGCTGACCTACTGGGGAGACACGCTCGATCCCCCCTTGCTGGCCGAGGTCGAACGGCTCGTGCCCCGCGGGGAATCGGTCGCCATCGCGCCGACCTTCCACCACCTGTACCCGACCGCCCTGCTCAACGCCGGCCTCTATAAGAAGGAGATCCGCCTGCTCCCCGAGCAAGGGATCGACGAGTCGCGATGGCTGCTCGTCTCCCGACGCTCCGCCTACTGGTCGCCGGCGATCGACGCCGCCCAGGCGCGCGGCGAGCCCGTCGCGGAGCGTTCCCGGGCCGGCGTCTGGCTCTCCCGGCTCTATCGGTTCGAGGCCCCACCGGCCGCGGTTCGCCCCTGACAATCGCGAAGATTCGTTCAGAACGAATTGAACTTCGCCGGCCCCTCGTCTACAATCCAGCATGAGCACGGACAAAGGCCCCCGGCTGGGGCGTGTCCGGCCCCCTTTCGGACGTTCGGCGCATCGATTCGGCTCGGATCAGATCGGAGGAGTCCCCGTGCCCGGCCTGACCCATTTTGACGAGTCGGGAGCCGGTCGGATGGTCGATGTCTCGGGCAAGCCCGAGACGCTTCGATCGGCGACGGCGAGCGGGCTCGTCCGGATGAAGCCGGAGACCCTCGACCTGATCCGCGATCGCAAGCTCTCCAAGGGAGACGTGTTCGAGGTGGCCCGGCTCGCCGGCATCCTGGCGGCCAAACGCACGGGAGACCTGATCCCGCTCTGTCATCCCCTGGGGCTCGACGCGGTCGAACTCCGCCTCGAACCGCTCGGGGATGACGCCGTCCGGATCGAGGCCACCGCCCGCCTGATCGGCCGGACCGGGGTCGAGATGGAGGCCATGACCGCCGTCTCGGTGGCCGCCCTGACCATCTACGACATGTGCAAGGCGGTCGATCGCGGCATGGTCATCGAGCAGATCGTCCTGCAGGCCAAGTCGGGGGGCCGCAGCGGGACCTACCGGCGCCCCGAAGGACGCGTCCCCTCCACGACCCACGACGACACCACACGGAAACCCATGCCGGGAGCGGCTCCGAGGGGCGAGGGCGAGCCCGGAACCCCCTGAATCGCCCGGCCGTCCGCCCCCGTTCCCGGCCCAGGCCGGGACCGGCGGCGGGACCTCGGGGGCCTCGGGTCGGTCGCCCCCGACAACCCACGGTCCGACGACCCGCCTCTCCCGATCCCCATTCCCCGGGGGCCCTGGCCCCCGCTTGAGCCGACGGGACCCGAGCTGATGGCCGAAGTCGATACCCTCCATCACAATCCGCTCGCCGGCCGACCTCGACTCGGGGAACGCGCCTCCTCGTGGATCGGGCCCGACGAACTCGCCGAGCAGTTGCGAGCCGCCTACGCCCCGATCGCCCCCCACCTCGTCGAGGCCGAGCAGATCTTCCGCGACGAGCTGCACAGCCGCAGCGACTACGTCCAGCGCCTGGTCGAGCATTCGAGCCGATTCCGCGGCAAGCAGCTCCGCCCGGCCCTCGTCCTGCTGACGGCCCAGGCCTGCGGCGGCGTCAAGCCGGCCCACCCGGTCGTCGCCGCGGTCGTCGAGATGATCCACACCGCCACCCTCGTCCACGACGACATCCTCGACGAGGCGACCGTCCGCCGCCATGCCGCCACCATCAACGCCGAGTGGGGTGCCGAGGCCGCCGTCCTGCTCGGCGACTACCTGTTCACCCACGCCTTCCACCTGGCCGCCTCGCTCGAATCGACCTACGCCTGCCGCGTGATCGGTCGCGCCACCAACCTCGTCTGCGAGGGTGAACTCCAGCAGGTCCACCACCGCGGCGACCTCGACCTCGACGAGTCCTCCTACTACGAGATCGTCCGCGGCAAGACGGCCGAGCTGACCGCCGTCTCCTGCCGGCTCGGCGCCCACTATGCCGGGGCCTCTCCCGAGGTCTGCGACGCCCTCGACCACTACGGCCGCGACCTCGGCGTCGCCTTCCAGATCGCCGACGACCTGCTCGACCTCTGGGGAGACGAGGACGACACCGGCAAGACCCTCGGCACCGACCTCGACAAGCAGAAGCTCACCCTGCCGGTCATCCTCCTGCTCCGATCGGCCGACCCGGCCGACGCCGCCACCGTCCGGAACCTGCTGGCCACCCCGTCGAGCCAGACCCTCCGGACCTTGCGACCGATGCTAGAAGCCTCCGGCGCCCTCGACGACGCCTGGGAGCGCGCGCGATCGTTCATCGAATCGGCCCGCCAGCAGCTCCGCATCCTCCCCCCCTCGCCGGCCCGGGAGATCCTCGACGGCCTGGCCCAGCTCGTCGCCCGTCGCAGCTTCTGACGCCGCCGCCGATCGCGAGGCGTCTCGCGGCCCGCGACCCCATCCCTCCCCCCATTCCTCCCCGGGAGCGCGAGGCATCGGGATGGCGACCGGACGTCGACGGCCGACGAGGAGGCCGGCCCGGCCCGGACCGGCCCGGCCCGGACCGGCCCAACCCGGGCGGGCGGTCCCGTCGCCACACCACCTCTCCCCGCGTCGATTCCGGGCATCATGCGTCGTCGCACGTGTGCAAAGCGCCTCCAATGGCGGCAATCGGTGCGATCTTCGGGAAAATCTTGGTCCAATCGCCGGTCCTGGGACGCTGATTTCGAGTATGTCACCACCACACACGTATCACGACCGGTTCTCCGTCATGGTGGAACCGTCCCGCAAGGTCGCTCCCCCGCCTTCGGAGACTGCCCACGACCGCTCGGGGCAGGCTCCGGCACGAGAAGCTCGAGTCGTGCCCGCCCAGACCCAGAACTCCCCCGCCCAGGCCCTCGCCCGCAAGCTGGACCGCCGGATGGTCCAGCTCGGGCTCTCCCAGCAGGCGCTGGCGCAGAAGTCGGGCGTGAGCGACTCCGAGGTCTCCCGGCTCCTGAAGGGGCAATCGAAGCGGCCCGGATTACACAACATCCTCCGGCTGGCCCGGGCCCTCGACGTCTCGGTCGACTTCCTGGCCGACGACACCCTGCACGACGATCCCCGCGACGATCGCCCCGCGATCCCGCCCGAGGACGAGGCGCTGCTCGAATTGGCCCGGGCGATCGGCAACCGAGAGGTCGCCATGATCCTCGACGCGACCCGCATCCTCGGCTTCGAGACGGCGATCCGTCGTCTCTACGGGGTCGAATTCCGGCCCTTCGCCGCCTTCCCCTCCCAGAACCACGACCACGAGCACGCCCCGACGACCCCCGAGTGATCGATCGGACCTGACCTGATCGGCCGGCGGAGGGGCGACCCCGGCCCCTCGGGGTCAGCCGGGAGCGCCCGGCTGCGACCCCGCCCGGCCGAGCAGGGCGGCCAGCTCGGCCAGCCGAACCGGCTTGGTCACGATGTGGTCGAACGCGCGGTCTCCCTCCTTCTCCGCCGTCGGGGGGTCGGTCGCGCTGCTGATGCCGATCAGCAGCGGGGCGTTCCTGTCCACCTCGTGCCGAATCTTCCGGGCCAGCGATTGCCCCTCGAAGAACGGCGTGTGCAGGCCGATCAGCACCACCTGCGGCTGGAATGCCCGGATCATCTCCCGGGCCTCGTCGAGCCTCGGCGTGGTCCGAACGTTCCAGCCCAGCCGGCCGATCAGCAGCCCGAGGGCCTGGATCGTCTCCAGGTGGTCGTCGACCAGCAACACATGGCCCGTCGACCGGCGCGGCTGGGGCGGTCGCGCCGCCGAGGCCGCCTCGGCCGCGGCGCCCGGCGTCCAGCCCTCGACGATTGTCCGAGGCAATTCGATCACGAACGGCGGGCCGGGCCTCAGCAGCCCTCCCAGCCGGTCGGCGAAGATCGACGCCAGGAACAGATCCAGGTCGATGGCCTTGCTCGACTGCGGCAGTTCGAATTTCGAGACCTCGGGGATCAGATCGAAGACCAGTTCCAGCCGGTCGGCCGTGAGCCGCCAGTCGATCCGGAGCCGCTCGCAGCCCTGGTCCTGGCCGGCCCGGCGGCAGAAGTGGATGCCATGCCGGATCAGGTGTTCGAACCGCCTGGCATCGGTCCGCAACCAGAGCGGGTCGGGCCGCGTGATGCGGTCGAAGTCGAGCTGGGCGTCATATGCTTCCTTCTTCGCCCGCCGAATGGCCCGCGCCATCAGGCCGCCCAGCTCGACGACCTCGCCCGCCGTCGCATTGGCCTCCGACTCGATCCGGGCGATCTCCGACGAGTCGTTCAGCAGGCCGAGCATCCGATAGCATTGCCGGTCGAGCAGCTCGATCGTCCGCTGCTGGCTCAACGACCCCGGCACGTTCTGGAACGACAGGACCTCGACCGCATTGGTGATCACCCCCAGCAGGTCCCGCATGTTGTGGCGGACCACCTGCATCAGGCCGGCCAGCCGCCGGTGCTCCGCCTCGGTCGGCGGCTCAATCGGCAGGCCGAACGTCGGCACCAGGATCGACGAGCCGGCCGCCAGTCGGACCGCCTGGACCAGGCAGGCCGGGTGGCCCCGGGGCACGACCAGGAACGCCCCCAGCCGCCGGAACCCCTCGAACTGCTCCAGCGACTCCTCCTCCGTGACCAGGATCACCGGAGGCCCCGAGCCGCCCTTCCGGAGCGGCAGCCACAACCGCGCATCGCATTGACCCTGCCGGTGCAGCGCCACGATCAGATCCGCGTCGTCCGCACCGATCGTCGCCAGCTCCGTCGGGCGGTCCAGGTGCTCAAAGGTGATGGACCCCCCTTCGGCCTCGACCGCGTGCTTGATGGCATCCAGTTCCTCAGGATCGACCTTGAGTTCAGCCAATCGAAGCGACACGGGCATTGTCATCACTCCCTGATGGAACTGCTGCCAGACATCCTCCTCCTCCTCCTGAACAGATTGATTATAGCATGCAGGCTATCTTTGGCAATGCAAGGCGAGACTGGCGCGGATTAAAGCATTTTTCGGCTCGTTCCCGCAGAATCGGGCGAGACACCCCGGGTGTCAAAATTCTTTTCGGTGCCGGCTCGACGGAATCCGCATGGCCTTGCGGTATTTCGTCACGGTCCGGCGCGCCACGGTCAGCCCCTGTCGGCCCAGCTCGTCGACGATCTCCTCGTCCGAGAGGGGCTTGCTCTTGTCTTCCTTGGCGATGATCTCGGTGAGCTTCTGCTTGATCGTGTCCCAGGCGATTTCCTCGCCGTCGGCGCTGACCGTGCCGCCGCCGAAGAACCGCTTCAGGGCGAAGATCCCCCGGGGCGTCTGCACCCACTTGTCGTCGACCGCCCGGCTGACGGTCGTCACGTGCACGCCCACCTGGTCGGCGATCTGCTGCATCTTCAGCGGCTGGATCGCCTCCGGCCCCTTGTCGAGGAAGTCGCGCTGGTGGGCGATGATCGCCTTGGCGACCTTCAGCAGGGTGCTCCGCCGCTGCTCGATCGACTCGATCAGCCAGCGGGCCGACTGGATCTTCTTCTGGATGAACGCCCGGGCCTCGGGGTCTCCCCCGCGGTCCTTCAGCATCCGCTGATAACGCCTCGAGATCGTCAGCTGCGGCGCGTGCTCGTCGACCAGCCGCACCTGGTATTCGCCGTGCTCGTCCGGCTCGACGATCAGGTCGGGCACCACATACTGCGCCGATCCCGGATTGAACCGCGCCCCCGGCTTCGGGTCGAGCCGCCGGAGCTGTTCCAGCCCCTCCTTGATCTCGGCCAGCGACAGCCCGGTCTTCTTCTCGATCACCGGCAGGCGGTTCTGCTGGATGTCGTCCAGGTGGTTGCTCACCAGCAGCCGGAGCACCTCGACGTGCGGCGTCTCCGGCGTCAGTTGCAGCAACAGGCACTCGCGCAGGTCCCGCGCGCCGATCCCCGGCGGGTCGAGCTTCTGCACCAGGGCCAGGGCCTGCTCGGCCTGCTCGAACGTCACCGCCCCGCCGGCGTCCCGCACCAGGTCGGGGATGTCCATCCCCGTGAAGTACCCGTTCTCGTCGAGGTTCGAGATGATGTACTCGGCCAGCCCCCGGACCTTCGGGTCGATGTCCGGGAACGACAACTGCTCGCTCAAGGAGTCGTGCAAGGACGGCGGACGCGACGCCATGTTCTGCATCGCGTCGTGCTTCCGGTCCGATTCCTCCACCAACGCCGCCCGGCTCGGGCGGTGCTGCTCGCCCGAGGTGTCCCAGTTGTCCCAGTCGTCATAAATCTCCGTCTCGTCGACCTTCGGCTCGTCGTCCGTCGAGGGTTCCTCGACCTGGCCTTCCGGGGCCACCGACTCCCGAAGATCTTCGAGGAGCGGGTTCTCGATCAATTCCTGGTCAATCCGCTCCTGCAGCGCAAGCCACGGCAGTTGCAGGATTTCCATGGATTGAATCATGCGGGGCGCCATGCGCATTCGCATGTCGGTCCGCATTTGCTGAGAGGTATCGAGCCGCATACGCGTTGAGCTTCCGCGAAGTGTCCCGGGGCAAATCGTCCCTGATCCGGTTCCTGGGCAGGGGCAATGGCCACGGGCACCATCCCTGCCGATCCCGAACCGCCGACGACCAGCATCTCTGGCGTTGAGGTTTCTCGAACAGCAAAAATCATACCACCGCGCGAGGCGGAAGGGGAGGGCAGTTCTCCCCATTCCCGAAAAGATGGTCGACTCGTCGCACCGGCGTCGCGGCGAACTTCGCGGCGATCTGCCGTCGACCACATCGAATTCCGGAGTCTCGTCCCAGTATCCGGCCCACCGTCGCCTCTCAATACCGCTGACGGCCCTGCAGCGCATCGGCCAGCATTTCCTTGTTGGCGAACTCCAGCGAGCCGCCCGAGGCCAGCCCTCGGGCCAGCCGCGTGATCGTCACCCCCAGCGACCCGAGGCGATCGGCCACCAGGCGGGCCGTCGCGTCCCCTTCGAGCGTCGGGTTCGTCGCCAGGATCACCTCCCGGATCCCCCCCGCGCGGACCCGTTCTTCCAGCCGGGCCAGATTCAACTGGTCCTCGAAGACCCCCTGGAGCGGGGCCAGACGACCGTGCAAAACGTGATACCGACCATTGTAGGTTCCGGCCTTTTCCAGGGCCATCAGGTCGCGCGATTGCTCCACCACGCAGACGAGCGACTCGTCACGCCTCGGCTCCCGACAGATGGTGCAATGCTCCTGGCCCGACTCGGTCAGGTGCCCGCAAATCGCGCACTGGTGAATCCGATCGCGGGCCGCCCGGATCGCCTCGGCCAGGGCGATGGCGTCCTCGGCCGGGCATCGGATCAGGTGATGGGCCAGGCGCTCGGCGCTCTTGGCCCCGATCCCCGGCAATCGGCCGAGCGCCCGGACGAGGCGATCGACCGTCCCCGAGGCGCTCGGGTCCACCGGAGACGCCTCGCCGAACCCGCCGGCGCTCACGGGCGGCCTCCTCCGGGGAACAGCGAGTCGAGGCCCGGCATGTTCAGGTTCATGCCGCCGGTCATCGTCTTCGCGGCCTCCTCGCGCGCCCGATTCATCGCCTGATTGACCGCGCCGGTCACCAGGTCTTCGAGCAACTCGACGTCGCCGTCGGTGGTCAGTTTCGGGTCGATCCGCACCGAAACCAGCTCCATCCGGCCGTTGACGGTCGCCTTCACCGCCCCCCCGCCGGCCGAGCCTTCCACCTGCACGTTGCCGAGCTGCTCGGCCGCCTGCTCCATCTGTTCCCGGATCTTCCCGGCGTTGCGCATCAGGTCGGCAAGATTCCCGAGGTTCCCGAACATCGCGTCTCCCCCATGCAGGTCGTGTTGAGGCCAGCAAAATCCCCGAGAACGCGCCGGCGAGCCCGGCGAGGAGGGCCGATCGACCGACCCCAAAAGGCCCGCCATCGGTCCGACCCGTCAGTCGTCGGCCCCGGCCCCGGCCTCCGAATCGGCCGAGCCGTCACCATCGGCACTGTTCCGGCGCTCCGGTTCCACCTCGACCCGTCGCAACTGCGCCTCGAACCGGGCGACGAGCTGCTGGGCCAGGTCATCCTCCAGCACCGCCTGGTGCGCCGACGAACCCGGCTCGAACACCGTCGGCTCGGGGGCCGCGGACGCTTCCCGGCGGAACTCGACCGAGACGCCCCGGCCGAGCGCCTCGGCCAGGTGCCCCTCGATCTTCGACCGCAGCTCGGGCAGGTTGCAACGATCGGCCAGGTAGTTGTACGCCGAGGGCACGGCCACGACCACCAGGCCCGACGCCGAGACCTCCGACGGCTCCAGCCGCTTGAACTGCGCCGGCAGCTTCAGCTCCTCGGTCCGATCGACAAGCACTTGCCATGCCGCCCGGGCCCGCTCCAGCAAGGCCCCGTCCCCCCCGGGCTCCGACGTCGACGCCATCGCCGCCAACGCGGTCTCGCCCCGGTCCGGCGGAGCAGGGGGGGGACCGTCCCGATCCTCGCCGTCTTGACCTCGGTGCTTGCCGTTCCCGTTCCCCAGGTGCGGCGACGCCTCGACCTCCGCTCGCGGTCGCGGGCCCGATGACGCCGGGGCAATCGGAGGGGCCGCGGCCGGAGCCTGAGCCGGGCTTGGCGACGGCCCCGCTGCCGGATGGCCCTGGGCCTGGCTCAGCGGCTCATCGGCTTTTTTTTTTACGGCACCGTCCGGCCCGGGAGGGGGCGCGCCCGCTTCCTGCCCCGCGAGCCGGGCGATCACCTCGCCCAGCTCGGCCAGGTTCTCCAGGCGGGCGACCCGGCAGAAGGCCAGCTCGACCAGGAGCCTCGGGAACGGGCTGCCCCGGAGCCGGCCCCGCGTCTCGGCCAGGATCTGCTGCGCGGCGATCACCGAATCGAGCGTCCAGCGCCCGGCCAGCCCTTCTAGTTGCTCCCGCTGGCCCGGCAGGGCCGCCAGCGGTGCCACCTCGGCCCCGGCCGCGACCACCATCACGTCCCTCAGGAACTCGATCGACGCATTCAGGACGTCCGTCGGCTGCACGCCGTCGTTGACCGCCCGATCGAGGATCTCCAGCGCCCGGCCCGGTGCTCGATCCGCCAGGGCGTCGAGCAGGGTCAACACCCGGTCATCCCCGGCGATCCCGAGCAGTTCATGCACTCGGTCGGCCGTCAGGTGCTCGGCCCCCGACGAGAGCAACTGCTCCAGCAACGACTGGGCGTCTCGCATCGAGCCGGCCGCGCGGCGGGCGACGACGTGCAGGGCCTCGCGGTCGGCCCTGATCCCCTCGCGTTCGCAGATGCTCGCCAGTTGGTCGACGATCTGCTCCGGCCCGATCCCGGCGAAGTCGAACCGCTGGCAGCGCGACAGCACGGTGATCGGGATCTTGTTCGGCTCGGTCGTCGCGAAGACGAACTTGACGTGGCTCGGCGGCTCCTCCAGCGTCTTCAACAGGGCGTTGAAGGCGCTGGTCGAGAGCATGTGCACTTCGTCAATATAGTAAATCTTGAACCGCGATCGGCTCGGCCGCAATCCGGCGTTCTGACGGAGCTCGCGCACGGCCTCGACGCCGTTGTTGCTCGCCCCGTCGATCTCGATCACGTCCACGTCCTGCCCCAGGGCGATCGCCCGGCAGGTGTCGCACTCGTTGCACGGCGACTCGGTCGGCCCGCCCCGTTCGCAGTTCAGGGCCTTGGCGAAGATCCGGGCCATCGAGGTCTTGCCGACCCCCCGGGTCCCGCTGAACAGATACGCCTGGGCCACCCGATCCATCCGGATCGCATTGCGCAGGGCCCTCACCACGTGATCTTGCCCGACCACGTCCTCGAACCGTTGCGGCCGGTAGCGGCGCGCCACCACCGTGTACGCCTCTCCCTCCCGCCTCGGTGCGGTGGAGAGCGTCTCGGCGCCCGGCGAGTCGGTCGAAGGGTCCGGGGCGCTGGGTCTGGTCCGTGCCACGGATAAGACGCTCCGTCGTGCCGAAGAAACCCAGACAGGGGTCGGGCGTCGTCGCTTCGCTCACGTCCACGTCAGGACAGGAAGAACCCGACCCGATCCCCCTTCAGTCACACCCCGCCAAGCATCGACTCTTGCGGAGACTTCGTCGGTCTTGGCTCATCCCGAAGGAGGCCGGGAGAGCCGGGGAGGTGCTCCCGGGCACATCGAGGTCGCGCTTATGGCTGCTGCGTTCCCGCCCTGACCAGGTTCACGCGCCTCAATTGCTCGGGTCCCCCCCGACTCACCCGGACCCCCTCAGGAACCCCAGGATCATCGCTCGTTTCGGGACGTTCCGTGCGAGAGTTCATTATGCCGCAAACCCGCTCGCCTCGCAAGGCGGCGCCCGCGGCTTCGCACGATTTCGGATCAAAAGTTCATCGGGGTCAAGGGTTCACTCGCCCTCGGCGGACGCGACGGCACCCTGCACGACACGACGGCCGGAATCCCCCAAATCCTGCCGCGGTGCCTACCCACCCAGCGAGTTCTTCAGGGCCTGGACATCGGCCGAGAGGGTCTCCACGATCCCCCGAAGCGTCTCCAACTCCGTCCGCATCGTGGCCACCTCTGCCGCCAGCCCGGCCGACGACGATGCCGCTCCGCCGCCTCCCGAACGCGCCGGCCTCGGCTCGTCGTCGTCGCGATCGCTCGCCGAGGCGACGCTCTGGCGCACCCGCTCCAGCTCCTCGGGCGGCATCAGGCCATGCGTGACCGTCACCCCCCGGCGCTGGCCGGGAGGGGTCAGGAACACGACCAGCCCCCGTTCGGCCAGGTTCTCCAAAATCGGCTGCAACGTCTCCAGGTCGGGGATCGGGTCCATCCGCGCGGCCCGGCCCCGCAGCTCGCCGACGGTCTGGGCGCCCCGGAGCATCAGCTCGGCCAGCACGGCCATCGCCACCCCTTGCCCGCGCAGGTCGAGCCACTCGTACAGGTTGTGCCGCCACTTCTCGACCCGCCCGCTCCCCTCGACCTGGATCGCCGCCCCTTTCTTCCGCAGGCCGATCAGGATCTCCTCCACGTCGTCGGCGTCGTAGCTCGTCACCGGGTCGCGGTTCGACTTCTGGTTGCACCCGGTCACGATCCCCGCGATCGACATCGGGTAGACGTCCGGCGTCGTCTTCTGCTTCTCGACCAGGACGCCCAGCACCCTCCGCTCTCGAAGGGACAACGGGCTCCATCGCCGCTCCTGGGGGTTGCTCGCGTCGCTCATGAGTCACTCGGATCCCATCGCCTCGATCCCATCCGACCGCCCTCCACCGCGACGGCCCGCCCCCATTGTTCCGCCCCCCGACCCCCTCGGCAATCCCTCCCCGCCGACGCCCCGCCCCCCGGCTGTCGCGTCCCGCCCACACTCCCCAACCCACGCCCCCTTTTGGGGGAGAGGGTGGCCGCCAGGCCGGGCGAGGGGGAGCCTGGCCGATGCAACGGCGATTGCCCTGTCATTGTCCCTGTAACCGATCAATCGTCCTTGATTCGATGACTGGACCTCCCCGAAATCTCGATGATATCGGTGTTTCCCGTTCCTGGAGTCCCTCGGCTCCCCTGCCTTTCGACTCGAAGCCAATTGCGCCACCGACCCATCCCCCATGACTGTCCAATCACCATTGCATCGTTCCCGATCCGCACGTTGCCGGCCTTCCGTCCGGAATGCGCTCGCTCTGCACCCTTCGGCTGCGGCGCACCTTTCCGACGTGGCGAACCCATTATTGCACCAGGTCTCCCATGGGGAGTTCGGCGTAATTCAAATTGACAGAATGGCTTGCATGCAATTGGCGCTGGCTCGATCCTCGGCCCTGGCGCGCGAACCGATCCCGTCCCCTCCCGACTGGAGTCGTGATCCCATCCTCCGGTGCTCGCTCGCCCGTCCGGATCGTCGTCCCCAGGGCCCCGAACCGGAGTGCATGCTGACGGAGCGAACCCATTTTCGCCCACCAGGATGCGACGAATATTTGGAAGAAAGACTTTCGGTGACAAGAGTTGCGTCGAGTGTCCGTCGAAACGAATACCCGACTCGGCGCGCGCACCGATCCCCGTCCAGACCGCGACGATTGCGCATCGCGTGGACCTCACTCCCTGCCTCAGCTTCGCGGGAGTTCGTCTGCCCCGCTCCGTGCCCCCGGTCGGAGCGCTCCGCAACGGAACGAACCCATTCTCGACCGGACCGCGAGCCGAGTATCGGATTGCAAACCTCTTCGAGCGAAGGAGGTTGTGTCAATCCAGGCCGGTCGGATTTTTGGCGCGTCCCGGGCGCTCCCGGAGCCTTGCTCACACGCGGCACGCCCGATCCGCGCCCCCGGGTCGCTCGCACGCGACATGCGTTTCAGAAGCGGGCCGGGTGCCATCGCCGAGCGGGGCCGGGGATGGTAAACTGGAGGCGAATCGGATCCTTCGCTCGCGGGGCCGAGGCCGGCCCGGGGATGACCGGGATGGCCCTCGATCCCGTCCGCCGCGCCGCCACGCGACAACTCTGTGACAGGAGGGGGGCAGTCATGGCCCGACGTCGGACCGCCGAGGCCCTCCCGGTCCCTCATGGTCAGCTCCCCGTCGTCGAGCGCGTGCTCGACAACGGGATGCGAGTGCTCGTGCTCCCCCGGCCCAGTGCCGCGGTGGTCGTCTGCGACCTCTACTACCCGGTCGGCTCGGTCGACGAGCCGACGGGCAAGTCCGGCCTCGCCCATTTCGTCGAGCACATGCTGTTCAAGGGGACCGAACGCTTCCCCAAGGGGCTCATCGACCGCCTCACCTTCGTCTCGGCCGGCGAGGTCAACGCCGAGACCGACGAGGACTGCACCCACTACTGGTTCCGCTTCCCCCGGGACCGCTGGGAGCTGGCCCTCGACCTCGAGGCCGACCGCATGCGAGGCGCCCTGTTCGATCCCCTGGAGATCGAGTCGGAACGCCACGTCATCCAGGAGGAACGGGCCCGGGAACTCGATTCCCCCTCGGGCCGGCTCGACGAGCAGTTCCTCCTGCACTGTTACCACGACCACCCCTACCGCAACCCGATCCTCGGCTGGCCCGAAGACCTGGCCGCCATCGCCATCGACGACCTGCGGACCTTCTACGACCAGCACTACCGGCCCGACGGCGCCGTCCTCGTCCTGGCCGGCGACCTGGAGCCCGATCGCGTCTTCGACGCCGTGGCCTGCAGCTTCGGCCCCATCCCCGCCGGCCGCCTCATCCGGCCGGGCGTCCCCGAGATCCAACCCGCGCAAACCGACCGCCGCCGCTTCGAGCTGGTCGAGCCCGACGCCATCGCCCGCGGCCTGATCGGCTGGCACACCGTCCCGAGGGGACATGCCGACGCCCCGGCCCTGGGGGTCCTGGCCGACCTGCTCACCTGCGGCCGTCGCTCCCGGCTCTGGGATACCCTGGTCGAGGCCGGCCAGATGTCCACCTACGTCGATGCCATGCACGACCCGGCCCACCTGGCCGGCCAGCTGGTCGTCCAGATCGAGGCGGTCCCCGGCGTCGACCCGAAGCGGATCGAGGCCGTCGTCCGCCGCGAGCTCGACCGCCTGACCGCCGACGGGCCGACCCCCGAGGAGCTTCTCCGATCGCGCCGCCGCCTGGAGGCCGCCTGGCGATGGCAGCAAGACGACCTGCCGGGCCTGGTCGGCGGCCTCGGCGTGACGGCCCTCTGGGGGCGCTGGACCGACTGGCTCGACGCCCATCAGGCCGCCCTCGCCGTCTCGGCCGACGACATCTGCCGCGTCGCCTCGGACTATCTGGCCGAGTCGGGCGAGACGGTCGGCTGGGCGCTCCCCCGGTCGGGCCGATCGACGCTGGCCATGCTCCCCGCCGAGCCTCCGCAGCAGGCCCCGGCGCCCCCGCCGGCCGCGGCCTCCACATCGACCCGCGTCGAGTGCTCGATGGCCGAATTGCCGATCAGCGTGACCGCCGGGTCGGCCCCGACCCTGCCCAACTATCGGCCCCGGTCCCGGTTCCTCGACAACGGCCTGCGGGTCATCACCGAGCGGCACCCCGGCGCGGGGGTCGTCGCGGTCGAGCTGTTCATCGACGCCGACTCGACCCGAGAGGCCGTGCCCGGCGCCTCCTATCTCACCGGCCGATTGCTCGAAGAAGGGACCGCCCGCCGCTCGGCCGAGCAACTGGCCGAGGCGGTCGAGGACGTCGGCGCCGTCCTCGACGCCGGCTCGACCGGGGCCTCGCTCCAGATGCGGGCCGAGGACCTGGCCCTCGGCATCGAGGTCCTGGCCGACCTCGTCCGCCGCCCGACCTTCCCCGACGACGCGGTCGACTGGGCCCGCCGCCGGACCGTGGCCGAACTGCGGGGCGACCGCGACGACCCCGCCTTCCGCGCCGACCTGATCTTCCGCGGCCTCGTCTACGGCGACCACCCGTACGCCCGGGACCCCCGGGGCACCCCCCGGCAGCTCTCAGCCCTGACCCGTGCCGACGTGCTCGCGCATCACCGGCACTTCTTCGTGCCCGACAACGCCGTGCTGGTGGTGGTGGGCGACTACGACCCCCGCACCCTCCGGACCCTGCTCGCCCGCCACTTCGGCGACTGGGCCCCGAGCGGGATCGCCCCGGCCTCGGTGCCGGTCCCCGTCCGATCGACCCGCCCCCGCCTGCGCCGGGTCGACCACCCGGGGGAGCAGGTGCACTTGATGATCGGCCACCTCGGCGTGGAGCGGTGCCACCCCGACTTCGAGACCCTGGCCGTGCTCGACCACATCTTCGGCTCCGGCCCCGGCTTCACCGACCGGCTCAACGCCACGCTCCGCGACGACCAGGGCCTCGCCTACAACGTCTCGGGCGGCATGACCGACTCGGCCGACCGCGCCCCGGGCCTCTTCCGCGTCTACGTCGGCACCGGCCCGGCCGAGGCCGACCTGGCCACCGCCGCCGTGCTCGAACAGATCCAGCTCCTCCACCGCGGCGACTTCAGCGACGACGAGGTCGCCCAGGCCATCCACTACCTCCGCGGTTCCTGGGTCTTCGACTATCAGTCGGTCAATCAGCGGTCCGAACGGCTCGTCGACCTGGCCTACTACGGCTTGCCGCTCGATACGCCGATCCGCCTGCCCGCCCGCCTGGCCCGCATCACCCCCGACGCCGTCCGACGCGCCGCCCGGTCGCACATCGACCCGACCGCCCTGGCCCGGGTCGAATACGGCCCCATCCGTGACCGAGGCCAATCCGACCGCTCCGAATGCGCCTGATCAAACGAGTTTGCCAAAACGACCGTGCCTGTGAATGTTCAGAATACTGATGTGTTGACCTTCAAATTTCCTCATCGAAAACGCATCCATGGCATGTCCGCCTCGCCGAGCAATCCTCCCCTTGCCCACCGCTTCTCTCGATGGTGGGCGAGGGGGAAAGGTCTGGGATCACCGCACGCGAGCTTCGCGGACGCGAACGCAACGGCGATGGTCTTGCGAAGCCCTGCGCCGTCTCGCCGCCCGGTCGAGCATCGAGGGGAAGCCGGGCGGGCGGAGGGGCCGATCAGGGGAGGATCAGGTCGACCAGTTCATTGGTGGTGGTCGAGGGGAAGCCTTCGATCCGGGTGAGCGACTTGACGATCAGTCCGGGGACCTGCTTCGAGTACCAGGTCCGGATCAGCATGGTGCCGGCCTCGGCCTGGCCGGTGGTGTCGTACCACCTGGTTTCGAAGGCCCGGCCGGCGAGCTCGAGCGTCTCCGCGCCCGAGTCGCTCGCGTTGGGTGGGATGCCGAGGTTCTCCGCCTTCACCCCGGGCAGCAAGACCACCCTGCGCCGGTGGCGAAAGACCTGGGTGAACTCCTCCCCCTGCGGATCGACGTAGATCTGCTCGACGGTCGCCACCTCGTCGTCGATCGACTGCAAGACCTGGATCGTCCGCGACTCCTGGCGGCTGCCGTCCGACCCCACGGAGACGGTCTTCTGGATCATCCGGGTTCCGACCGGGACCCGGGCCCAGCTTTGATAAACCGGCGATTCGGCCGTCTGGGCCTGGGAGGCCGTCGCGAGCAGCGGGCCGGAGAGGACGACGGACGCGATGACGAGGCGTGGCATGTTCATGGAGAGACTTCCGAATTCGCGAAGGGAGTTGGCCGGGCGGCCCGGTGGGAATCCAGGGAGAATACCAGGGAAATCGGCCCTGTCCAGCGGTTTCAACGAAACTTCATGTTTCATTCGCATGGTGTTCATTCGCGTGGATGACGGGCGTCGGGGATGGACTCGACAGGTTTAATCCAAAGTTCACAAGCACCTCATCAGGCGGAAACACAGCCGGCCTATAACGGGGGGCACCTACCTAACCTCGGCCTGCAAAGGCGTTCCCTCCCTGGAGCATTGACTCGTGCGTTGCCCCCTTCGTCGTCCCTCCCGCCGCCGTGCCTTCACCCTGATCGAATTGCTGGTGGTCATCGCGATCATCGGCGTCCTCATCGCCCTGCTCCTGCCCGCGGTCCAGAGCGCCCGAGAGGCGGCCCGCCGCGCCCAGTGCACGAACAACCTGAAGCAGATCGGCCTGGGCTTCATGAACTTCGAGAGCGCCAACGGCTTCCTCCCCCAGGGTGCCCATGACGGACACGCCCAGGCGGTGACCTCCGACGGCGTGACCCCGAACCCCGCCGGCTACAACTACGACGAGCGCCCCGGGACCGACACCTACGGCGGCACCACCTGCTGCAACGCCGCCCACCCCGACGGCTGGAATCACTTCTTCAAGATCACGCCGTATATCGAGATGCAGCAGGTGTACAACCTGGCCAACTTCGATACCCCCCCGATCCACGGCGGCCGGCCCGTCAACTTCAACGGCGAGGACGACGTGGCCCGCGTCTCGATCGCCATCTACAACTGCCCGACCCGCCGCCCGCTGGAACGCTACGGGGACGCCGGGATGACCCGCGTCGACTACGCCGGCAACGCCGGGTTCTTCCAGGGCGAGACCTACGAGTGCACGACCTCGGGCACCGCGTCCCCCTTCCTCCCCCTGCCGCCGAACGGCCTGGGGCCGATCGGCGATGAGCGGGCCACCCCGAACCAGGGGAACACCGGGCGACGCAAGGGTGCGATCGTCTGGAGCGGCCGCGGTGCGACCCGCAAGCTGGCCGACTTCCGAGACGGCACCTCGAACTCGATCCTCGTCGCCGAAAAGAGCCTGCCCGATACCCGATGGGGCTCCGACGGCGGCGACAACGAGCGCTGGAACAACTCCGGCTGGGACGAGGACAACATCCGCTGGCACTTCCCGCCGATCGCCGACTCGGCGGCCCCGGCCCTGAAGGGGCACTGCTCGAGCCCCTCGCAGCCGAACACCGGCGGCACGCTCTGGCGTCGGATGTTCGGCGCCTCGCACCCGGGCGGCATGAACGCCCTGCTCGGCGACGGCTCGGTCCGCTTCGTCAAGTTCACGATCGACCCCTCGACCTTCCGCAAGCTCTGCGTGATCGACGACGGCGAACCGCTCAGCGCCGACGAGTTCTAAGCGTCCACATCGCACTCAAATCCTAGGAACTGTTCCGATGATTCGGCCCATTCTTCTCATGGTCTTCGTGCTCGGTCTGGCGGGTTGTGGTTCCGAGGGGGGGGCGATCACCGACCCGTCTCAACTGCCCCCGCTGACCGAGGAAGAGAAGCAGGAAATCCAGCGCACCGATGCGTTGATCGAGGAAGACGAGCGTAGCGGCGGCGGCATGATCGCCCAGTAATTGTCCGCGTTGACGCAACGAAAGGTCCGAGCCGCGAGTCGTCCCCGACGACTCGCGGCTCGGCTCGTCTGTTCAATCATGCGAATGCATGAGGGAACGAGAAGACTCGAATCAAACCCCGAGGTTCCCTTCCACCACGATGGTTTCCCCGGCCTCGGCGACGATGGCCGATGGCCCACCCGTGACGAGGTTCCCCCGGATGGCGACGCCGGAGCACCGGCCTCGGAGGCGGATGGCCTCGGTCATCGACGGTTCCGATCGGCGGTCGAGTAAGGTGCACCCGTTGACCATCGTGGACCGGACGTTCGCCAGCTCGATGGCCCGGGCCGTCGGGTCGAGCACCTGGCAATGCGCGATGGTGACGGCCTCCGAGTCGCTCACCGCGATCGCCGCCCCGCGGTCGGGACGGCCGACGCGGACCCCTTCGAGGATCAGGCCGTGGAGGTTGATGGCCGAGGATCGACGGATGACGATGCCGTCGAGGAACGAGCCGCGGTAGTCGGGATTGTGGTCGATCGTGTTCGACCCGAGATTGATGATCCGGCAGGCGTCGATGTCGATCGAATGCCGCTCGGCCGAGGCGAACGAGTTGCCCGAGACGGCCACGGCCCGGCAGGAGCGGAGCCAGAGGTTCCGCTCCTGGCTCTGCAGGATGTTGCCGACGATCGTCCAGAGCCCGGCCCCTGCCGAGTCGTCGCGATCGGGGCCTTCGATCCGGACGTTCGACCCGTTCGGGCTGGGCTTGGCCTGGATCGTGTTCGAGGCGATCGTCCCTTCTCGGACGGTCCCCTCTCGGGAGTCGATCCAGACGTCTGCCGAGTCGGGGGAATTGTCCTGGTCGTCGTGGTTGTACTCGATGTCGTTGCCGGTGATCTGGAGGTTCCGGATCTCGCTCCGGGCGATCTTGATCCCCGCGTGGCGATGGTAGCTGATGTGGCTGCCGACGATGATCGCCTGGTGCAGGTTCACGCCGTCGAAGTAGACTCCGATCGCCTTCGGTCCCCGCCCGTGGTAGATGTGGCAGGCGTCGATGAGGACGTTCCGGTTGCGGTTGGTCAGGTGCACGCCGATGAGGCATTGACGGATCAGGACGGCGTGAAGGGTCGCCTCCATCGTGCCCGTCAGCTCGATGCCGACCGCCCCGTCGTGCTCGCCGACGATCTCGATGCCGGAGACGATCGGCAGGCGCTCGCGGTTGGCCACGGAGTCAGTGAGCGACCCCGGGTCGGCCGTCCCCTTGTGGGTGCCGACGATCCGGAAGGCCGGTCCCCCCGCGGTCATGAGGACCCGGGCGGTGCCGTCGCCCCGGATGGCGAGGGGGCCGTGGGCGTCGAGCGGGACCTCGATCGTCCCCGAGATCCGGTAGGTCCCCCGGTCGAAGACCAGGGAGCCGTCGCCGGCCTCGACGGCGTGGCGGAGGGCCTCGGTGTCGTCGGCCTGGCCGTCGCCGACGGCGCCATAGTCGCGGACGGATGCCATGAGATGCAACTCCATTGGGTCGGATGACTGGGGGCGGGTCGCCGTCAGTCGTTCATGACGCGGCCGAGGCCGAACTGGTCGCCGTTGCGGATCGGTTCGTCCCCTTGCCAGTGGATCTCGACGACCTTCTCGCTCATGACGGGGTTGCCGTGCTCGTCGGCCAGGGTGGCGATGATCTGCCGGGAGGCCACGTCGATCACGTCGCCGGTCGAGGGCCAGGCGATCGAGCCGTCGAGGCTGAAGGTGATCCAGCCCGGCTCGTCGCGGACGGCGATGCTCTCCCGCTGGGTGGGGGGCATGGTGGTGTTGTCGAAGATGTGGAGCCGCTGGTTGTAGGCGTCGACGACCCAGACCTCCGACTCGTCGGGCGTCAGGCCGACGCCGTGGCTCGGGCAGCCGTGGCGCTTGACGGGGCCTCGGTTGAAGCCCTGGACCTCGACGCGGGCGAGCTTCTCGCCGGTGGTGATGTCGCCGATCTCGAAGCCGAGCAGCTCGTTGACATTGACATAGCAACGCGTCTGCGAGCCGTTGACCGTGAACGGCCGGATCGCGTGGGAGAAGGGGCCGACGGTTTTGGCGATGGTGTGGGTCGAGGTGTCGGCGACGGTCAGCTCGTTCGATCGCAGGCCGGCGAGGTAGGCGAAGCGGCCGTCGAGGCCGTAGACGGTGTTGTGGGCGCCGGAATCGGGCACGATCTTGGCGATCACGTCGCCGCTGATCGCGTCGACGACGTGCCAATGGGCCTTCTCGAAGGAGGGGAGGTAGAGGGTCTTGCCGTCGGGGGAGAGGGACATGCGGTCGCATCCCCCGTCGTAGGGGATCTCCCAGAGGAGGTGCTCGGTCTTCAGGTCGAGGCACTGGAGCGTGGTGATGGTGCTGATGTAGAGGCGGTCGGTGATGGCGCTGGCGCAGATCCCCTTGACGTTGATGGGGACGCCGTCGGGGTTGAGGCCGCCGGTCGGGATGCGCTTGAGGAATCGGTGGCCGTCGTCGATGTCGAAGACGAGGAGGCCGTGGCCGCCGTATTCGAGGTAGTTGCGGATTCCGGGGGTGGCGACGTAGAGCAGGCGGCGGGTCGGCGGGTCGGCCGGGTCGTCGGCGAGGGCCGGTCGGGCGGTCACGATCGCCAGCAGCGTGAGGGCCAGCGAGACGAGGGCGCGACGGGTCGGGAGCATGGGCCTCTTCTCCTCCGGGAGTCGGTCGATGAGGGGATCGGTCGGCACGGTCGGGCGAGCGAGGACCGCCGAGAGAAGGCGGTGGCCATCGCGTTCGAAACGGTCAGGCTACAGGGGGGGATCGGCGGGGGCAACGCCCCGATAGGCCCGGAAGTGGCCTTGTCGATTGAGCGGAGCTGAGTATCCTCCGGTCGTTCGCAAGCTCGGCCGAGGATGCCCCAGGGGGTGACCTTCCGGCCGGGCCTCGCCCAATGGGACTGCTGGGGAGTCACGGAAGATGCTCAAGATGATTCGTCCGCGTGCCGTCCGATGCGTGCTCGGCTCGATGGGGATGGCCACCGGGATGGCCGTGCTGCTGACCGGCTGCGGGTCGGGGACCGAAGAGGGAACGACCCCGGTCGCCTCGAAGCCGGCGGCCGAAACCGCGTCGGCCCCGACTCCGGTCGCCTCGGCAGCCCCGGAACGGTCCACCGCGCTCGACGATCCGGAGATGCCCGCGCCGTTCTTCTTCGATGACTCGGTGACGCCCTCGCGCTTCGACTCCTCCAGCTCGGCCGAGGCCCTCACGCCGCCCGCCTTGCCCGAACTGCCGCAGTTGCCGTCGCCCAAGGAGCTCGCCCCGAAGGCGCAGGCCGAGGCCGAGCAGGTGATCGACGGGGTCGTGGGCGGGGTCCGCCAGGCGGTCGGGCAGATGGCGACCGGTGCGGCCGAGGGGCTGCGCGGCGAGGTCGATCAGACCGTCGGCGAACTCCGGTCGGAGGTCGAGCTGACTATCGACGAGGTGAAGGGAGAGGCCCGACAGGCGGCCGACGAGTTGCGTGGCGAGGTCGAATCGACCTTCGGCGTGGTGAAAGGCCAGGTCAATCAGTCGGTCGAAGGCGCCCGTCAGGGGGTCCGCCAGGCGGTCGGCGGTGTCCGGGAACAGGTGACCGGCGAGGCCCAGCGCGCCCGAGAAGGGCTCCGGCAGTCGGCCCGAGAACTGTCCGGCCAACTGCTCAACGACCTGATCGGCCCGGCCCCGGCCCCGGCTCCCGCTGCCGAAACGCCGCAGCCCTGATCCGACGGTGTTGAAGCTCGCGTTCGCGTTCGCGTTCGCGAGAGGGATCCATCGCGGAATCGCCCGGCGATGGAGACGGGGAACCCCTCTCCCCCGAGCACGAGTGGGGAGAGGGTGGCCGAAGACCCGGAGTTCGCTCGACACTTCCGCGTTTCGGTATGATTGCTGCTGCGGTGGGCATTGACATTAAAGACCGATCTCCGGCCGTCCCGCCTCGGAAGGGGCTCGATCTCCAAGGAGTCTTGATCCGTGTCACAAACGCCCCCAAGCCCCCGCCCCCGGTGGAGGCGTCGCCTGCGATGGGTCGCGGTGGTCGGCCTGATCGTGCTGATCGGTGCGGTTGCGGGCCTGCCGTGGCTGATCGGGACGCCGATCGTCCGGCGGGCGATCGTCGCGCAGGTCAACGTGATGTATGCCCCCACGGTGATCGAGCTGGAGGGGGTGTCCGTCTCGTGGACGGACCCCGTGCGGCTCAGGGGGGTGGTGCTGCGGGACGCCAACGGCAAGGCGGTGGTCAGCAGCCCGACGGCGACCCTGGACCGGTCGCTCTGGCAACTGATCACCATGCAGCCGGATTTCGGCACCTTGACCCTGCACGGGGCCGCGGTCGACATCGAGCGCCGGGCGGATGGGTCGATCGACCTGGCCGAGGCGCTCGGGCCGATCCTGGCCGGGGGGGACGATGACGAGGACCCGAAGGAGGAGGACCAGGGGCCTCCCACGCGGTTCACCCTGGCGATCGATGCCGGGGCACTGGTGCTGACCAGCCCGGAACTGGCCGAGCCGGTCACGGCCGAGCGGCTCGACATGACGCTCAACTGCCTGCCGGCCCCGTTGAACTGGGAGATCGCGCTGGCCAATCCTGATGCCCGGAGTCTGCACGTGACCGGGCACTACGACTCCCGGAATCCGGAGGCGGCCGAGGCCGTCGTGAGCATCGCCGGCTCGCGCTGGCCGCTGGCCGTCGAGCAGGCGGGGGTCGTGGCCGAAGGGATCTTCGGCGGCGAGGTCGGCGTCCGGATGGTCGGGGCGGATCTGCACCTGACGGGGGACGCGATCCTGACGCAGCTCTCGGTCGGGGGGCCGACCCTGAAGGGAGATCAACCGGAGTTTGATCGGGTCGAGGCGGCCTGGGATCTGGACCTGGCGGCCGGAGGGGTGGCGATCCGGCAGCTCGACCTGAACGCGCCGGTGGCGACCGTCGGGCTTGACCCGGAAGGGCCGGAAGGCGGGTCGAAGTGGGTGGGGCGGGTCGACCTGGCCGCATTGGCGGGGCAACTGCCGAACACGCTCGCCCTGCGAGAAGGGCTGACCCTGGAACAGGGGTCGGTCGATGCGGTGGTGATTCTGGGTCCGGCCCGGGAAGACGGGGCCTCGCCGGCCGAGGTGACGGCCCGGCTCGCCGGCCTGGCGGCCCGAGACGGCGCCCGGGTGGTGGCCTTGGACGAGCCGATCACCGTGTCGGCCCGGTTGCTGCAAGGGTCGGGCGCGACGGTCGGGGTCGAGACGGTGGCGGTCTCCTCGCGGTTTCTCAATGCCGAAGGGCAGGGGGATCTGGATCAAGGGGTGACGTTCAACGGCTCGATCGACCTGGATGCCCTCGATGAGCAGTTGCGCCAGTGGGTCGAGCTGGGAGAGGTGGCCCTGGCCGGTTCCGGCCGCTTCGGTGGCGATTACCGGCGCGACGAGGCGGGCAGTTCGTACACGGCCCGATTGGCGGTCGAAGGCCAGGCGCTTCAGGTCGCCGGTTTGACCGAGGAGCCGATCGTCCGCGATGCCGCCCGGTTCGACCTGATCGTGCAAGGGTCGGCCGCCCCTCCCGGGTTGCCGACCGGGTGGAGCCGGGTCCATGCCGCCGCGCAGACCGATGGGATCGACGCGGTGGTGGATGTGTCGCCGATCGAGGATGCCCTGGGCGTCCGCGGCCGCCTGGCGATGGTCGAGGAGGCGGCGGCGGTCGAGGGGGCCCCGGTGGTCGAGCCGCCGGCGTTGGTCTTCGACGCCGTCTACCGGGGGGCGGACGACCGGCTCGACCTGGCGGAGGTCCTGGTCGAGCATGCAATGGGCCGGGTGAGGGCGTCGGGCCGGATCGACGCGGTCTCGACGGCGCGGGTGGCGTCGCTCACCGGGGCGTTCGAGCCGGATTGGGAGGCCATCAGCCGGACCGTGGCCGAGGCGACCGAGCCGCAGGCCAGGCTCGTCGGCACCCCCCGGCCGTTCCGCCTGAACGGACCGCTCTCGGGCGGCTCGACGCAGGAGATCCTCGACGGCATCGATGCCGAGCTGGGCGTCGATTTGACCGAGGCCACGGTCTTCGGCCTGCAGGTGGGGCCGGCACCGCTGTTGGTGCGTTGCGACCGGGGTCAGATCGTGATCGAGCCGATCGCGACGACCTTGAACGGCGGCCAGATGGTCGTGATGCCCGAGGTCAATCTGGCCGAGGACGGCTCAATGATCCTGTCGCTTGCCGAGGGGTCGGGGATCGACAAGGTTGAGATCACCGACGACGTGTCGCGGAGGGTGCTGGCGTATATTGCCCCGGTGCTCCGCGAGGCGACGCAGGTCAACGGGCGTCTCTCTGCCCGGGTCAACCGGTTGAGCGTGCCGCTGACCGGGCCGTCGCCGGAGGAAGGCGGGGCGGAGGTCGAGATGGCGGCCCGAGTGGCCTTCGAGCAGGTCAAGTACGGCCCCGGGCCGATGATGCAGCGCATCCTCGGGCTGTCGGGTCTGGCGGCCGAGAACGTGCCGAACCTGACGATCGATCAGGTGGTGGACGTGGCGGTGGCCGACGGCCGGGTGCATCAGAGCGGCCTGGAGATCGTCGCGGCCGAAGGGGTGGCACTTCAGTTCGAGGGGTCGGTCGGACTCGACCAGACGCTCGCCCTGCGGGTGGGCGTGCCGTTGAGCGAGCGATTGCTCGGCGGTCAGGAGGTGCTCAATGACGTGCTGGGCGGGACCCGGGTGGGCGTGCCGATCGGCGGGACGCTCGGCCAGCCGCAGCTCGATCAGGAGGCGTTCCGGATCGGGCTCCGCCAGCAAGGCGGCCGCCTGATCGGCCGGGGGGCGGCGGCGGGGGCCGGTCAGTTGCTTCGTCTCCTCGGCGAGGACGAGGCCCCCGGCCCTGGCCAGGGAGCGGGTCCCGGCAATCCGCCTCCGGTCGCTCCTCCGGCGGAAGACCTGCTCCGAGATGTCGGGCGCGGTTTACTCCGCGACGTGATCGGTGGCGGCTCAGGTCGGAGAGACGACCAACCGTAATCGGTCGAGGCCGCTCGGGCCGAGCTGACTGAAGAACCCAGCAAACGCGACAAAGGCGTCGGCACGCGAAGGGCAATAGCCCGGGATCGCGTGCCGACGCCTTTGATGTGTGTGAAGCCTGATCGATGCGAACCGAAAAACGCGGACGCGGCCGGCCCCAGCAGCACGATGAGGGGGCGGCCGCGCGGCGGCTGGATGTCAGTCGTTGCCCTGGAGGTGGGCCTCGAAGAACCAGAGGCGCTTGTCGACGAGCCGGCTGATCTCGGTGAACAGGTCGGCGGTGCCCTTGTCGCCGAGTTCCTCGGACTGGTCGATTGCGGCCCGGACGCTGTTGGCGAAGGCGCCGATGCGTTCGACGAGGACCTGGACGTGGTCGAGCGCGTCGACCGGGTCGCTCGGGTACTCGGGCAGGCTGGTCGACTCGGCCGCCATGCGGAGCGTGCCGGAGACGTATCCGCCGAGGGCGGTCGCCCGCTCGGCGATCTCGTCGACGTACGGCAGCAGCTCGGCGGCGAAGGTGTCGGTCAGCTCGTGGATCGAGTAGAAGTTGCGGCCCTTGACATTCCAGTGGGCCTGCTTGACCTGGGTGTACAGGTCCATCGAATCGGCGACGTGCTGGTTGAGCAGTTCGACCAGCTTCTCGCGTTGCTCGGTGGGCAGGTCGACGCGAGTCCGGAACATGCGGTGGGTCTGACCGGTCGCCATGGTGGTCTTATCCTTGCAAGGTGGTGGCACGGGGCGGGGCGGAAGGCTGGGGGACGCCGGGGATCCCGACGCCTCCAGTCCGCCCGGGGGCGGAGTGCCTCGGCGGATTCGAGGGCGCGAGTCGCTTGCGAGATGCCTGAACCACGGTCCTCGGGCTCCGGTGCGCTCGCACGCCGGACGAAGGGGTGCAAGTCGTGTGCCGGCTGCGTAAAGGGTGGGCGACTCCGCCGATTTCGATCGGGCAAAATCGCCGCAGGGAGGACGGGCCGATCCGCTGAAATTGCCGTGGCTTAGGGCAATGCGGCGGTGCTTGACAGGGCCGCGTCCGATGTCCTACGATGTCGCACTTCGCAACGCCTCGGCGATGCAATCCGGAGTGGTTTTGACCCGTTCTCGAGGGTCGACGCGACCGGAGAAGGCGATGCCGGCCGGGTCGGCACGGATCGGATGCCGAGCGATTTGGTCCGGTCCGGGTGGACGCATTGGCCGGGCTCCGGCCGGGGCATTCAATCAATGACCGACGGATCGGGAGCGTGTCACGTCGCTTCCTAGCTGGAGTGGATCACCGATGCGGATCGTGCTGGATGCGATGGGGGGGGACCTGGCTCCCGGGCCGATCGTCGAGGGGGCGGTTGAGGCGGTCCGGGGGGAGCCGGGCCTGACCGTGGTCCTGGTGGGCGACGAGGTCCGGGTGGCGGCGGAACTGGCCCATTACCCCGATGCGCCCCGCGATCGCCTGCCGGTGGTCCATGCCTCGGAAGTCATCGGCATGGACGAGAAGCCGGTCGAGGCCCTGCGCAAGAAACGCGATAATTCCATCTCCAAGTGCTGGGCCCTGATGGCCGCCGGAGAGGTGGGGGGGATCGTCTCGGCCGGCAGCACCGGCGCGATGGTCGCCTCGGCCCTGTTCAACGCCAAGATGTTCCTGCCGGGCGTCCGTCGCCCGGGGATCGCCGCGATCTTCCCGTCGCACCACGGGCCGGTGGTGATCGTGGACGTGGGCGCGAACATGAACGCCCGGCCCGAAGACCTGTACCAGTACGGCGTGATGGGGGCCGTCTACGCCGAGCAGATCCTCGGCGTCGAGAAGCCGCACATCGGCCTGCTGAACGTCGGCAGCGAGGAAACCAAGGGGACCGAGCTGACCCGGTCCACCGCCGCCCTGTTCCGCGCGAGCCAGATTGCGAACCGCTTCCTCGGCAACGTCGAAGGCCGCGACATCTACGAAGGGGATGCGCGCGTGGTCGTCTGCGAGGGGTTCGTGGGGAACGTCCTGCTGAAGGCGGGGGAGGGGGCGGTCGAGTTCCTCTTCTCGGAGCTGAAGCAGGAAATCGCCCGCTTGCTGCCCGAGATTCCGGAGGAGGCCGGCGGCAAGATCATCGCCTCGCTCCGCGGCCTGAAGCGGCGGTATGAGTATCACGAGTACGGCGGCGGCCCGCTGCTCGGCATCCGGGGGTCGTGCATCATCTGCCACGGTTCGAGCGACGCCCGGGCCATCAAGAACGCCCTGCGGGTCGCCTCGACCCTGGCCACCGATCAGGTCAACGACCAGATCATCCGGGAGCTGGAAGCCGCACCGAAGATCGAGGAGGTCGCGCCGCCGAAGGCCGAAGGGGACTCGGCCCAGTGACTCACCGCGCGTGATCGGCTCGAAGACCCCCGGATTGATCCAGAACTCGAACACGGATGAATGCTCTGATGAAGGTCGCGTTTCTGTTCCCCGGCCAGGGGGCCCAGGCGGTTGGCATGGGCAAGGGGCTGTATGAGGAGGTCCCGGCGGCCCGGGAGCTGTTCGATCGGGCCGATGCGATCCTCGGCATCCCGCTGTCGAAGCTCTGCTTCGAGGGGCCGGCCGAGGCGCTGGAGGCGACGGACGTGAGCCAGCCGGCCATCTTCGTGGCCAGCCTGGCGGCCCTGGAGGACCTGAAGGCGAGGGAGCCGGAGCTGGTCGCCTCGGTGGCCGGGGCGGCGGGCCTGAGCCTGGGAGAATACACGGCGCTCGTGTTCGCCGGGGCGCTCGACTTCGAGGCCGGCCTGCGGACGGTCCGACGCCGAGGGGAGGCGATGCAGGCCGCCTCGAACGCCTCGCCGAGCGGGATGACGAGCGTGCTCGGCCTGGACGAGGCGAAGGTCGATGAGCTGATCGCCCGGGTGGCGACGATCGGCGGCGGGACGGTCTGGAAGGCGAACATGCTCTGCCCGGGGAACATCGTCGTCTCGGGGTCGAAGGAGGCCCTGACCCACGTCGAGCCGATCGCCACCGAACTGGGGGCGATGAAGGTGATCCCCCTGGCCGTCGCCGGCGCCTTTCACACCGACCTGATGAGGCCGGCCGACGAGCAACTGGCCGAGGTGCTGGCCTCGGCCGATCTGAAACCGCCGAGGATCCCGGTCTATTCGAACGTGACGGCCGAGCCGCACGGCGACGACCCGGACGCGATCCGGGGGACGCTGGCCACGCAGGTGACGCGGGGGGTCCTGTGGGAAGCCTCGATGCGTCGGATGATCGACGACGGTTTCGACACGTTTTATGAGATCGGGCCGGGCCGGGTCCTGACCGGCCTGCTGAAGCGGATCAACCGCAAGGTCCCCTGCACGAGCGTCCCGGCGCGGTGAGGGGGGGGACAAGAGTCCGATTGGCCTTGATCGGCCGCGATCGGGGGGGATATAACCGCTCGAATTGCCCGAGGAAAAAATGGGTCGGGCACCCGACGGACACTTTTGCCGCGTTGAAGGACCTTCAGCACCATGCCCGCCGACGTGATTGCGCATTCCGGTTGTACAGTCGATCTGAAGGGTCAGGTGGCCCTGGTGACGGGCGCCTCGCGCGGGATCGGTCGCGCGATCGCGGAACGCCTGGCGGCGAGCGGGGCCACCGTGGCCGTGGTGGCTCGATCAGCCGACGGTCTGGCGGGGACGCTGGAGGCGATCCGGTCGGCCGGCGGCACGGCCGAGGCCTTCGCCGGCAGCGTGGCCAGCTCGGACGACGTGAACCGGATCGTGGGCGAGGTCGAGGCGAAATTCGAGAAGGTCCACGTCCTGGTCAATAATGCCGGGATCACGAAGGACGGCCTGATGCTCCGGATGGAGGACGAGGCGTTCCGGGACGTCCTGGAGACGAACCTGTTCGGGGCTTTCTACTTCACGAGGGCCGTGGGGGCCGTGATGATGCGCCAGCGTTACGGGCGGATCGTCAACATCTCCAGCGTGGCCGGCCTGATGGGGAATCCGGGGCAGGCGAACTATTCGGCCAGCAAGGCCGGGCTGATCGGCTTCACCCGGACGGTGGCCCGGGAGCTGGCCTCGCGGAACATCACGGTCAACGCCGTGGCGCCGGGGTTCATCGAGACGGACATGACCGACGTCTTGCCCGACAAGGTCAAGGCGGCGGTCAAGGAGCATGTCCCGATGAAGAAGTTCGGCCAGGTTGACGATATTGCCGACCTGGTCTGTTACCTCTCCGGCCCCGGTGCACGCTACCTGACCGGGCAGGTCATCGCCGTCGATGGCGGGATGACCGCCTGAGCAACGGCGTCGGGCGACCGAGCGTGGCCCGGGCCGTCGATCGCGAGCGGGTCGGTCCTCGCGCAGGCAGTCTGGACAATCCGGGGGCGGGCTGATAAGGTGTTGCCCTCGGGGCCTTGATCGACCCGAATGTCGGCCGGCCATGGGCCTCCGATCGGTGGAGGGAGGCCCGTTTCGAGACGAGGACTGACACTCGTGGCGAGCATTCAGGATGCCTTGCCCCGATTGGGCCGGTTCACCCCACCAAACGCACTTGCATCGCACTCATCCCGTTAATCTGACCCGCCGGCATCCGGGCCGCTGCCGATCGTCCACGGACGGGCGGGGGCCGGCCGTTGCCCCCGTGACCAAGGAGGTCCGCCCGTGTCGATCGAAGAACGAGTTGTGGAGATCGTCAGCGAGCAGATGGGCGTCGCCAAGGACCAAATCTCTCGCGAGACCGAGTTCATCAAGGACCTGGGCGCCGACTCGCTGGATACCGTCGAGCTGGTGATGGAATTCGAGGAAGAGTTCGACATCCAGATCCCGGACGAGGAAGCGGAGAAGATCCAGACCGTCGGCCAGGCGGTGGATTACATCCAGGAACACAGCAAGTAACCCCAAACCAACACCGGCAAACGCTCCGCGCCCGCTGCAAGGCTGCACTGCACGCGAGTCGGCTCACCCGGCGGGGCTCCCCCCGCCGAGGCCAGGCCTCGCCGGGCCGAACCGAGATCGATCGTCATGTCGCGTCGCGTTTTCATTACGGGCATGGGTGTCGTCACCGGTCTGGGCGAAACCCTCCAGGATTTCTGGGCCGGTTTGCTCGAAGGACGGAGCGGGGTCGGCCCGCTGACGCTCTTTGATACCACGCCGTTCAAGGTCCACTTCGGGGGGCAGGTCCGCGACTGGGATCCCGACGCCCGGTTCGGGCACAAGGAGGCCCGGCGGCTCGATCGCTTCGCCCAGTTCGCGCTCGTGGCCGCCGAGGCGGCGGTCAAGGACGCCGGGCTCGACTTCGACGCCCCGCCCATCCCCCACGAGCGCTGCGGCGTCTACATCGGGTCGGGCATCGGGGGGCTGAACGAGTTCGAGGAGCAGCACCGGAACCTGATCGAGAAGGGCCCGCGGCAGATCAGCGCGTTCACCATCCCGAAGCTGATGGTCAACGCCGCCAGCGGGCAGATCTCCATCAAGTACGGCCTGAAAGGCCCGACCTCGGCCATGGCGACCGCCTGCGCCAGCGCCGCCAACGCGATCGGCGACGCCTTCAAGGCGATCCAGGCCGGTTGGGCCGACATGATGGTCACCGGGGGGAGCGAGGCGGCCATCACGCACATGGGCCTCGGCGGGTTCGCCTCGATGCGGGCGCTCTCGACCCGCAACGACGACCCGCAGCGGGCCAGCCGCCCGTTCGACAAGGACCGCGACGGCTTCGTGCTGGCCGAAGGGGCCGGCGTGCTGATCATCGAGGCCGAGGAGGTCGCGCGGGCCAGAGGGGCCCGCCTGTATGCCGAGATCCTCGGCTACGGGATGTCGGCCGACGGCTCGCACATCACCGCGCCCGACGAGGAAGGCCGGGGGGCCGCCCGGGCCATGCGGATGTGCCTCGACGACGCGAAATGCGACCCGTCGACCGTCGGCTACATCAACGCCCACGGCACGAGCACCGGCCTGGGAGACCTGGCCGAGACGAAGGCCATGAAGACGATCTTCGGCGGCCACGCGACGGACGGCCTGATGGTCTCCAGCACCAAGAGCCACCTCGGGCACCTGCTGGGGGCGTCGGGGGGGGTGGAGCTGGTCGCCTCGTCCCTGGCGATCCACCGGGGCGTCTTGCCGCCGACCATCAACCTGGATGAGCCGGGCGAAGGCTGCGACCTGGACTACATCCCCCACACGGCCCGAGAGGTCCGCGTCGATCGGGTGATGTCGAACAGCTTCGGCTTCGGCGGCCACAACGCGAGCCTCCTGATCGGCCGCCCGTGAGACTCACCCGCCCTTCGGCGTGATCGGGAGCCCCTGCATGAGCTGCACCCGTCGCGACGCCCTGTCCGCCCTGATTGCCGCCCCGGTGCTGGCTGCCGCCGCCAGGCCGGGGCGTCGCGATGCGCCGACGATCCTGCTTCGCTCCGGTTGGCAGACCGAGAACATCGGCGACATCGCCCACACGCCGGGCTTGATCGCCGTGTTGGAGCGGCACTGGCCGGAGGCGGAGGTGATCCTCTGGCCGAGCCGGCCCCTCGACCGCGGCGTCGAGCCGATGCTCCGCGCCCGCTTCCCGGGCTTGCGGTTGATCCGGGAGCAGCAGGTCGGCGAGCCCCGGGACGACGACCCGACCCTCGACGAGGCGATCGCCGCGGCCGACCTCTTGCTGCACGGCTCCGGCCCGTCGATCGTCGGTGCCTCGTCGATCCGCCGGTGGAGGGCGGCGACCGACAAGCCGTTCGGCCTGTTCGGCGTGACGATCAGCGTGATCAGCGACGCGACTCGCGAGATGCTCTCTGCCGCTTCCTTCGTCTTCACGAGGGAGACGCGGTCGCTCGCACTGGTCAATGAGTTTGGGATCGCCGGGCCGGACGTCCGATTTGTGCCCGACGCGACCTTCGCCCTCGATCTGCGCGACGAGGAATCGGCCAATCGACTGATGACCGAACACGGACTCTTGCCGGGCCGGTTCGCTTGCTTCGTTCCCCGGCTCCGGTATACGCCGTACTGGGAGATGAGGCCGGGTTCGGTCCCCGAGGAGCGGATCGCCGAGCGCTCCGCCATCAACGAACGGTTCGCCGAAGAGGACCACGCGAAGCTCCGCGAGTCCCTCATCGCCTGGGTCCGCGAGACGGGGGGCAAGGCCCTGATCGTCCCCGAAATGACCTATCAGGTGGACATCCTCCGCCCCCTCGTCTTCGACCCCTTGCCCGACGACGTGAAGGCGATGACCGTCCCGCTCGACCGCTACTGGCTGACCGACGAGGCCGCCTCCGTCTATCGCCAGGCCGCCGCGGTGGTGAGCCACGAGTGCCACTCGCCGATCATCGCCCTGGCCGGCGGCACCCCCGCCATCTATCTCCGCCAGCCGACCGACACCTGGAAGGGGCAGATGTATCCCGATCTCGGCCTGGGCGATTGGATGATGGACGTTGAGACGGCGGCCGGCCCTGAGGTTGCCGCGCGGTTGCTCGCCATTCACACCGATCCCGACGCCGCCGAGGCCCGCCGCTCCGGGGCGATCGATCAGGCTGCAGAACGGTTCCGGTGGGGGGTCTCCACTGTCAGGGAGAGACATACTGAGACTTGATCGACAGCCCGTCCTTCACTCCAAAGCCCCAGCCTCGTATGTGTTCAGGAAGAACGTTCAGGAAGGGCGGGTCCAATCCTCAATGTTCAGATCGGGGATCGCCCGGAAATCCTGATCAGATGTGAGCAGTGTCAATCCCATGTCGAAGCAGAGTCCGGCCAGCATCAGATCCACTTGAGAGAGAACGCGCCCTCGACGACGTAGATCCTGGTACAGCCGTCCATAGACGATGGAAGCCGATCGGGTCATCGGCCAGAGTTTGATTGTTCGGCCAAGCATGGCCTCAAGGACGCGACGAGGACGCTCAGGCTGTTCGAGGCCTTGAAGACCGGCTTCGAGTTCACAAATCACCGGGAGACTCGTCCCAACAATTACGCCATTGGCTCGTTCCCGTTGAATGCGGTCGCGAACGATCGAGACACGACCGACCGCATCGGAAATGTGATTGGTGTCGAGCAGATACCGGGTCATTGAGGGATACCCATCTCCCGCTTCATCAGTTCCTTCGCCTCGCGATCCGTGTCGTTGAGTGCTGCGGTCAACGGTGAGAGGTCGTCGAGGCCGTTTTCCCGGGCGATGGCCTCGATCTCATGGACCCAGTTCTCGAATTCGTCCTGGGTGCTAGCGGTGCCGGGTTCACCCACCTCAGCCTCGATCCCCTCGGGCCATTCCGGGGGGATCGGGTCAATCGGGTAGAACACGCCGTCGCGGAGGATCACTCGAATCGCCATGCAAATCATCCTCAGTTCGGGTTAATAGGCGTGCTTCTCCCCCTCGCTCTCCGGGGTGACGGGCTCAGGGGCCGTCGGGGCGACGGTCTGGCGGATGGTGCGGGCGTCGGATTCGGCGCGGAGGCGGGCGATGGCGTCGGCCAGGGGGAGGGCCCCCTGGTCGCCGTCGATCCGGTCGCGGTAGGCGACGAGTCGGGCCTCGGCCTCCTTGGCGCCGACGACGAGCATGACGGGAATCTTTTCGAGCTGGGCGTCTCGGATCTTGGCGCCGATCTTCTCGGGTCGGCGGTCGATCGAGGCACGCAGGCCGGCGGCCTTCAAGTCGTCGAGGACCTCGCCGGCGTAGTCGGCGACCTTATCCGAGATCGGCAGGACGCGGACCTGTTCCGGGGCGAGCCAGAGCGGGAAGGCCCCGGCGAAGTGCTCGATGAGGATGCCCATGAACCGCTCCATCGAGCCGAACGGGGCGCGGTGGATCATCACCGGGCGGTGCGGCTTGTTGTCGGCGCCGGTGTATTCCAGCTCGAAGCGCTCGGGCAGGACGTAGTCGAGCTGCACGGTGCCGAGCTGCCACTGGCGGCCGAGGCAATCCCGGACGACGAAATCGGCCTTGGGGCCGTAGAAGGCGGCCTCGCCTTCGGCTTCCTCATAGGCGAGGCCCATCTCGTCGAGCACGGCGCGGATGTCGGCCTCGGCGCGTTCCCAGACGTCGAAGTCGGCACCCTGGAACTTGGGGTCGTTGCGATCGCTCTTGGAGAGGCGGACCCGGTAGTCGTTCAGGCCGAGGCTGCCGAGGATGAACTGGGTCAGCTCCATCGTCTCGCGGAACTCGCCGCGGACCTGATTCGGGGTGCAGAAGAGGTGGGCGTCGTCCTGGGTGAAGCCGCGGACGCGGGTCAGGCCGGCGAGCTGCCCCGACTGCTCGTAGCGGTAGACGGTGCCGAACTCGGCGAGCCGCACGGGCAGGTCGCGGTAGCTGCGGGGTTGGGCGGCATAGATCTGGATATGATGGGGGCAGTTCATCGGCTTGAGCAGGTATTCCTCGCTCACGCCGTGTTCCATGACGTAGCCGATGCGCCCCGCGCCGTCGAGCTTCCAGTACTCGGTGTCGTCGATGCGGGCCTCGGCCAGCAGGATCTTCTGGGTCTCGTCGTCCAGCTCGTTCCGCTCCAGGCCGGCGACGAGGGCCATGGCCGGGTCGCTGAGCATCTTGAGCGTCGGGAACTGCGAGTCGCGGTAATACGGGTAATGGCCGCTCGTCTTGTAGAGTTCGACCTTGCCGATGTGAGGGGTGTAGACCGGCTCATATCCTCGCTTGAGCAGTTCGTCTTTCAAGAACTGTTCGAGGATGCCGCGGACGATGGCCCCCTTGGGCATCCAGAGGATCAGGCCGGAGCCGACCTTGTCGGAGAGGGTGAACAGGCCGAGTTCCTTGCCGAGCTTGCGGTGGTCGCGCTTCTTGGCCTCCTCGATCTGGGTGAGGTACGCCTCCAGATCCTTGCGGTCGAAGAAGGCGGTGCCGTAGAGGCGCTGGAGCATCGGGCCGTCGGTCCGGCCCTTCCAGTAGGCCGCGGCGATGGAGAGGAGCTTGAAGGCACCGACCTTGCCGGCGTGGGGGATGTGGGGCCCGCGGCAGAGGTCGACGAATTCCCCCTGGCGGTAGAAGGAGAGGGTGCCGAAGGTGTGCAATTCCTGATCGATGTGCTCGACCTTCAACTGCTGGCCGAGGTCCTCGCAGAACTGCCGGGCGTCGGGCACGGGCAGGGTGAAGCGCTCGAACGGCTCGGCCTGCTGGATGATCGCCCGCATCTCGGCCTCGATGGCCTCGAAGTCGTCCTCGGAGATGGTCCGGGAGTCGGGCAGGTCGATGTCGTAGTAGAAGCCGGTGGCGGTCGTCGGGCCGAAGGCGAGCCGGGCCCCGGGGAAGATCCGGAGGATGGCGCGGGCCATGACGTGCGCGGTCGAATGGCGGAGGACGTCGAGCGCCTCGGAATCTCTCGGGGTCAGGACGCGGAAGGAGACGGGGCCCTCGGCCGGGACGTCGAGCGGGCGATCGAGGTCGACGATCGTGCCGTTGGCGACGGCGGCGACGGCGGCGTCGGCCAGCCGCTTGCCGATCGAGGCGGCGACCTCTCGGGGGCGGACCCCTTCGGGGAAGTCCTTCACGGAACCGTCGGGCAGTTGGATCTGAACCATCGGAGTCTGTGCCCGGTCGTGCTTGCGACCGGCCCTGGAGGCGACGAGGCCGCCCCCTCCGACCCACAACGCCGGCCCGGGGCGGCTCCGTCAACTCGAATCGTGTGTTGTGGGATGATAGACTATCATCGAGAATCGCGTGGCGTCCAGCGAAGGGTATCCCCTCCGATGGAACCCCCCGCCGATTCGCTGGCGTGTCCGAGTCGTCTTCGATCGGTCGATCGCTCCCCCGAGAGCGGCAGCCCCGGACCCCGGCCCTTCCATGTCGATTGCCGATGATGACCGATCGCTCCTGTTCGCGACCCTGGCGGCGCGATCGGGCCTGATCTCGATGTCCGAGCTGGACGAGGCACTCAAACTGTGGGCGGCCGACCGTTCCCGGTTCATCGCCGAGGTGCTCGACGACCTCGGATCGCTCGACGCGAGGAAGAAGGACGCGGTCGAGCAATTGATGCGTCTGCATCTCTCGCAGCATGGCAACGACCCGAGCCGAAGCCTCCGAGCCCTCTCGACCGTGACGGGCCCGGGGCCCTCGGGCCTGGATCGGGACGACCCATGCTCGTATGTGATTGATTGCGAGCCTGGCACCATCGACCCCGACGCGACGGCGATCCCGGGGCTCGAGGGGGGGCCGAAGGGGGACGGGACGGCGAAGGCGGTCGGCGACGGCCGCTTCCAGGTGATTCGGCTGCATGCCAGGGGGGGCCTGGGGGAGGTCCACGTCGCCTACGACACGGAACTCGACCGCGACGTGGCGCTGAAGGAAATCCAGGACCAGTACGCCGACGACCTGGGCAGTCGGACCCGGTTCCTGCTCGAGGCCAGGATTACCGGCAACCTGGAGCATCCGGGGATCGTGCCGGTCTACGCCCTGGGGCGGCACGAGGATGGTCGGCCCTACTACACGATGCGGTTCATCCGGGGCGAGACGCTCCGCGACGCGATCGAGCGCTTCCACCGGAGCGAAGGGCGGCCCAGATCCCGGCGCGACCGGGCCTTGCGCCTTCGGAAGCTGATCGTCCGGTTCCTGGCCGTGTGCGACGCGGTCGACTACGCGCACAGCCGGGGGGTCATCCACCGCGACCTGAAGCCGTCGAACATCCTGCTCGGGCCGCACGGGGAGACCCTGGTGGTCGACTGGGGGCTGGCCCGCCCGCTCGATGACCCGGGGGCGATCGAGGTCCCCGGCGACGGCATGGCGGGGGGCAGCAGCGACGGAGCGAACGGGATCGAGGCGACCGTCGCCATCGGCCCTCCCCCCAGCGCCTTGCGGGGCTCCGGATCGAGCTCGACCGAACAGACCGTGCCCGGCACGGCCGTGGGCACGCCGCACTTCATGGCCCCGGAGCAGGCCATCGGCGACTCGGCGCGGATCGGGCCGACGAGCGATGTGTACAGCCTGGGGGCGACCCTCTCGACGCTCCTGACCGGCCATCCGCCGATCGAGGGGTCGGAGCCGAAGACCATCCTGAAGCGGGTCAGGGCGGGGGAGGTGATCACCCCCCGGTCCCGAGACCGGTCGATCGACCCGGCGCTGGACGCGATCTGCGCGAAGGCGATGGCGTTCGAGCCCGCCGACCGCTACCCGACGGCCCGGGCGCTGGCGGACGACCTGGAACGCTGGCTGGCCGACGAGCCGGTCTCGGCCTGTCGCGATCCGCTCCTGATCCGCCTCGGCCGCTGGTCGAGGCGGCACCAGGTCTGGGTGGCGGGGGTCCTGGCAGCCCTGGTTGTGGCGCTCGGGAGCCTCGGGTTCATCGCGCAGGTCTTGCTCGACCGGCAGCAGGCTCGGCTCGATCGCGAGGTGGCGCTGGGCGAGGCGAGAGAGGCCGATCGGGACGCGGAAGCCGCCCGAGAGGCCGGGCGCCTGCAGCGGTATTACGCGCTGTTCGACCGCCTCCGGCAACGCTCGGCCGACCCCCAGCCCGGCTGGACCTGGCAGGCTCGGGACGAGCTGGCCGAGGCCGCCAGGCTCCGGCCGCGGGGGGATGCGGAGGGGGCCGCCTTGTTGCGGACGATCGCCGCCGGGAGCCTCGGGGCGTTCGACTTCAAGGCGATCGAGGATTTGCTGCCTGGCCTGAATCCGAGCTGTCTCGCGTTCGCCCCGGATGGCCGGACGCTGGCGCTGGGGGAGTTCAAGGCCCAGGGGTTTCTCGTCTGCTCGGTGGTGCTGGTGGACTGGCCGAGCGGGGCGATGCGACGGCGGTTCTCGTTCCCGGCGTCGTTGAAGGACCAGATTCGGGACGGCGGGCAGGACGGGGTCCGTCGGATGACCTTCGATCCCGACGGGCGCTGGCTGGCCGTCGGGACGCGGAGCGGTCGGGTGCACGCCTGGGACCTCGATCAGGAGAGGCCCCGGCGCCTGGTCTGGTCGGCCCACGAGGGGGATGTGCTCGGGCTGGCCTTCGCCTCGGGCGGCGATGCCCCGGCGGTCGTCACCTGCGGTGAGGACGGGGCGCTCCGGCGCTGGCAGGTGGGCGCCGGCCGTCAGGCTCCCGAGGGGCCCGAGGCGGAGTTCCGCGGCGATGCTCCCGTGCGGAGCCTGGCGATCAGTGGGACGGGGTCGCTGGCGAGCGTCGTCGGGACCCGGCTGCATCGGCACGACCCGGAGACGCTGGAGTCGATCGCGGGAGGGCCGGAGGTCGGGGCCGACCGGTTGGCCTGGAGCCCGGACGGCCGGATGCTGGCCGCAGGAGGGCCCGAGGCCATCACCCTGGTGTCGAGCGATCGGTTGCAGGTGGTCCGCCGCCTGATCGACCCGGAGCTGGGGTCGGCGGCCCATCGTCATACGCTCAGCGGGCTGGACTTCCACCCGTCCGGCTCGCTGCTGGCCACCGCCAGCCCCCACGACGACGACCGCCGGATCAAGTTCTGGGAGGCGAACACCGGCCGGATGATCGGATCCATTCACGAGGCCGAGGGGACGGGCTACAACCTGATCGACGTGGCCTTCGCGCCCGAGGGTGGTGAGTTCGTCGCGTCGGGCAAACACCGGGCGATCCGGGTGGCGTTGACGCATCATCCGGCCTACGAGGTGATCGGCCTCGACGAGACGACCGTCGAGGCCCTGGCCGTTTCGCCGGACGGCCGGTCACTGGCGAGGCTCGGCCGATCGGGGGATCTGACCCGGGTCGGTCTCTGGGGCCTCGGGACGCCTGGGCGATTGGCAGGGCTTGATCTGCCGGCCGAGGGGCCGAGGCCCGAGCAGGCCCCGGCCCTGGCGATCGCTCCGGGGGGGGATCGCCTGGCCTGGAGCGGGCCGGGGGGCGGCGTCCTGCTCTGGAGGATCGGCTCGGAGGAGGCGCCCGAATCGATCGCCCTGAAAACGCCGTCGGCCTTGCGGTTTTCGGGCGACGGCCGGCGGCTCTGGGGATTGCTGGACGATCGGACGGAGATCGGCTGCTGGGATTTCGATCGCCGGTCGCAGACGGTCAGTTGGCATGATCGGGTGGCGGAGAGCGTCAGGGGGATGATGACCCTGCCCAGCCTCAGCCTGCGCGAGCCCTGGATTGTGGCCGGGGGCCGCGACGGTTTGACCCGATTGCTCCGGATCGACGCCGGCAAGGTGGTCCTCGTCCGGCAGTGGGACCATGCGGAGGGCCCGGTTCACGCCCTGGCCCTCCGGCCCGACGGGGGGCTGGCGGTCTCGGGCACCTCGGGCGGTTCGCTCGTCACGATCCCGCTGCCGGACGGGGTGCCGTCCCTCGCGGCCGGGGACGCCCATCCGGGAGGGGTCTCGAGCCTGGCGATCAGCCCCGACGGCCGGACCCTGGCCTCGGGGGGATTCGATCGGGCCGTCCGGCTCTGGCGGATCGACGCCCAGGCGCTCCGGCTCGTAGCCACGCTGGGCGAGACGACCGGGGGGATTTTGGACCTCGACTTCGCTCCCGACGGCCGATCGCTGGCCGTGGCGGCCGAAGGAGAGCACGCCGTGCGGCTCTGGCGGCTCGACCGGCTCGAGGCGGCGTGGGACGAGCTGGCGATCGGGGTCGAGGGTTGAGGTCGAGCCCCCAGGGGCCGGCCGCATCCTTCGCAGGCCGCAGACCTTGCCCCGTCGCCCAAAGCGAGGCCGACCGGCACGAGCGGTCCTTCGGGGCCTGACGATCGCCCGGCTCGGTTCGGATGGTCGGCCGGCGCGGCCGATGATGGTTCGGCGACAGGATGGTCTTTTGTCCCCGCTCGGCGATGGTCGCCTCGGGGGCCTGGTCACTCGGAGGAGCGCCGACCCATGGGCTTCCTGAACGGGCGCGTCAGCTATGTGCGGTTCCGGGTCAGCGGCGAGTCCCCCTTGCCGTTCGACGAGGAAATCCTGGAGAAGGCGGCGAATCATGCGATTGGTCGACACGGCGAAGCCGACCCGACCGACGGGGTGCATTTCGGCTGGTCGGGCGGGAACCACGTGCTCGACATGACGTTCGAGTTGGGCAAGAATTCCATCAACGATGCCCTGCACCTGGGCATGAGGATCGACGCGGACAAGATCCCCGGCGACCTGCTCAAGGCGTATACGCAGATTGAGCTGGATGCCCGGGCCTCGCAGAACGCCAGCGGCCGGCCCACCAAGGCCCAGCGGGAAGAGGCCAAGGAGGCCGCCAAGGTGCGGGCCGAGGCCGAGGCCGCCGACGGCCGATACCGGCGCCGGAAGATGCACCCGATCCTCTGGGACGCCCGGACCAACACGGTCTACGCCGGCGCCACGTCGAACGCGGTGCTCGATCGGCTGCTCCCCTTGTTCCGCGAGACGTTCGACCGCACGCTCGAACCTGTGACCGCCGGGGTGCTGGCGTCGTCGATCGCCGCCGAAATGGGGCACGGCGACGCGCTGTACGACTCGGCCCCGCTGGCCCTGTTCGGCGACGGCGACTCGGCGCTCTATTCCTCGATCGCCTGGGCCGAGGCCGACCCGACCAGCCGGGACTACTGGGGCAACGAGTTCCTGCTCTGGCTCTGGCACACGCTCCAGAACGAGGGGGACGTGCTGACCCTGGCCGACGGCTCGGAATGCTCGGTCATGATCTCCAAGACCCTGCAACTGGACTGCCCGAGGGGGGAGACGGGCCGCGACAGCCTCTCGTACGAAGGGCCGACCCGGATGCCCGAGGCGCTCCGCGCCTTGCAGTCGGGCAAGCTCCCCCGCAAGGCCGGCTTGCTGCTCGAACGCCAGGGGGCGACCTTCGATCTGACGATCCAGGCCGAGACGATGGCCGTCTCCGGGGCCGCCTTGCCCAAGGAGGACGGCGTGTCCGGCCGCGAGGCGATCGACGGCCGGATCGACCTGCTCCGCCACCTGACCGAGACGCTCGACCTGCTGTACGGCTGCTATGTCCGCCGCCGGCTCGACTCGTCCTGGAACGGCGAGCTGGGCCGGATCCGCGACTGGCTCCGCGCGGCCTGACCGCTCCGGAGTCGGGGGGAGTCGCACGGCCGATCGCCGCGCGAACGACTCCAAGGGGGCGACACGTCACGCCCAGCTCGGGTCAACCGGCCCGGGCTGGCCGTGTGAGTGTCATGGTCGAGCGGGTCGGCTGCGAGGACGGTCGGATGTCGCTCGATTGAGTCGCCTCGACTCGCTTCGACGTGCTGCCATCGGGTGTCGATCGCGAGGGACAAGGCTCATTCCGCGGCCGGGGCCATGTCGAGCGATTTCCGCACCAGTTCCGGGAGATATTTGACCGGCAAGGTGCCGTGCGAGAGCGTCGCCTCGTGAAAGCGAGCGAGGTCGAAGGCGTCTCCCTGCTCGCGTTGGATGGCCTGACGGAGGCGGTGGAAGGCGACGCGGCCGACGAAGTAGGTGGAGAGCTGCGCCGACGACTGCTTGGATCGGATGACCTTGCCGGCGGCCTCGCCCTCGGTCTGGAAGGCCCGGTCCATGAGCAGGCTCATGGCCTCGTCGTCGGTCATGGAGCGGGCGTGCATCTCGTGGTCGAGGATCGCATTGACGACGGCTCGCAGGTAGAATTTGAGTTGTTGCATGCGCAATTTCAGGTCGCCGAGGCCGAAGCCCTCGTCGAGCATCATCCGCTCGGTGTAGACGGCCCACCCCTCGGCGAAGGTGCCGGACGACAGGACGCGACGGATCAGCGACGGGCAGCGGTTCGAGTATTCGAGCTGGACGTAATGGCCGGGGTAGGCTTCGTGGATGGTGAGGATCTGGAGCATCCGGGCGTTGTACTCGCGGAGGAAGCTGGCGACGCGGTCGTCGTCCCAGTCGCCCGGCGGCGGGCTGATGGCGTATTCGCTGCGCCCCTCGGGGTCGAGCGGGGGGGCGGGGTTGAGGTAGGCGACCGAGTTCCCCCGCATGAACTCGGGCATCTCGATGATCGCACAGCGATCGGGCTCGGGGAGACCGAGGATGTCCCGCTCATCGATGAACGCCTTGATGGAGGCGACCGTGGCCCTGGCATCGGTGACGAGCGATTCGGGGGATCCGTGCTCCTGACCGATCTGCTCCAGGACCTCTCGAATCAGGGTGCGGCGCCCGTCGGGGTCGTCGGGAGGGACCGGGATCCCCGGGAACATGTCCCACCAGAGTTGCCGGGCGATCACGGCCATCTCCTGCTCGACCCGCTCGGCCTCGGCCGTCGCCTCGGCGAGGACCTCGGCGGCGGTCAGGCCGGAATTCAGCTCGCGAGCGACCTTCTCGGCGAACAGTTCGGGGCCGATGCGCCAGTCATCGCCCGCGTCGGGGAGCAGCTCGTTCGTGAGGAAATCGAGATAGGTTTGCAAGGCCTCGGCGGCGTCGGCGGCGACTTCGGCGAGTTCCCCCTCCCCCTGGGGTTGGTTGGCGAACACGAACACATCGTCCGTATAGAATCCGATCGCCCCTCGGGTCTGGAGGATGGCGGTCTCGACCTTGACCCGGGGCGCCCCGGTGAGGGTTTGCTTCGCGGTCTCGACGATCCGGGGCACGGCCTTGATTCGCTCGATCGCGTTGGCCAGGTTCTCGGCCTCGGGAAGGGTCGATTGCGTGAGCAGCAGGTAGACGCCCTCGGTGGTGTAGCCGACATAGGTCCTGGGGTCGTCTTCGAACGGTTCGAAGTGCTCGGCAAGCCAGAGGGCGTACTCCAGATGATGACGGAAGATTTCGAAGTCGATCTGACCGTCCCGGCTGAGTGCCTCGTAGTCGACCCGATCGGGTAACCGGTCCAGGAACCTGCGATCGCGCTCGACCCAGGCGGCCCTGGACTCGGCCGAGAGGTCTTCGAGCCGATCGTCGAAGCGATGATCGCCCAGTCGCGTCGCGGTGAGCGGTTCGTGCGAGAACCAGGCGTCGAGGTAGTCCTGGAACAGTGATTCCAGGGCGGCGTCCGCTGGCTCCTGTGCCCAGGCCGGGGCGGGGGCCAGGGCCAGCACTCCCAGGATGATCCAGGCGAGGCGTACGGTCACGGTCATCGTCGATGTACTCCTCAGGCTCGGAGGGATCAGACCTCGGCGATCTGTCCGGTCGGCGGGACGGCGGCTGTGCCGCGACTCGCGATGCAGGGGCGAGATCAATCCGGGTCGGACGCCGCGAGAGTCTCCCTCCATGGGCGACTCGCCGGCGCCCGCCGCCGAGCATCGTCGCGTGGGACGCGGATCGCGTCAACCGCCTGGTGCTCGTGCTGTCAGCCCCCAAGAGAATTGTCCGGTGTTTGGCCCCAAGAGAGATGTCCGGTCGATGCGATCTTCAGGCCAAGCCCGGAGGTCACCATGAACCCCGATCGGATTGTCATAAGTCAACGTGATCGCGAGACCCTCACCGTCCTCCGCCCGGTCCTCGACGGCCACCGCTCCCAGGCCGAGACCGGGCAAGGCGGCCAGGGCGCGATCGGACCGGGCCAGGCGGGCCGGCCAGCGGCGTGGCTGGCCTTCCGAGACGCTCAGCCCGTAAGGAATCGCCACGGTCAAGACGTGCAAGACCTTTCTGGCGACCTGGCGACCTAACGGCCAGCCGGCGGCGTGATCCGGGTGATGCCGGTCGATGAGCGGGCCGGCTGGCGGGCGCACTCCTGTGCGGACACCGCGGCGAGCGTGGTCGACATCCTGGGATCGATGGCCGACGGCTTGAGCCTGGAGATCGCCTTTCGCGAGGGCAAGCAGGTCGTGGGAGCCGGGCGGCAGCAGGTGCGCTCCTCCTGGACGAATGTCGGGGCGTTCCCCCCCTGGCTGTGGCCGTTCACCTCGGCCGAGGCGTGTGCCTGGGACCGGGAGGAGGAGGATTCGGTGGACCGCTCGGCCTCGCCGTGGGACGGGGCATCACGCCGACCGAGCCACGCGGAGAGGCGTCGGTCGTACCGGGCGAGGAGATTCGAGCGACTCCACGCCCGGGGGCGAGCGACTCGGAAATTCAGGCCACGGCCGAGAGGCTGCTCAGCCCGGCCGCATCGGAGGGACGAAGCCCCGGCACGTACAGGTTGAGGAGTGGCGGGCCGGACAGGGGTAATCGAGCGGGGAGCAGCAATTTCTATAGCGACCCCAAGATGCTCGGTCTCTTGGGGTGTGCGGCGATGTGGGGTTCGTTCACGAGACCCGTCAACCCGGTTTTGGCCGATGGGTTGCGTGGGCCCTCCAGGTGTCCTCGGCGGCCGACCAGCGATGGGATCGCTGGTCGGCCGTTCGTCAGCTTCGCTCAGGAGTCGGAAGCGAGGTCGGGTAGCAATCGATCAACCAGCGAGGGAAGGAGGTCAAGGCGATTGCCGTGGCGAGCGCTTGCGGTTGCGGTCGCAGCGCCGTCTCCCTGGGTCGCATCGATGCGGAACCGCAAGGGGCTGAGCACGGGAACTCCTCGCCCCCCCGTCGGGTCGAAGCGGACGGTTCGGGGAATCCCGAAGGGCTGGCCGTTCGTTTGGGCCGCGTCGAGGGTCCAGTCGCCCGTGGAGGGATTGAAGACCGTGTAGCTGGGACGTCCGTAGCCTTCGTAGTCGGCCACGGCGGCGATTTCCCCTGCAATTCCATAGGTGACCAGGAAGCCGTTGGCGAAGGTCGTCGGGCCGCCCGATGAGGGCAGGGTGAACCACTGGGCGAAGCCGGGGGCGAGGTCGCTGCGCGATCGGAAGGCGACGATGTCGGCGCGACCGTCGTTGTTGAAGTCGGCGACTGAGGGTTGGTCGGTATTGCCCGAGGCTCCGAATTCGTAACGGAAAGCCCCATCCCGCTCGCTGAACTTTAGGTCATTGAAGCTAGACGGGAGGACGAACCACTGGGCGCCATCGAGAACGCCGTTGGCGACGTCCTCTGCGGTCCGTTCGGGGCGGAAAGTGACGATGTCGGCCCGGCCGTCGCCGTCGAGGTCGGCCGGGGCCGGAAGGTCAAGCCCACCTGGTGCGCCGAACGCGACATCGAAGGCTCCTAATCTGGTCTGGGGTCCGTCGGGGTTTGAGGTCGACGGCAGGATGAACCACTCGGCGGCTCCAGGGGTTCGATCGCTGGAGGCACGGAACGTGGCGATGTCGGTGATGCCGTCGCCATCGAAGTCGGCCGGAGCGGGGCGGTCGAGGTTACCTGCTGCTCCAAACAGGACATCTCGACGCTCGTTGTTGCTGCCGGAGAACAGTAAGACCCAGTTCGTGGCATTCGGCACGGAACCATTCCCGGCAATGGCGTACGGGTCACTCACGGCGATGTCGCTGATGCCGTCGCCGTCGAAGTCGCCGACGACCGGCACGGAGTTGCGTCCGATGTCGGAGAGTTCGATCTGTTGAGTCTGGCCGTCGGAGGAGCGGCGGATCGAGAAGACACCGACCCCTCGATTCTCGTCGTAGTGATACAGGGCCAGGTCGGCCCGACCGTCGCCGTCGTAGTCCCCCTCGACCTCGATTTGCTGCCGGGATTCGGTGATCTGGACGGTCTCCCGCGTGCCGACAGGGTAGTTCGAATCGTTCGAGGCGGAGACTTCCACGACCACCGGGAACGGTGCCGGATTGGAAGGCGTCCCATCATAGACCCCGGTGACGGTCACGGTACGCGGGACGTTCCAGTTGGCCGGGGTGAAGGTCAATGTGGTGACATCGACTTCGGCCTGAGACGGATTCCCGGAGGAGAGGGCGAATGTCACATTGCCCGTCGGTTGCGAGTCGAGTGCGACGGTGAAGGTGCGCGTGTGATTCTGCCCCGGGACCCGGTTGATGGCCAGGTTCGATTGCGAGAGGTTGACGCCGGCCGTGTCGTCGTTCCTGTTCGCAATCGAAACAACTGGCATCGCGAGCCCGTCGAAGTCCGGGTCATCGCTGCGGGCGAGGCCGGTAATCTGGTAGACGATGTTGAAATCGGCGACATCATCGTCAACACCCCGGACCGTGATCTCCTGCGGGATCGACCAGTTCGTCTCGGTGAAGGTGAGCGACGATTGGAGCAGTACGCCTTCCGACGTGTCGGAGCTGGTGAAGTCGACCGTGACCGGGGCAGTGGGTCTTGCCCCGAGCCGGACGGAGAAGGTGGCCGTTTTGCCCTCCTCGTTCGTGGAGAGATTCGAGGGCGGTGACGGAAGTATGGCGATAGAATTGTTGTCGACGTTGACGACGGGGATCTCCTCCAACTCCTTCCCATCGAAATTCGGGTCGTCGCTCGTGGTCTTCCCGCGGATGAAGTAGGTGATGTTGCCGTCGGCGTTGTCGTCATTGACGCCCCGGACGGTCACTGGTTGCAGGGTGTTCCAGTTCGCTGCCGTGAAGATCAGGGACGATTGGACGGGTTCCCCTTCCGACGGATCGGAGCTGGAGAAATTCACCGTGACCGGTGCCGTCGGCCGAGAGCTGAGGCTGACGTAGAACTGGGCCGTGTTCCCGTCCTCGGAGGTCGTCAGGCTTGAGGGTCTGTCCACGAGGATCTCGGCGGTGTCGAGGTCCTGATTGACAACCGTGACTTCCGGGAACGGCCAGCCGTCGAACATGCGATCGTTACTGGAAATGGTCCCACGGATCGTGAACGTGGTGTTGCCGTCGAATTGATTGTCAGGCTGGCCCGTGACCGTGATCCTGCGCGGCTCGAACCAGTTGGCTGGGGTGAACGTGATGGCCAATTGCGAAAGGTCCGCTTCGCCCGGTTTCGTATTGGTGAGGTTGATCGTGACCGACGCGGTCGGCCGCCGAGTCAGTAGAACATCGAAGAAGCCTTGTTTGCCCGACTCGTCGATTTCCACGATGGAATCCGACTCGACGCTGACATTGGAGGCCGAGGAGCCGAGATTCCTCACCAGCACGTCGGCCACGATGCGCCCGTCGTAGAGATCGTCGTCACTGATTGCCGCGGAGGTGATGATCGAGTAATCGGCTTCATCTTCCGAGGAGCTCTCGATCGTCACGACCTGGGGAACGTTCCAGTTCCCAGGAAGAAAGGTGAGCGACTCGACATTCGGACTGCCGATCGACGGGTTCGAGCTGGTCAGGTTGATGGTGACCGGCGCTGTTGGGACGCTCTCCAGGCGGACGGTGAAGGTTGCCGTCTTAACGGGTGTTGTAATGAGGCCGGAACGGGGCAAAACGAGCACGCCGGGCGCCGCATTCACAGAATTCGTGAGTGGGGGATTGAAGCGTACACGTGGCCGATCGGGATCGTCTTCCTGATGGGTGATCTTGCCCTCGATCAGGATCGGATCGGAGGATCCCCAGTAATTTGACCTCAGATCGATTTCCGTACTCGAAGGGCCGTCGGCGAACACCTGAGATTGGTTGAAGTGATTTCCTGAAATATCTATATTTGCGCCACTGTGAATTGTGGTGCTCGTATTGAAGATGCTCCTCCGGATCGAGCTCGTCGAGCCCTCGTTCAAGACCAGCCCATGGAGGCCGAAAGTCGTGTTGTCGCTCGTCGA